>NZ_FNSN01000004.1 GCF_900105345.1 Arthrobacter woluwensis
ATCTTGGCGAGGTGTTGAAGGCCAACAACTTCGGGCTCGAGTTCCAGCAGGCCGTGACCGGCGCGAATAAGCATTCGGTGTCGTTCATGACCGTTGCTAAGGGTACTGATGGTGAAGCGCCTGCCCAGATCATTGGGCATTCCGCAGAGTCTGCTGCTGGCATCTGGGACAGGCGTAAGCGTCGAATGTCGGCGCTCCTGACCATCACTGACGTCGATCAGCTCAGCAACCCTACCGAGTTCGTCCTGTGGCTCGAAGACTCAGTGATCACGTGCAAGCTTGATGATGGCAAGTGGAAGTCGAACAAGGAAAAACATTCGATTGGGCGCGTCCTTGCCGTTGCCATCCGTAACGATCCGCAAGGCAATGCACCGTTCGGTCGATCCCGCCTGACGAATTCCGTGATGGCCCTGAACGACATGGCAGTTCGTGCGTTCGTTCGTATGGAAGGCAACGCCGAGTTCTACTCGACCCCGCAGCTCGCGATCTTGGGCATTGCGGAGGATGCCTTCAGCGGTTCGGTGGAAGAGGCCAAATTCAAGCTCGCTATGGCCCGTCTGCTTGCCCTGACGAAGGACGAGGACGGGGATATCCCGCAGCTCAAACAGCTGCAGCAGGCGACGATGACACCTCACAGCGACATGCTCCGGACAGTTGCGATGGCGTTCAGCGGCGAGACTGGCTTGTCACCATCTTCTCTCGGCGTGCTTCATGATCAGCCGTCCAGCGCCGAGGCGATCCGTGCGGCAGAGCATGAGCTACTGATCGACATCATGTGGCAGAACCAGTACGTGCTTGCCCCTGCTGTCGAAGAGATCGCCGGGTTGGCTTACATGGTCAAGGAGGACGAGACGAGCCTCCCGGACGAGTTCTGGAAGCTCTCGGCACGGTTCCGTAATCCGGAGTTCCGCTCGATGTCGGCTGAGGCTGATGCCCTCACGAAGCTCGCCCCTGTGCTTCCTCAGATCATCCAGTACCCGACTCTTGCTGGCCGGGTCTTCACCGATGACGAGGTGGACAGCCTGCGCCAGGAGGCCCAGAAGGGAATGGTCTCAGACTTCATCAACCGCGTGGCCGGTCAAAGCGCGGTTACTCCTGAGGTTGCCGCTGAGGTCGCCAAGGGGGCCGACAACCAGCAAGGCAGAGCATCTATTTCAGGGGGGGGCAAGTAGTGCACTAGAGGACGCCCAGGTGCTGAAGGCAAAGGCTGACGCACTCGGTGTTCTGCGTCGCGCCGGTGTTGAGGCATCGTCTGCTGCCTCCCTTGCGGGGCTACCCGATGTGCAGTTCATGCCAGGTTCCCCGATCACGATTCGTGAGCCGGGTACCTGACATCTTCGAGGAGGGCTCTTGTGATTCCTCTCGCCATGGTCAATGGCTACTCGTTGCTCCTTAGTGAGCTTTCGACCCGGGCTCTTGTTGACCTGCAGCGCACTATCGGCCCGGTCCTTGACGCGTCGCCTGGAGGTGAAGCAGCGGACCATGCGGGACCTGTTGCCGGTGCTGGGGACCAGTACGCGGGGATGACGTCGCTGATCTCGGCGCAATTCCTTCACGGAGCTGCAACAGGTCCTTGAGGTCCGTAACCCTGTTGGACGCGCAGAGCCTCGCCGGCGCGGGTAGTGACCGGTGGAGTTCGTTGGCTGGTTTGGGCTTCCCGCCCTGCTGTGTTCGAGCAGGGCGGTAACGCGTTGATGTTCTCGCTCCTGTCCGGTGGGGCTGACACGGATTCTTACGTCGATGGCGGCTGACACGATGATCGGCAACGCCGAGGCGCAGGGCGGCATGGGTTACCAGCGGCGTCCCCAAGCCGGGTTGCTGCGCGTTCTGCGGGATGCTCGCCTCCCGCGGTGCCGCCTACACCTCCCGGGACTCTGCCGGGACTGTGGTGGGCCCGTGGCGTGCCGTTGGAGAAGACCAAGGGCCGCCGTGGCGGGCAGGGCAGGGGCATCAACCCCCGGGGCTCCCGTCGCCTGGGCGAGTCCTTCCACGACCACTGCCGCTGCCGCCGTCGTCGCGGTCACACCTCAGAACGCGGTTGCAGATGCAGGCCGACGCGGACCGCTACCTGGATACCTACCGCAAGGGCTACGAGCAGGCCCAGACGGCAAGATCTGGGTCCCTGCCCAACGTACACAGGACGGCTCCCGTTCCGGCACCGGCCACTGGGAAACCCCCATTGGTGAGAAGTCCTCTCCCAAGGACCGGACCAGCCAGGTCCTTCAGTACATGCGCGCCGAACTCGGCGTGAAGTGACTTCCACGGTTCTCCCGTGAAGCGGTCGCGCCCGTCTGCGCGGTTTTCACCCTCTATGCCCGTACGGGGCCTAAACGGAAAGTGAGGTGCCGCCTTGGGCGACACGAACAACACCGCACCAGCGGGAGAATCCACCGAGCCCCTGCCCCAGCCCGAGCCGAAGGGCATTCGTCCCGCCTGCCACGCAGGAGGACCTTGACCGGATCGTGGGCCAGCGTCTGGCTCGTGAACGCGACAAGTACGCGGACTACGAGGAACTGAAGGCCAAGGCTGAACAGTTCACGAAGCTCGAGGAAGCGAACAAGACCGAACTGCAGAAGGCTACCGAGCGGGCTGAACAGCTCGCCAAGGAGAACGCCACTCTTCAGGCGACCGCACTGCGCGCCTCTGTGGCAGCCGCTAAGGGCGTCCCGGAGAACCTTCTGAGCGGTGGAACCAGGGAAGAGATTGAAGCCGCCGCTGACGCGCTTCTGGCCTTCCGTGGGACCAAGCAGACCGCACCTGTCGTCCCCGCCCAGGGGAAGACCCCATCCAAGATCACCGACGACCCGACCCGGGAGACGGCTCGGAAGCTCTTCGGCAACAACTAACCCCACCTGGAGGTAAATCATGGCCGTTTTCACGACCACCGACGCCAAGGTGATGCTCCCCAAGAACATCGCTGACGGCATTGTCACGGAAGCCCGTACGGGCTCGACCGTTGGCCAGCTCTCCGCCCGCGAACCTCAGCGGTTCGGCGAGACGGAGTACATCATCTTCAACGACTTCCCGAAGGCGGAGTTCGTGGAGGAGGGAGCCCAGAAGGGTTCCACCACGGGCGGCTTCACCTCCGTGAAATCCACCCCGAAGAAGGCGCAGGTCACTCTCCGTTTCAATCAGGAAGTCCAGTGGGCAGACGAGGATTACCAGCTTGGCATCCTGTCCGAGCTGGCCACTGCGGGCAGTAAGGCACTGTCCCGAGGTCTTGATCTGGGCCTGTACCACCGCATCAACCCGCTCACGGGCACCGTGATCTCGAGCTGGTCGAACTACCTGAACGCCACCACGAAGCGCGTGGAGATCACCGCGTCCTCGGAGGCAGATCAGGACATTCGTGCCGCTGTCGGTCTGCTGGTGAACTCCCCGACTAACTGGGGTGTCAACGGCATCGCCCTCGACCCGAAGATGGCCTGGGCCCTGGCGAACTTGCAGAGCAAGAACGCCGACGGCTCCCCCTCAGGTGTGCAGCGTTACCCGAACCTCGGCTTCGGCACCAACGTCACCGACTTCCTCGGCGTCCCGGCAGCGACGGGCAACACCGTCTCCGGCACCCCGGAAGCGGCCGACACGAAGCTGCGCGCCATCGTTGGCGACTTCCAGAACGGCATCCGCTGGGGCGTTCAGCGTGAACTCCCGGTCGAGCTGATCCGTTACGGCGACCCGGACGGCCAGGGCGACCTCATGCGAAACAACCAGATCGCTCTCCGCCTCGAGATCGTCTACGGCTGGTACGTCTTCACGGACCGCTTCGCCGTCGTGGAAGACAAGGTGACCCCGTGAGCCGCCGGATGATCGACACCTACACCGGATCCACCGTCGTCGTTGACGACGAGCTGGCCGAGTCCCTGGGTTCCCAGTACGTCCCGGAGGACGAGTACGAGGCCCCGGCGGGGCGCAAGCCGGCAGCCCGGAAGGCTGCGACCGGGCGAGCCGCCAAGGCCAAGGAACCCGAAGGCCATGGCGAGGGCGAGAAGTCCGAGGACGAGTAAGGAGGTCGGGCCATGGCTGATGTGACACCGTTTCCGTTCGCCACTGTGGAGGAACTGAAGCAGCGGTGGCCCGACTTCCCTACCGGGGGTGAAGCAGCGGCGACGGTTGCCCTTGAGGATGCGTCCCAATTCATCTTGGACGTCTGCTCAGGGCCGCCAACGCCAGCGCTTCGACCCGTCGCCGGGTCGTCTGCTCCGTCGTTCGCCGCGCAATGGGCACCCCCGACGGCGGCGAGGGCATGGAGTCTATGACTCAGGGGCAGGGCCATTCCAGCAGACCTGGAAGATCTCGAACCCTGACGGTAACTACTACCTGAACAAGCAGGAGAAGATCGCGCTCGGCTGCGGGAAGTCCAAGGCTTCGGGGTGCAGATCGCATTCCGCCCGGAAGGACGCCATCTGCCCTGGTGCAGTCTGAACTTCGGGGCAATGTACTGCTCCTGCGGGACAGACATCGCCGGGGAACCGATCTACGAAGGCGGGACACCATGAAATTCCCCTCCCCTACACGGTCGGTCACCAGGAGCGCATTGCGGGGGGCGAGGATCCTATGGGTGATCCGCTCCCGGAGCACTGGGAGGACCGCCCTGATCAGAAGGTCATGGGCTGGGCAACACCCGGTTCAGACGTGGAGATCCGCCCCACAGGCTCCGGAGTCGACCGGGATCTGGACCTCTATAGCCCCACCGGGTTCACGAAGCCCCAGGACAAGGTCATCATCGACGGCGTTGAGTTCTTCGCTGTCGGGTGGCCCGAGGACTACAACCACGGGCCTTGGCGATGGGCACCGGGTTACCGGATCAACCTCAAGCGGGTGGAGGGCTGATGGCAATCAGGGTGAAGCTCAACCAGCGAGGGTTCCGCGAACTTCGCAACGCACCACCTGTAGTCGCTTTCCTCGAGTCCCAGGCGGAACGCGTCGCGAATGCAGCCGGCCCAGGGTTCGAGACCGACACCCATACAGGTGGTGCCCGTGCTCGTGTTGCCATCTACCCCGACACCGAAAGGCGTACCGGGCTGAGGCGAAGTACGGTGCGCTGTCGAAGGCGGTGGGTAGTGGCTAACCAAGTGTCCTGTTCGGCAATGCCATGGCAGCGGCCCGGCTATGGCTGATCGCGAGGATCCCTGGCCTGACCGTCGTCGGTACTGAACCGAATCCTCGTCCGGACCAGTTCGTTCTCATCAGTGATGCTGGTGGCCGGCAGTTCTCGCCGATCCATGAGAAGGCGTCCTCATGGTCGATACGTGGGGCCGACGAAGAACGTTGCTAAGGCCAAGGCGCAGCTCGTCCGGGCGCACCTGTCGGCCCTGAGCAATGACACCATCACTGTCCCGGCCAGTGCGATTCCCAAGCAATGGATGTCGTCATCTACTGGGCCCACCCCATGGTGGGCTCGTGGATATTCCTGACCCGGACGCCAAGATCCCGCGCTACCGGCAGAACTTCGAACTCGCTGTTCGTGGGACGCCGATCTAACCCCATCCAACCCTTGCAAGCCCTGCCACCTGGCGGGGCTTTTTTCATGCCCCAGGAGGACAACATGGCACTCACTGCCGGCAATGTGCGCGTCGCGGTCACCGGAACGATCTCGTCCGGCCCGCTCGGAACCGCACTCCCACTGACACCACGACCGCCCTGAACGCCGCCCTCAAGGATCTCGGCTATGCCTCCGAGGACGGCATCACCCAGGCGATCAGCACCGACCAGACCGACATCAAGGCCTGGCAGAACGGTGACGTGGTCCGGAAGATCCAGACCAGCCACGACCTGACCTACCAGTTCACCATGATCGAGACGTCCGCAGAGGTCCTGAAGGTCTACTACGCGGACCCCACGGCCACCGCTTCGGCGATCAAGATCAAGGGCACTCAGACCGATCACCTGGTCTGGGTCATCGAGGTCCGTGATGGTGCCAAGACCATCCGCATCTGCCTCCCGGACGCACAGGTCACCGAACGCGCGACGTCTCCCTCAAGGGTGACGAGGCCATCGGCTACGACGTCACCCTGACCGCCTACCCGGACTCCACCGGCACCAAGGCCTACATCTACATGGCCTGATCCCAACCCCTGTGGGGCGCGTGTTGCGGGACCGCGCCCCACAGGTCACCACCAGTCCCGCAACCCCTACCAAGTTCTCTGCCCGCAGGAGGCACCCATGTCTGAAATCAAGATCACCGACGACACCACCACCATCCCGGAAGGTGTCAAGAAGCCCCAGGATCGCAAGCCCAGGGTCAACAAGGACGGCACAAAGACCGTCACTGTGCATGGTCAGGAGTACACCATCGCGGCCGACGCACTCGATGACTTCGAACTTCTCGACGACCTGGACTCCCTCGATGAGGGTGAGGTGCAGCGGCTCCCCCGGATCCTGCGCCGGCTGCTTGGCAAGGAGTCATTCAAAACGGCGCTCGAATCGGTTAGGGACCCCGAGACGGGGCGGGTCTCCGTGGAAGCTGGCAGTGAACTGGTCCAGGACCTCATCAAGGAACTGGCCCAAACTCCTAACGCTCGCCGCTCTCCTTCGGGAGTTCGGCGGGCAGTTGCGGGCCGACTTCTTGCGATACTACGGGCTCCGTCTCACCCGCACCGGCAGGGTTCCCGGCTTCCACCTCTGGGAGGTTGCCGATTTCGCTGAACATCTCCCTGACGATTCGGCGACCAAGCGGGCGCTCGGACAAGGCTGGACGCTTCTCGAACAACTTACTGCCTTGATAGCAGACCGCTTGGCAGTCCTGGCATGGCAGAAGACCGCTGACGGCAGAAGGGCAAACGCCCACCCAAGCCCATTCCGCGCCCAGGGTTCGAGGACAAGACCACCACGACGTTCAAGGGCAAACCCATGAGCTCGAACAGGCCGAAAGTGGAAACAGGCTCGGCGTGCACCGCAACCCCCACCGGGGAAGGTTGCTCACACCACCAAGGCCGGCGTGGTCAAGTTCGTCACCGAACGACAAGTCGCCTATTACAACAGAAACCGCTAGCCCCTGCACCGTCCTGGTGCGGGGCTAGCCGCATTCCAGGAGGCCCCATGTCTGAACTGGCGACCGCGTATGTCAACATCGTCGCCTCCTCCAAGGGCCTTGGCAAGAGCATCGTCAACGACCTAACTGGGGCAGCAGACGCGGGCAGCGCGGCCGCTGGCAAGCGCGGCGGAAGCTCGTTCGGCGCTGCATTCGCCGGTATCGCCGGCAAGGTCCTCGCCGTCGCTGGACCTGCAATGGTTGCAGGCTGGCAGTCAAAGGCGGATCTCTCGAGCACTGAACATCGAGGACGCACAGGCCAAACTCACCGGGCTGGGCCACTCCACCCAGTCGGTAACGAAGATCATGAACAATGCCATGGCCGCAGTGAAGGGCACGGCGTTCGGCATGGGTGACGCGGCCACCGTGGCTGCTGGCGTGGTCGCTGCTGGGGTGAAACCCGGCCAAGACTTGAACGGACCCTGAAGCTCGTGGGCGACTCGGCCACCATTGCGGGTGTCGGCATGGGTGAGATGGGAGCGATCTTCAACAAGGTCGCCGCGTCGAACAAGATCAGGGCGATGTCATCGCCCAGCTGAACGACGCTGGCATTCCGATTGTCCAGCTCTTGGGCAAGGAACTGGGTAAGACCTCCGACGAGGTCTACGACCTCGCGTCCAAAGGCAAGATCGACTTCGCGACCTTCCAGAACGCCATGGAAAAGGGCCTCGGCGGTGCAGCGCTGAAGTCCGGCGAAACGTTCCGGGGCTCGATGGCTAACCTCAAGGCAGCCCTCGGACGCGTCGGCGAAACCGTCATGCTCCCTTTCCTCGCCGCAATGAAGGACGGGCAAACGGCCTCATCCCGGTTATCGACGGGCTCAACAAGAAGCTAAAGCCGATCTTTCAGGACATCGGCAAGGGCTACCAGGAGATGAAAAAGTCCTTCGACGATGGTGAAGCCCCGAAGTTCGCCAACCCAATTCTCACCACCTTCGCGGCAGTAGGCGCAGCAGCGGGGAAAGCCTCCCGAGAAGTCAAGGGCGGGATCAAGGCCATGAAGGCCGCTTACGAAGACGGCGGCTCCGATGTCACCAGTTCCGGTTTCGCAGGAGTCCTTGAACGTATTGGGATTAGTCTCCGTGCCGGGAAAGATGGCGTAGACGCATTCTTCAAGGCATTTCAAACTGGCACACAGGACTTCAGCAAATCCGGATTTGCCGGATTCATGAGTGATTTCGGATCAAAGATCAAAGGGATCTTTGACGCGATTGGGATTCATTCGGGCCGCTGATGCCGATCTTCGGGTCCATCATTGGACAAATAGCTGGGATTGTCACAGCCGCCTCACCAATTGCAACAATCTTTAGCGGCCTGGCGGACGTGATGCCCGATCTCATCGGTACCGTAGCGGGTGTCATCGGCGCATTTGCAGGACCATAGCCGGCGTCCTTCCCACCATTAGTGACACCGTTGGCACGATCTCCGGAGTCATCTCAGGAGCCTTCAAAGAGATCGCTCCTGTTCTGGCCAGCGCGGCCGGCGCAATCGGTGGAGCATTGCAAGACCTAGCCCCTGTTTTCGCGAAGGTCGTGGGAGCAATCGCGCCGCTGATCACGGCAATTGTTAGTTCACTTGTGCCGATCATCGTGAACCTGGTAACCACGATTCTTCCACCGGTGGTCACAATTTTCACTGGAATCATCTCGGCGATTGGTCCGCTCGTTGACATCATTTTGGCGATTCTGGTACCCGCGATTCAGGCACTTCTACCTGTGGTCACCACAGTATTCAACGCTGTTGCAGACATCATCAAGTCGGTGATGCAGATCGTGCAGGGCGTGATTCAAGTCGTGACCGGCGTCATCTCCGGCAACTGGTCCCAGGTGTGGGAAGGCATACAGAACATCTTCGGTGGGATCTGGAACGCGATCAAGGCCATTGTTTCAGGCGCTATCGCGGTAGTGTCCTCCACAATCAGCGGAGCGCTCTCGTTGATTGGTTCGTTGTGGTCTTCGGCGTGGAACGGCATCAAGTCGTTCTTCACCGGTCTCTGGTCGAACATCACGGGTGCGATCTCGTCCGGGATCAACAATGTGGTCTCGTTCTTCCGGGACCTCCCGGGCAAGATCCTCGGCGCGCTCTCCGGTCTGACGGGCTCCCTCGTCCAGATCGGTCGAGACATGATCCAGGGTCTTCTCAACGGGGCAGGAAGCCTCCTGTCTAGCATTGGCAGCTTCTTCCTCAACCAGCTCCCCGGCTGGATCGTCGGACCGTTCAAAGCAGCTCTCGGGATCCACAGCCCGTCGCGAGTGTTCCGGCAGTTCGGTGAGTTCATCGTTCAGGGCCTCGCCGGTGGGGTGAAGAAGGCTGGGCCGCAGGCCACGGCAGCCATTACCGCTGTGGCTCGGAAGGTCACCTCTGAGGCCACGAAGCACTTCACGAAGGCTGACCAGCTCCGCAAGGCCGCGTCATCTTTGATGAGCCGTGCCGCTCAGGTGTCGGGGGTGAAGGCCCCGGCCCTGGGGAAGGACGCGAAGCCAACGCGAAAAAGATGACCGCCTACTACGCGGCCATCGCCAAGCGGAACAAGCAGGTCGCGAGCCTGATCGCTCAGGGCCGGCAGAAGCTTGCCGAGGCCAACCGGGAAACGTCTCTGGGCGGACGTTGGATGCGACGTCGCGGATGATCAGCGCCAGCAACGCGCAGATCTCCAAACTCACCACCCAGCGTGCCAGCATCGCGTCCCGTCTGAAGACAGCGCAGAAGAGCCTTTCGGATGCGGTCAAGACTCGGGACAAGGCGGCCAGTGACGCGGCTGAGAAGTTCCGGGACGAGTTCAACCTGGGCGATCTTGCCGGGCGTAGCGCTCAGGGCATTGTGGCGGCTGCGAAGAAGACCGTGGGCAACGTCCAAGGGTTCAAGGGGCAGCTCGACAAGCTGCGCTCCATGGGTCTTGATGCTGGCCTGCTGGCGCAGATCGGTGAGCTTGGCACCGGTAAGGGTGGCTCCATCGCTAAGTCCCTCATCGCCGGGGGCAAGGGCCTTGTCGGGCAGCTCAACGGGCAGTGGAAGCAGCTTGGTTCGGTGTCCCAGTCTGCGGGCATGTCCCTGGCAAACGGGATGTACGGGGCGGGGATCGCCGCGCAGCAGGGTCTTGTGAACGGGCTGTCCGGGAACCTCAAGGCCGTGGACGCGGCGATCAAGAAGGTCACCGACCGGATGACCTCGCAGGTGAAGAAGAACCTCGGGATCCACTCACCCTCTCGGGTGTTCCGGTATGAGGTCGGGCGGCAGGTCCCTGCTGGCCTGGCGCTTGGTGTCCGGGACGGTACGGGGCTGGTTTCCCGTGCCGTGGACTCCCTGGTGCAGATCCCCAACGCCGTCGCTTCCCAGCCCTACCGGCCAGCCTCCTACGTGCCCGCCCCCGGCAGTCACGGACGGTGGGCAGACGGCAAGCCGCCAATCCAGATTCATGTCCACGAAGCAGTAAACCCGAGCGCTACCGCTATGGCGGTGGCGCGTCGATTGGAGGGCCAGTGACCGACATCGTAACGGCCACCATCGGCGGGCGAACGTTCGCCGGGTCAGGGCTCTACCTTGACCCGGCGGACACCGTCGGCGGCGTCCTCACAGCACCCATCGAAGGATGGGGCAACCCGGGAACGCGCGGGGACGTGAACCCGTGGCCCGACCGGGACGGGGCCTGGTCTGACCCTGCCTACTACGACGGTGCGAACTACGTCCTCCGGGGTGTCCTCGTGGTCCCGTCGTTCGCCCGTGGGGCGCTCGTTCGGGACCAGTTCGTCGCCGCCCTGCCCATGAAGGTTTTCAAGCCTCTGATCGTCGCTGAAGCGGAACTGACCCGGTACGCGATGGTCCGGGTCGTGGGAACGCCGGAGGTGGTGTGGGACGGGGTTGAGACGATCAGCGTGAACGTGCAGTTCGTCGCCACGGACCACCGGCGATTCGCCGGTACCGGCCCGAACGACATCAGCGGCTCCGGGGTCGCCAAGCTCCCCATCACCGATGGGGGCCTGGTCATCCCGCCCACCACTGTCGCGGACACCAACTGGTCCAACAACCCGTCCTTCGAGGTAGACACCTCTGGCTGGGTCGGTGTCGGCGGAGCCCTGACGCGAGAGACCGCGTCCCCTCCGGCGTGGATCGTCGGCACGGCCTGGGGCAGGCTCACCACCGGTTCCGGGGCAACCCGGCCCGGCGTCCTGGCCGCCTCATCCACGGACCAGCGAGTGAACCTCTCCCCCGGAGACTGGGCAGCGGTGTCGATGCTGATGGCCAACGACTCCGGCTACACCAGCCAGATCGGGATCCGCTTCTACGACTCCACCAACACCCGAATCAGCGAGTCCATGAGCGCCCCCACCAACAACACCGGGGGCAGGGTCACCCACTCGGCACAGGCCCCGGCAGGCACAATCTACGCCCAGCCAGTGCCCTACCTGTACAACGGCGGAACCGTCATCCCCTCCGGCGTGAAGCTGGACTTCGACGCCGTCAAGATCAGCGCCGCTGCTACCCAGTCCGCTGCGGTCGCCTTTGCCGGGGACTACTTCGATGGCGGCTCCGCACCCTCCGGCGGGTACACGTTCCGGTACACGTCCACAGCGGGAAAGAGCACCTCGGAGAAGGTTCAGCTCGCCGGTTTGACCGTGCCGTTCGCGATCACCGCGACCGTGACGAACAACGCCGTCACGGTCGGATCCTCCGGCACCGGGACTCCCCGGGTCGTGGTGACCATCGCCGCCGTGAACACGCATCTGACCAACCCTCAGATCACCGATGACCTCGGCAACCGCATGACGTTCAACCTCGTCCTGACCGTGGGGCAGTTCCTCGTGATCGACCTGGACAAGAAAACGATCCTGCTGAACGGCACCGCCTCACGGCGCACCGCCCTACGAGGATCGTGGATCAACCCCCGCCCGGGCATGACCCTCACCTTCAACGCTGAGGGGTTCCTCTCCACCAACCAGGCCACCGCCACCGTGGCCTGGACTGACACCTGGAATTAGGAGGGCCTACTGTGCCTCTTGACGCAATCGACCCCAGCTTCATCAACGCGCCCTCCCCCGCTGGCCCTCCCCTCTACACGGGAGAGTCCCTGCGCCGTGACATCGGCGGGCTCCTGGCCCCCGGTGCCGCGGTGGGGACCAGCCGCAGCGGTGTCCTTGACGCCCGCGCCCTGGCGATCACCCTCTCGGGCAACAATGTCCTGGCAACGGCAGGGCCGGCAGCGGTCGCGTCCAGTACGGGAGCGTACCTCACCGGACTGGCCACTTCAGCCACCGTTGACCCCCTGGTCGCAGCGGATGCGAACAACCCCCGCCGTGACCGGGTGATCCTTCAGGTCTGGGACCCCAGCAACCCGCAGAATGACGGCACCAGCGGCGGGACGAACCGTAAGGGTGTCGTCCGGATACTCACCGGGGACCCGGACCCGCTCGCCACCACGGGCGGCGGGGTGAAGCCCGAACCAGGTCTGGCCCTGACTCTGGCGTTCATCGACGTCCCCAAGGCCGGAAGCGGCTCCCCCGTGGTAACCGATCAGCGGCCAATCACCGCAGCAGCGGGAGCACCGATCCCGGTCAACAGCCTGGCCGAGGCCCGCGCCCTGCCCAAGGTGCGCGGCCTGCAGAGGCTCCGCATGGACCTTCCCGGGTTCCCCACGCAGGTCTACAACGGCACCGTCTGGACCCATGTCGGACCGTGGAAGCGCACCACCTTCACCGTCAATTCCACGAACATCCCCACCTCGGCCAGTGATGGCACCGGCTCCCGTGCCGTGGCGACCATGTCGATGAACGCGGAAGCCTACGACCGGCGCATGAAGGTCTTCGTCCAGACCAGCGTGAACTCGGGTGCCATCGCCTCCGGGATCAGCCGGTGGGATGTGTGCGCATCCCTCATGCAGTCCCAGGCATCCAACGCCCAGACCCGCTCCCCGCTGTGCTGGACAGCCCCCGGCAACTACCTGATGAGCAGCTACATCGAAACCGAAGAGATCATCGTCCCGGCAAACTCCCTGCCCATCCCGCGCTTCTGGGTGGACAAGGTCACCGGCAACGTCTTCACGGGCGTGTCCGTGGATCCGAAGATCACGAAGTTCTGGGTTGAGGAATGCCCCGCTGACGAAGCCTAGGAGGTGCCGTGAGGTTCATCATCTGTGACCTGATCACCGGCACCGTCCTAGACGAAGCGCCCCTGGTCATCGCGGAGGACCTGACCCGCCAGCTCAAGGGCGTGGGCGAGGGCAAGTTCTTCGCCCCGTTCTTCGACGGGGAAGGCCGCCTCTACAAGAACCGGTACTGGGAGAAGCTGATCGTTCCGTGGAAGTCCCTCATCCTCGTCACCGACGAGGATGGCCGGATCATCTGGCACGGGATCCCCAACAGCACCGCCACACCAGGTATCAACGGTCAGGAAATCCCCTGCAGGACCGTGGAGGAATACCTTCTGCGCCGGTACATGCCCACCGCCGAGTTCCTTGACGTCGACCAGGCCAACATCTTCGCCGCCATGATCAACGCCGCGAACGTCAACGGCATCGGCCTCGAGGTGGACGCCCCACTGACGGGGGTGATCTTGGAACGCCTCTATCAGGACGCGGAGAACACCAGGATCGGGGACCGTCTCACGGAACTGTCCAACGCTTCCCCCGGCTTCGACTGGATGATTGATATCCAATGGGCCGACGCCGCCCAGTCGCGGGTGCGGAAGATCGCACGGATGCGCCCCACCATGGGCAACCGCACCACCACCCCGGAGCACGCGTTCATCTCCGGGGTGAACATCACCGACGCCACCCCAGAGACCCGGTGGGGCCAGGGAGACGCCGCGACCCTCGTCACCGCAGTCGGCGACGGTGAAGGCGAATCCCGGCTGATCTCCGCACCCGGGATCGACACCATCCGGGAAGCCGCTGGATGGCCACGCCTGGAAGAACGCCGCAACTTCTCCGGCGTGGACAGCGAAGAAACCATCGCCGCCCACATGGCCCGCATGAAGCAAGCGTTCTTCGGCGGCCAGACCCTCGTGACTCTTGAAGCGAAGATCCCCGGCGACGGGGACTACTACACCGGGCCGGCGGACCTGACCCTGGGCGATACCGCACAGGTCAACGTCCGCGTCGGGCAAGACCCCGTCGACCTGGACGAGTTCGCCATCGAGCTTGATGCTGTCTGGCCTGTCATCGGGTACTCCCTGAGCCAGGACATGAAGACCTGGAAGCCGACCCTTGCCGACCTGACAGGAGGTGACATTGGTGCCAGTGGATAACAGCTTCATCCCCCGCCCCTTCGGTGTCACCGATGCGCGGAACCGGGTCGATGAGCTGGCACGGAAGCAGCAGGCCCTTGACGGGGCCAACCGGAACAGCTCATCCACCATCCCGCCAGGTGGCACACTCCGCGTCGAAGGCGGCGTCCTCGTCCCCGGCGGGCAGATCAGCGTGACCGGGGGCGGCAACATCTCCACCACCGCCGACGGCATCGACCGCTATACCAACCAGCCAATCAAGGTCAGCACCAGTCTGGGCAACCGGGAAGTGATCGAACCCTGGACGGGCCTGCCGGTGCTGCGGCCCGGGATCTGGCTAGCGAATACTTCCTACCAGACCGACCCCGCCAACATGGCATCTTTGACGTCACGCTACGGCGACAACATCGAAATCCAGTCCCTGAACTACACCGACAGCGAAGGTAGGCGTTGGCGTTCAGCGGCGAACATCGACCCGGCAGGAGCGAGCCTGTACTGGAGCCGTCAAGACGGCGACCCGGCAAGCCCCTCCACCGGGGGAACGTCCCAATCCGGAGGCCTGTCGGTCAGCCTGGATTCTGCACTGTCCGTGGCAACCTACGTGCGCAACGCAGCACCGGACGACCCAGCGGTCATCCACACCAACACAGCGCTCAGCATGCGCCCCTGGGGCGGGCAGATGGGCCCACCGGACGGTCTCCAGATCCGGTACGAGCAGAGCGACTACAACGGCACCTACATCAACAAGGGCCTGTTCAAGTTCGACAAAGACGGCCTGATGACCCTCCACAGTGAGAAGGGTGCCAACAAGGTAGACGTCATCCACACTGGTGACGGCGTGCTGACCCTGAAGGGCAGCAACAGCGTCAACGTGGTGGGGACCTTCACTGTCAACGGCTCACCCGTGGGCGGGGCCGTGACGAGTGTGGCCGGTAGGACCGGTGACGTCGTGCTCGCCGGCACGGACATCCCGGCAGCGACCACGAGCGCGCCGGGTGCGATGTCAGCGGCGGACAAGGCGAAACTCAACGGCCTCGGCACCGAGTCGATCGTTAGCGCGCTCAGCCCTGCGGGATGGAACGTTGGCGGGTCCATTTTCGTCGAGCCACTCGCTGGCGAAACGAAGATCACGATCGCGCTGGTGCCGAAGTACACGGGCGCGAACGTAACCATCACCACCACCGCGTACACGTCGATGGGAACCGTGCTGCCATCGGCGGCGATGAGCTCTACCGCGGACTCCCCCTACGTTCTCACTCAGGTCGTCGGGGCCGGCTTGAACAACCAGGCCATCGCGTTCGTGAACCTAGCTACCGGGGCCGCTTCTATCCGCGCAGTCGGGGCGAACTTCACCCTCGCATCCGGCGCACTGTTCACCATCTCGTACACCTACAAACGCTAAGGATCCACATCATGGCCCAAGCAATGGTCTCCATCACTCTCGAAGGCAAGCGCATCGACCTCAACGGCGACATCCCTGACGACATCGCCACCAGCATCGTCAAGCAGATCACCGCACTGCTCGTCGGCATCCAGGAGGTCCCGTGACCCTCCCCCACCGACAACCCATCAGGAGAGGGAGGTAGGAGCGTGTGGAGTCCTGGGGACCGACACTCACCGCAGTGGGTGCACTGCTGGCCGTCCTCGGTGGCGGCATCCGTTACCTCATCGGCCGGTCAGACAAGAAGCGCGAGAAGCGGGAGGCGTCTGTGGAAGAGCTACTGAGAGAGCGCATCGAAGCCCTCGAGGCCGAGTTGAAGGAAGCGAAACTCGTCAAGCGCGCAGCCGGTAAGTGGCGTGAACAGCTCATCGCCGCCGGTATCGAACCGGACCCGAAAGACTGGCCGGAAGGAGTGTCATGAGCCAGCTCGAAGACAACGAGAGGCGGCTGGCCGTCGCGCAGGAGGCCGTGGACAAGTCACGCCGGGCGGACAAGCGCACGAAGTCCCTGCTCCTGCTCTCGTCCTGTCTGCTCGCGTTCTTGGTGGTGGTGTGCGGGATCCTGGCATGGCAGAACGGCAACTACGCCGCCCAGGCCGCCGACGCCGCACAAGCTCAGGCAGCCGAGAAGAAATCGTTGGCGGAGCAGGTCGCCGCCGCGTGCGCGAAGGACGACTTCAAGTCCAGTCCACAGGGGAAGCAGGTCTGCCAGCGAGCCGACCAGGTCGCCAAGGACACCGCGGCCGTCCCGGGAAGCAAGGGGGACCAAGGCATCCCGGGAGTTGACGGGCGAGATGGTGCCCCGGGCCGTGACGGCCGGGATGGGAGCCCGGGAGCGTCCGGCGCGCCGGGTGCTGCTGGAGCGCCGGGGAGTGCCGGAGAACCTGGAATCCCCGGGGCCCCAGGCGTGGCGGGAAGCGCTGGCCAGCCAGGAATCCCGGGAGAGAAGGGCGACCCAGGAGTGCCGGGCCCGAAGGGCGACCCCGGAGCGCCGGGCATGCCGGGCCGGGACGGCAAGGATGGTTCCCCGCCGAGCAGCTGGAACTTCACTCAGGACGGGGTCACCTACACGTGCACCCCGCAGCCGCCCGGATCCACCACCTACACCTGCACAGCATCAACCCCGACCCCGAGCCCGTCCCCGTGACGGGCTCGCCCTACATCTGAGGAGGCTCAGTGCCGAACATGGCCATCGCCTATCATCGGCCGAACAGATCCCTCGTCACGCTCCGTGATGAGGTCTACAAGCGGTACGACTACACCCCGGCCCGTGCAAGCGAGTTCGTCACTGGCTACATGTCGCCCACCAACTTCACGGGCCACAACGCCGACTCCAATGGAATCGTGCATGCCATTGACATCTTCACCGATGACAATGGGAACCTCCCCGAAGCGGAGGGACGTGAGCTCGCAGAGCAGCTACGCGCCATCGGCCGCGCCACCGGCCGGTTCTCCTACCTCATCCACGACATGAACCCGACACCCGGGCAGACCACACCTCTGATCGCCGGAGCATTCTCGAACTGGGAATGGCAACCGTACACGGGTGAGTCCCCCCACTCCGACCACATCCACGTCTCCACCGTGGACCTCTACTGGGGCGACCCAGTCAACTTCCCCGCGGACGTCTACGACAGCACCGAATCGTGGGGAATCGCAGGCATCACCAACGCTGGCGGCGCTGTCCGCCCCATCGAAACGAAGGACTGGTTCGACATGGCAACTGCAAAAGACCTCGACGCCGCCGTAGATAAGGGCCTGGCGAAGTACCTCGGCCCCATCAGCACCGCGAGCGGCGACGTGAGCGTCCGCCAGATGATCGCTGATGGCACGCGCGCCGCTCAGACCGCCCGCGACAACACCGGCCCGATCACTCGCGGCGGCCGCCCCGTGTCCCTGCGCCAGGAGATCGCAGACACGAAGACCGGCAACATCGCACTCCAAGGACAGATCGCCGGGCTGCTCGCAGCGTTCAAGGCCGCAACTACCGGCCAGAACATCGATCTCAGTGCCGTTCAGGCCGCCGCCAAAGCCGGAGCCGAGGAAGCCCTCAAATCCGGCGTCGACGTCAACGTCACAGTAGGAGGAACCGATGCCTGATCACCGCGCAGCAACTCAGACCCGCTACCCGTGGCGGGCGGTAGCCCGAACCGCCCTCGCCGTCGGGCTCCCACTCATCGCAGGTGCACCGCTCATCTATCAGGCAGCCACCCTCCACGACCCGGCAGCAGCAACAGGCCTCGCCGCGGCCGTCCTCGGAGTCGCCGGAGCCATCACCCGCGTCATGGCACTCCCACTGGTCAACGACTTCCTCACCAAGATCGGCCTCGGAGCCGAACCAAAAAACCCAGCATGACAAAGCGCCCCCACCACCTCAACACGAGGTAGTGGGGGCGCTATCGGCGTTTAAGGCTAGTGGTCAGAGCCCGGCTACAGCGTCCTTGTACGCCTTCGCCTGGGACGGCGGCAACTGACCAGACACACGCACCAGAGATGTGCCTGTCATGTAGTGGTACTCCGAAAGAGCGCCAACACCCTTAGTGACATCAGCGATGTACTTCGCCCGAGCATCCCTGTCTGCTGCCGTCTCAAACGTCTCGACAACAGCGCCACCATCAACGCCGGTCTCGCCAGCCTTCCCACGGCTGTCCGCGATCCAAGCAGCAGACGAATACTGGCCTGGACGTCCAATCATGTTGTTCACGTCATTCGCCTCAGTCACCGTCGTAACTTTCGTGACCTGAGGAACCTTCGCCTTCAGCGCATTGGCGATCTCAGTCGCCGTCTTCAAGACTGGCGTCGGAGTCGCCGACGGGCTCGGAACGGACGTGGTCGAGGCAGGCGTTTGGCCTGCCGCAACCGGCGCGCTCGTGGACGTGTTGCCGGTTGCCCCCGAAGAGCAGGATGCAACGAGAACGGCTACGGCCAGAGCGCATGCAGGCGCAAGAAACTTCTTCATGGAACCCCAATTCGAATGTGAGTGATGAGGAAATCATAGCGAGCGAATCCACAGGGCCTTGCCTGGTGCCCTGGGTCGTGCCAGTCTCAACCCATGTGCGGACGCTACGTGATGTCATACGACGGCGGGGAAATCTCGACGATCCTCCGGTCTGAGCTGGACGCCCAGTGGTCCGGCCTCTACAGCATGAGCCCCGGCGTGCGCGGCCCCTTCGTCGCCGAACGCGCCGACAACAACGGGACACACGCCCGGGCGCTCGTTACCGGAACCTGGGGTATCCAGGGTGCCGCGTGGGGGAAGCCGGAAATCAAGTCCATCAATGCCCGCTCCGACAACCTGTTCCGGGTCGCGAAGTGGCGGGAACTCTACCGGGCAGGCAAGACCGCACTCGTCCCCATGAACGGGTACGTAGAGTTTGTGGAGACCTCGCCCAAGTACAAGGTGCCTGTGTTCATTCACGACAACACCACACCCCTCCTGACCGCAGCAGGCCTCTATGACGAGGAACAGGGCGCGTACACGATCATCACCATGGAAGCCGACCTCGGAGCCGGGGAAGTCCACACCCGGCAACCGATCTTCGTCCCCGAGGACATGCAGGACCGGTGGCTACAAGTCGGGGCCGGCGACACCCCAGGCAAGGGCGCGACGGACAAGCACAAGGAAACCCTCGCCGAACTCCGCGACTTCTCGAGTGAGGTAACCGAACGGCTCGAGTACTACGCCATCAGCAGGGATTACAACAACACCCGGAAGCTCGCCGCCGATGACCGCCGCGCAGACCCCTCACTGATCGAACCAGACCCCGAGATGCAACACATCATCGACACCGCCGACTTCGAACCAGCACTCAGCCCCAAAGAGCGGAAGGCTCAGCGGTAAACCATCGGG
Source organism: Arthrobacter woluwensis (assembly GCF_900105345.1). NCBI lineage: Bacteria > Bacillati > Actinomycetota > Actinomycetes > Micrococcales > Micrococcaceae > Arthrobacter > Arthrobacter woluwensis. The sequence continues at coordinate 19,538 of NZ_FNSN01000004.1, forward strand.
CTCGGGTCCTGCCGAAGGTGCAGGACGATGAACCCCTCAGGCAGCTGCGCCAACGCGGCCGCCTTCGCATCCTCGTAGCCCTCGCCCTCACCCACAAGGGTCCTGGCCTGGGCCGAGTCGAGCTTGTCATTAGCCCCACCAGCAGGGGCCACGGTCGCAATCACCTTCACCCCCACATCATTTCACTGTCAGACCCTCGTGAGAGTCTTGCCGTCGTGTCAAAGCCCCGCCGTGATCGCCTCTACCCCAAGCCGAGGCACACACGACACGCCTGGTACCTCGAAGACACCGAACCCGGCCGGCAACCACGCCAAGTCCTCATCATCGCCTGGCGACGCCACTCCTACCGTTGGGCTGCACGCATCGTCTACTGCGTCGAAATCGAAGGCGGGGAACCCGCCGTCGTCGACTGCTGGGTACCCGCCGAAACCCTCCGCCCCGTACCGGCCGACCCCAACCGGGCATATCGGCTGAAGTAACCTGCACAGTCAATGCGTTGCCACCAATGGCTACACCATTGGCTACAGTTCCACCACCTTACGCACATCGTGGATGCGATGGCGCATAACAAAGGCCCCCGGAATCGCGCGGATTCCGGGGGCCTTCACGTGGAGCCCCCTGCCGGATTCGAACCGGCGACCCCCTGTTTACAAGACAGGTGCTCTGGCCAACTGAGCTAAGGAGGCAGGCGCCGCGTGAAGCCACGGCGGCGCGGCTTAAAGCGTAGCCGAGAGCGGGAGGACTCCCCAAACGGGCGGCCCGCAAGCCGCACCGCACCCGCCCGGGACAGCACGACGGCCCGCCACCTCTCAGGGTGACGGGCCGTCGTCGAGCGCTGGATCCGTCTCAGGGACCGGAGCGCCGCGCTTACTTCTCGGCGGATCTACTTCTTGGCGGTCTTGGCGGCGATCGCCTTGGTGATCATGTCCGGGAACTGGACGTTGGAGTTCTCGCCGACGCCGTACTGCTTGCCGTCCACGAAGATGGTCGGGGTGCCGTTCACGCCCACCGCGGTGGCCTCCATGGTGGCGACCTTCACGAACGGGCGGTACGTGCGTTCGTCCACGCAGTTGGCGATGTCCTTGGCGCCGACATCCTGTGCGATCTTCTTCAGCTGGTCGTTGCTCAGACCGGCGCTGCCCTCGGCGGGCTGCTGGTCGAACAGGGCCTTGAAGTACGCCTGGTACTTGTCCGGGGACACGTTCAGGACGCAGGCCGCTGCGGCGGCGGCGCGGGAGGAGTAGTTGGTGGTCGAGCGGGAGTCGAGCAGGCCGATCGGACGGTACTCCACCGTGATCTTGCCGCTCTTCACGTTCTCGTCCAGCAGCGAGCCGTAGGTGGTCTCGAAGTTCTTGCAGACCGGGCAGATGAAGTCGATGTACGCGACCACCTTGACCGGCTTGCCGGACTCCGCCTCGACGCCCGGGGCCTTCGCCTCGGCGCCCTGGCTCGGCGCGGCCGTCGGCTGCGGGGGCAGCGTCGCCGTGTTGATCTGGGCGGCCGGCTGGGCGCTCACGCCGTCCTTCGTCAGGATCACGCCGCCATGGATGTTGGCGTTGGCGGGCGTGCTGCCGGAATCCGGGATGGGCGCGTTGTTCGCGTTGTTGGCCATGATGGCCCAGATGACGATGGCGACCACCAGCACGGCGGCGACCACCACACCCCAGATGAGCAGGAGCTTGTTCCGCTTCTCCTTCTTCACCTGCTGTTCACGGATGATGCGGGCCTGCTCACGGGCCTGCGCGGTACGTTCGGCCTTGCTGGGGCGCGGTTCATTAGAAGGGCTCATGCTTCCTCAGGGGGATAGAGGGCCTCGGGGCCCTGGGCTACCTCATTCAGCACGATTTTAGGCCAGATGTCTGGGAAACCGCTGGTCGAGCCGATGACAGCACGCGGCGCGGGCTGCAACTCGTCGTGTCACCGACCCCGACGGTCACACATCCACCCCCGGCCCGACGTGCGACTAGGCTGGAAGCAGGAATCGAGAAGCCAACCTCTGAGGGGGCGCCGTGCACGCCGAGGACAACAGCAGTACCGCGGGGGAATCCTCGCGTCAGTTCGATTTTGTGGTGGTGGCCAACCGCCTGCCCGTGGACCGTGTGGTCGACGACGACGGCGGCGCGCACTGGCGCCGCTCCCCCGGCGGCCTGGTGACCGCCCTCGCCCCGGTCATGCAGGGCGCCGACGGCGCCTGGGTCGGGTGGCATGGCGCACCGGACGAGACGGTGGAACCCTTCACCCACGGGGACACGGACATCGTCCCGGTCGCCCTGAGCACGGAGGACGTGGAGCTCTACTACGAGGGCTTCTCCAACGCGACCCTCTGGCCGCTCTACCACGACGTCACGGCCCGCCCCGAGTTCCACCGCACCTGGTGGGACTCCTACCGCCGGGTGAACCGCCGATTCGCCGAGGCCACCGCCAAGGTGGCGGCCCCGGGCGCCACGGTCTGGGTGCAGGACTACCAGCTCCAGCTCGTCCCGCGGCTGCTCCGTCAGATCCGTCCGGACGTGACGATCGGCTTCTTCAACCACATCCCGTTCCCGCCGCCGGAGATCTTCGCCCAGCTGCCCTGGCGCCGTGAGGTCCTCGAAGGCCTCCTGGGCGCCGATCTGCTCGGCTTCCAGCGCACGAGCGACGCCCGGAACTTCGTCCGGGCCGCGCTCCGCCTGACCGGAGCCTCCTCGGCCCGCGTGACGGTGGAGGGCAAGCCCCAGACCGGCAAATCCCAGTCCCTGATGGTCGACCCGGGCCTGCCCACCGCGCACCTCTGCGTGGCCGAGGCGTTCCCCATCTCGATCGACGTCGGCCAGATCGAGGCGCTCGCCAAGGATCCCGCCGTCGTGGACCGGGCCCGCCAGATCCGGCACGAACTCGGCAACCCGCGCACCATCCTGCTCGGCGTGGACCGCCTGGACTACACCAAGGGCATCCGCCACCGGCTCAAGGCGTTCGAGGAGCTCCTCGCGGACGGCGACCTGACCGTGGAAGAGGCGTGCCTCATCCAGGTGGCGAGCCCCAGCCGCGAGCGCGTGGACCAGTACCGCCGGCTCCGTGAGGAGATCGAAGGCACCGTCGGCCACATCAACGGCGCCTTCGACACCCTGGGCCGCACCGCGGTCCGCTATCTCCACCACAGCTACCCCGTCGAGGAGATGGTGGCGCTGTACCTCGCGGCGGACGTCATGCTCGTCACGGCACTGCGGGACGGCATGAACCTCGTGGCCAAGGAGTACGTGACGGCCCGCGTCGACAACACCGGCGCCCTCGTCCTGTCCGAGTTCACCGGCGCCGCGGACCAGCTCAAGCAGGCCTTCCTGGTCAACCCCCACGACATCGACGGGCTCAAGTCGGCCATCCTCGCGGCCACCACGGTGTCCCGGCCGGACGCGGCCCGCCGGATGCGTTCCATGCGTCGGCAGGTCTTCACCCATGACGTCCAGGGCTGGTCCACGGCGTTCCTGGACCGGCTGTCGGACCTCACGCGGGCGGAGGGCCACCGTCATGAGTGAGCCCATCTGGCCCGAACAGACGCGCGGCAGCCTGAACGCGGAGCTGCGCCGCGCCGTCGAGCATCTGGCCGACGCCCCGCAGCTGCTCGTGGCGCTGGACTTCGACGGCACGCTCTCCCCCTTGGTCGCCCACGCCGACGAGGCGCGCCCGCTCCCCCGCGCGGCCGCCGCCTTCCGCCGCCTTTCGTCGCTGGAGGGCACGACGACGGCGCTCGTGTCGGGCCGCTCGCTGGCCAGTCTGCGGGCCGTGGCTCAGCCCGCCCCGGAGACCCTGCTGGTCGGCAGCCACGGCGCGGAGGTCTGGCTGGGCGCCGGCAGCACCGGCCTGGTCCTGGACCCGGCCCAGCAGGCGCTGCTGGAGAAGGTCCATCAGGTGCTCGAGGAGGTCGCCCAGGTGGCGCCCGGATGCTGGGTGGAGGAGAAGCCGGCCGGCGCCGTGCTCCACACGCGCCAGGCCACCGTGGAGGACGCGGTGGACGCCGAAGCCGCGGCCCGGCATCTGCTCGAACGTGAGCCCGGGGTCCATCTCATGAACGGCAAGCGCGTCCTGGAGGCCTCCGTGGTCCGCTCTTCGAAGGGTGAGGCCCTGGATTTCCTCCGCACGGTGCTCGGCCCCGTCGCCGTGCTCTACGCCGGGGACGACACCACGGACGAGACCGCCTTCGCCCGCCTCGACACCAATCCCGGCCTGCCCCATCCTGATCTCGGCGTGAAGGTCGGCGAGGACTTCACCGCCGCGCAGTTCCGCGTGCCCTCCCCCGAGGGGGTGGCGGACCTGCTGGAGATCCTGTTCAGCCACCGTTCACGTCATCAGGGAGACAAAGGTCACAACGATCTGCCATACTGAGGATGTGATGTGACGCACATTACCGTGCGGCATCGCCTTGAGTGCGGGATCCACGTGGCAGGGCTCGGCCCGGCCGGAGGACCCCGCACTTTCACGACAACTGAATACACACCATTCACTACGGATCGTTCGGCACGTACCTGCCGATGAAGGGACACGATAACTGTGGCTACAGTTACCTATGACAACGCCACCCGGCTGTACCCGGGGACCAACAAGCCCGCCGTTGACAAGCTCAACATCCAGATCGAGGATGGCGAATTCCTCGTTCTGGTCGGCCCGTCCGGCTGTGGCAAGTCCACCTCGCTGCGGATGCTCGCAGGCCTTGAGGATGTGAACTCCGGCCGGATCCTGATCGGTGACCGTGACGTCACCGACGTCCCGCCGAAGGACCGTGACATCGCGATGGTGTTCCAGAACTACGCGCTGTACCCGCACATGACCGTGGCGGACAACATGGGCTTCGCCCTGAAGATCGCCGGTGTGCCGAAGGAAGAGCGCATGACCCGCGTTCGCGAGGCCGCCAAGCTCCTCGACCTCGAGCAGTACCTGGACCGCAAGCCGAAGGCCCTCTCCGGTGGTCAGCGTCAGCGTGTCGCCATGGGCCGAGCCATCGTGCGTAACCCGCAGGTGTTCCTCATGGATGAGCCGCTCTCCAACCTGGACGCCAAGCTTCGCGTTCAGACCCGTACCCAGATCGCGTCCCTGACCCGTCGCCTCGGCGTCACCACGGTCTACGTGACCCACGACCAGACCGAAGCCATGACCATGGGTGACCGTGTGGCAGTGCTCAAGGACGGCCTGCTGCAGCAGATCGACACCCCGCGCAACCTGTACGACCGCCCGAACAACGTCTTCGTCGCCGGCTTCATCGGCTCCCCGGCCATGAACCTGCTGGAACTGCCCGTCGTCGGTGACGGTGTCCAGTTCGGCGGCACCGTGTACCCCGTCCCGCACAGCGTCCTCGAGGACGCCACGGGCAAGACGGTCACCCTGGGTGTCCGTCCGGAGGACCTGGAGACCGCTCCCGAGGGCGAAGGCCTGCAGGTCGAGGCCGACGTCGTCGAGGAGCTCGGCGCCGACGCTTACGTGTACGGCCACACCACGCTGGACGGCAAGCGCCACGACATCACGGCACGCGTCGACGGCCGCCGTCCCCCGCTGAAGGGCGACACCATCTGGGTCCGCCCGCAGCAGGGCCACGTGCACCTGTTCGACACCAAGACCGGCGAGCGCCTGGGCGACTAGTCCTCGGTTCGCTGACTCGACGGTTCTCTGAACCCTCAGCCTCGACGGCCCGTTCCTCACGGAACGGGCCGTCTTTGGTACACCCTCTTCGGCGCGCCTTCGTGGCGCCCTCCAGCAAGTCCTCCACTCCAGCGACCCTGTCAGGAGCACTCGTGTCACCTCAGCACCTCATCACCCCCGCGCCTCGTTCGACCGTCACCGCCGACGGAACCCTCCTCCTCACCTCCGGCACCCAGGTGGTCGCAGGCCCCGGCGCCGAAGCCGTAGCCGGGGCCTTCGCCGGCTGGCTCCGTGCCGGCACCGGCTGGGCCGTCCCCGTCCTCACCTCCGCGACCGGCGGGCCGGTCATCAGCTTCGGGATCGACTCCGCCCACCCGGACGGGAGCGAGGCCTACACCCTGACCGTCGACGACGCCGGCGTGCGGCTCAGTGCCGCCCACGCCGCGGGGCTGTTCCACGCGTCGTCGTCGCTGCGGCAGCTGCTGCCCGCCGCCCTGGAGTCCGGCTACACCGCGACGCCGGCGGAGGACATCCCGGTCGGCCACGTCGAGGTCCGGGACGCACCCCGTTTCGCGTACCGCGGCATCATGCTCGACGTGGCCCGCAGCTACTATCCGATCGACGAGATCCGCCGGCTCATCGACGTCATGACCCGGTTCAAGTTCAACGTGCTCCACCTGCACTTGGCCGATGACCAGTCCTGGCGCATCGAGCTGGACACCCCGGAGGACAACCCCACCGGCATCGACTTCACCGAGCTCGCGCGCATCGGCAAGGACGGGGCCGTGAACCGTGAGGGCTGGGGCCTCGGCCCGGGCCGCACCGGGTACTACACCAAGGACGACTACCGCCTGATCGTGGCCTACGCCGCAGAGCGTTTCGTCACGGTGGTCCCGGAATTCGACGTGCCGGGTCACGTGAACTCCGCGCTGGCCGCGGTCCCGGAGCTGAACCCGGACGGGATCGCCACGAGCCCCACCGCCACGGGCGAGGTGGGCTTCTCCACCCTGTACAACGACAATCCGCTCACCCGCCCCTTCGTGGCCGAGGTGTTCCGGCAGCTGGCGGAACTGACGCCCGGCCCGTACCTCCACCTGGGCGGCGACGAGGCCCTGGTCACCTCCAAGGAGGACTTCGTGGCCATGGTCACCGACTTCGCGGCGTCCGTGGCGGCCACCGGCAAGACGGTGATGGGCTGGAACGAGTACGCCCAGGCCGAGCTGCCCTCCGGGGCCGTCATCCAGTACTGGGACGGCGACCTGGAACCGACGCTGCGGCAGGTCCGGGAGAACGCGGCCCGCGTGGTCATGTCTCCCGGCAAGGGCAGCTACCTGGACCAGAAGTACGTGGAATCGGACCCGATCGGCCTCAAGTGGGCGGCCATGGGTGACTGGGACCTCTACTACGGCTGGGATCCGGTCCGTGACGGGCTCGAGGAGCACCAGGTGCTGGGTGTCGAGGCGCCGCTGTGGAGCGAGACCATCCGGAGCCTGGACGAGGCCCACTGGCTGATCTACCCGCGGGCCATCGCCCTCGCGGAGACGGCCTGGAGCGACGCCGCGGCGAAGGATGCGACGGAATTCGCCGCACGTCTGGGTCGGCTGGGCGAGCGTCTCGTGGCACTCGGCGTGACCTTCCGGCCCAGCCCGGACATCGAGTGGAACGCCACTCCGCGCGATCCGTTCGAAGGGGTCGACCTGTCGGCGGTGACCGCGCTGCCGGAGAACGCCGGCGTCGCGGGCGCAGCGGGTGGCACGGAGTAAACCTCCCCGGCCCCTCACGGGGCCCGGTGAGCTTAAGGGAAGATGGAACCATGAGTGAGAACGCGCCCTCCAACGGGGCACAGTGGCATGACGAGCCCACCGACTACGACCAGGTGGGAAAGCTGCCCCGTGCCGAGGCCGCGAGCGTGGACGAGGCCCCCTCGGGACCCGTCGGCTCCTTGAACATCACCGCGGCCAGCGCGGACCCTGAGCTGCTGGACCTGCCGTGGCACATCGCCCTGGAGGAGTGGCCGCAGGCGAACCTTGCGGCCCTCCCCCGAGGCATCTCGCGCCACGTGGTGCGGTTCGCCCACCTGGGCGGCACCGTGATCGCCATCAAGGAGACCAGTGAGCACGTGGCCCGCCACGAGTACCATATGCTCCGCAAGCTGGCCCGGCTGGACGTCCCGGCCGTGGAGCCGGTCGCCGTCATCACCGGCCGTACCACCCCCGACGGGCGGCCCCTCAACCCCTGCCTGGTGACCCGGCATCTGAAGTTCTCCATGCCGTACCGGGCGCTCTTCTCCCAGATGCTCCGCAAGGACACCCTGACGCGCCTCATCGACGCCCTGGCGCTGCTCCTGGTCCGGCTCCACCTCGTGGGGTTCTACTGGGGCGACGTGTCCCTCTCGAACACCCTGTTCCGCCGTGACGCGGGGGCCTTCGCCGCCTACCTCGTGGACGCGGAGACCGGCGAGCTGTACCCGGACCTGTCCACCGGCCAGCGCGAGTACGACCTCGAGATCGCCCGCGTGAACATCGCCGGTGAGCTCATGGACCTGCTGGACGGCGAACTGATCGACGAGCTCGTGGACCCCGTCGCCACGAGCGAACGGATCATGGAGTCCTACCGCCGGTTGTGGGACGAACTCACGGCCAAGGAATCCTTCGAGCTGGGTGAACGCTGGCGCGTGGGCGCCCGCATCCGCCGCCTCAACGAACTGGGCTTCGATGTGGAGGAATACGCCATCAAGACGACGGCGGACGGCTCCACCATTCAGCTGCAGCCGAAGGTGGTCGACGCCGGGCACCACCAGCGACGCCTGCTGCGCCTGACCGGCCTGGACGCTCAGGAGAACCAGGCCCGCCGGCTCCTGAACGACATGGACGCCTACCGGGCCGACAACTACCCCGGTCAGGACGAGGAGATCAGCGCGCATGCCTGGGTCTCCCAGGTCTTCGAGCCGATCGTCCGCTCGATCCCGCGCGAGCTCTCCGGCAAGCTGGAGCCGGCCGAAGTGGTCCACGAGGTGCTCGAACACCGCTGGTACATGACGGAGAAGCGCAATCAGCACGTCCCCATGGCCGAGGCCCTGCAGTCCTACATCGACGATGTGCTGCGGCACCGCCGGGACGAGGCCACCCTGCTCCTGAACCCGGACACCGACCTGATCAAGGTCCTGGAAGCCGGCGTCATCAAGGCGGACGACGACGAAGAGGGCTACGAGGACTGATTCCTCCGGAAGAGCGCCCCTGAACGACTGCGGCCTGATCATCCTGTGGTGCTGAAACCACCGTGATCCCGATAGGACGGTGGCCTTCGAAACGCAGTGGGGCTCGAAACGCAGTGGCTCTCAAAACGCCGTGGCCCGGCCGTGTTAACACGGCCGGGCCACTGTTCGTTGCGGGCCAGGAGCGCCGCAGACCTCCGCCGGCAAGGACTCAGGGGCGGCTGTAGGCACGGAGACCGACAGGCCTCCCGCACGGAACACGCCCCCGGACCGCTAGGCGCCCAGAGCGGCCTACAGACCCTCCAGCCGCCTCACGGTTCCGAAGTGCCAGCCTGATTCCCGGTACCATCCGTGAACCGTTTACTGGCGCCCGGGTCCCGTAAGCGGAGCGGGCTGGGCTTTCGAGCAGGCGATCGGCCTCGCCTGGTATTACCGGGAGTCGAATCCGTCGATGGCCGAGCTCGGTCGGTCCACGTTGGGGCGGCTTGTGGGGTGGTAGTTGGCGTGCTGGGATGCCGGTTAAAGGCGAACAGCCCCCACGCTTGTGTGTGGGGGCTGTTTCGTTGGTGGTGCAGTGATGGCCCGGGCGTCGTTGCTCGGGCCATCCTGGGTGGTTGTGTCCGGCGGTGTCCTACTCTCCCACACCCTCGCGAGTGCAGTACCATCGGCGCTGTGGGTCTTAGCTTCCGGGTTCGGAATGGGACCGGGCGTTTCCCCCACGCTATGACCGCCGTAACTCTTTCAAACTCCCCACCAGGGTGGGGGTTGGTTTGTAAGGGTCACTGGATCGTTTCCGTGACACGCAACACCAACCAGTGGATCCCTTGTGGGGGTGGTGGTGTTGCTTATTCAATTATCTGGTTCCCTCGGGTCAAACTGGTGGGTTTGTTGTTTGGGGACCGCATGGTGGACGCGTAGCACAGTTTCTTTACCCCACACCCGGGGGGGTGTGGTGTGTGGTCAGGTTGTCGGCTTATTAGTACCGGTCAGCTTCACAGGTCGTTAGTCCCTGCTTCCACGTCCGGCCTATCAACCCAGTGGTCTGCTGGGAGCCTCTCGACCCCGAAGGGTCATGGAAATCTTATCTTGAAGCGGGCTTCCCGCTTAGATGCTTTCAGCGGTTATCCCATCCGAACGTAGCCAATCAGCGGTGCACTTGGCAGTACAACTGACACACCAGAGGTTCGTCCGTCCCGGTCCTCTCGTACTAAGGACAGCCCTTCTCAAATTTCCTGCGCGCGCAGCGGATAGGGACCGAACTGTCTCACGACGTTCTAAACCCAGCTCGCGTACCGCTTTAATGGGCGAACAGCCCAACCCTTGGGACCTACTCCAGCCCCAGGATGCGACGAGCCGACATCGAGGTGCCAAACCATGCCGTCGATATGGACTCTTGGGCAAGATCAGCCTGTTATCCCCGAGGTACCTTTTATCCGTTGAGCGACGGCCATTCCACAATGTACCGCCGGATCACTAGTCCCGACTTTCGTCCCTGCTCGAGATGTCTCTCTCACAGTCAAGCTCCCTTGTGCACTTACACTCGACACCTGATTGCCAACCAGGCTGAGGGAACCTTTGGGCGCCTCCGTTACTTTTTAGGAGGCAACCGCCCCAGTTAAACTACCCATCAGGCACTGTCCCTGACCCAGATCATGGGCCGAAGTTAGATGTCCAAAGTGACCAGAGTGGTATTTCAACGATGACTCCACGAACACTGGCGTGTCCGCTTCACAGTCTCCCACCTATCCTACACAAGCCACTCCGAACACCAATACCAAACTATAGTAAAGGTCTCGGGGTCTTTCCGTCCTGCTGCGCGTAACGAGCATCTTTACTCGTAGTGCAATTTCGCCGAGTTCATGGTTGAGACAGTAGGGAAGTCGTTACTCCATTCGTGCAGGTCGGAACTTACCCGACAAGGAATTTCGCTACCTTAGGATGGTTATAGTTACCACCGCCGTTTACTGGGGCTTAAATTCCCGGCTTCACACCAAAGTGTTGACCGGTCCTCTTAACCTTCCAGCACCGGGCAGGAGTCAGTCCGTATACATCGTCTTGCGACTTCGCACGGACCTGTGTTTTTAGTAAACAGTCGCTTCCCCCTGGTCTCTGCGGCCCTTATCCGCTCCGAGGAGCAAGTCCTCTTCACAGTCCGGGCCCCCCTTCTCCCGAAGTTACGGGGGCATTTTGCCGAGTTCCTTAACCATGATTCTCTCGATCGCCTTAGTATTCTCTACCTGATCACCTGTGTCGGTTTCGGGTACGGGCGGCTGGAACCTCGCGTCGATGCTTTTCTCGGCAGCATAGGATCACTGAATCCCCCACAAGGTGGGGTCCCATCACGTCTCAGCCTTCATGTTCCCCGGATTTGCCTAGGGAACGGCCTACCTGCTTAGACCGGGACTACCATCGCCCGGCTCAGCTACCTTCCTGCGTCACACCTGTTAATACGCTTACCTCCCCCGATCAGTTCCCAGCCTCACCACACACCACTTGCCCGAAGGCTCCTGGAGGCGGATTGGGTGGTTAGTATCCCGGGCTCAGTATGGGCGGTTCTTCGCCGGTACGGGAATATCAACCCGTTGTCCATCGACTACGCCTGTCGGCCTCGCCTTAGGTCCCGACTCACCCAGGGCAGATTAGCTTGACCCTGGAACCCTTGATCATCCGGCGGACGGGTTTCTCACCCGTCTTTCGCTACTCATGCCTGCATTCTCACTCGTGTGGTCTCCACCACTGGTTTACACCGCGGCTTCACCGTCCACACGACGCTCCCCTACCACTCCAGACGACTGAACCACGAAGGCTTGTCTACTATCTGAAATCCACGACTTCGGCGGTGTACTTGAGCCCCGCTACATTGTCGGCGCGGAATCACTTGACCAGTGAGCTATTACGCACTCTTTCAAGGGTGGCTGCTTCTAAGCCAACCTCCTGGTTGTCTAAGCAACTCCACATCCTTTCCCACTTAGCACACGCTTAGGGGCCTTAGTCGGTGGTCTGGGCTGTTTCCCTCTCGACCATGAAGCTTATCCCCCACGGTCTCACTGCTGCGCTCTCACTTACCGGCATTCGGAGTTTGGCTGACGTCAGTAACCTTGTAGGGCCCATCGGCCATCCAGTAGCTCTACCTCCGGCAAGAAACACGCAACGCTGCACCTAAATGCATTTCGGGGAGAACCAGCTATCACGAAGTTTGATTGGCCTTTCACCCCTACCCACAGCTCATCCCCTCCATTTTCAACTGAAGTGGGTTCGGTCCTCCACGACGTCTTACCGTCGCTTCAACCTGGCCATGGGTAGATCACTTCGCTTCGGGTCTAGATCACGCCACTCAAACGCCCTATTCAGACTCGCTTTCGCTACGGCTTCCCCACACGGGTTAACCTCGCGACGTAACACTAACTCGCAGGCTCATTCTTCAAAAGGCACGCCATCACAGGTACAAGCCTGCTCTGACGGATTGTAGGCACACGGTTTCAGGTACTATTTCACTCCCCTCCCGGGGTACTTTTCACCTTTCCCTCACGGTACTGGTCCGCTATCGGTCATTAGGTAGTATTTAGGCTTATCAGGTGGTCCTGACAGATTCACACGGGATTTCTCGGGCCCCGTGCTACTCGGGAATCATCCCTCGAGCGGTGCATCAACGCGACAATTACGGGACTCTCACCCTCTATGGTCGACCATCCCAGGCCGTTCATCTACGCCAGCACATTCACACCCGACCAGGTCAGTGACCCTGGTACGGAACAACCCCACAACCCCGACCATGCAACGCCCACTGGCTATCACACATGGACCGGTTTAGCCTGATCCGCTTTCGCTCGCCACTACTCACGGAATCACATGTTGTTTTCTCTTCCTGCGGGTACTGAGATGTTTCACTTCCCCGCGTTCCCTCCACACAGCCTATGCGTTCAGCTGCGGGTGACTACCCATAACAGGCAGCCGGGTTTCCCCATTCGGACATCCTGGGATCAAAGTTCGGTTATCAACTCCCCCAGGCTTTTCGCAGATTCCCACGTCCTTCATCGGCTCCTAATGCCAAGGCATTCACCGTGCGCCCTTAAAAACTTGGCCACACAAAAACCAAGACAAACACCACAACCCACACAACCCCCCAAAAGGAGGCCACCCAGGCCATGACGCTCGCCTTATAAGATGCTCGCGTCCACTATGCAGTTCTCAAACAACAACCCCACACCCCCATCCAACACACCCAACCGGGCACGCCTTCCAGAAGCAGGGCAACCAAACGAAACAACAACCACCACACACCCCCAAAGGAGACATGCGACGGGCCTGTTGCTTCAGGACCCAACAGTGTGTCAACAACCCCTGCACCACCACAACACCACACCCGTTCCAACCAACCGTCACCGGCCGGCGTACTAAAACGCAGCATCACAGCACCCGTACAGGAACCGCACCCCCAGCCGGCAAGCCCCCTTGTTTCACAGGAACCCACCAACCATCACGAGGATGTGTTTTTTCGATATTCCACCCATGAGCACCACACCCCAGGAACGAACGCCCTGGCAGGCGGGTTCTACACTCAACCACCACCACAACCCATGCAGGAAGCGGCCATGATCTCGTTTGCTCCTTAGAAAGGAGGTGATCCAGCCGCACCTTCCGGTACGGCTACCTTGTTACGACTTAGTCCCAATCGCCAGTCCCACCTTCGACAGCTCCCTCCCACAAGGGGTTAGGCCACCGGCTTCGGGTGTTACCAACTTTCGTGACTTGACGGGCGGTGTGTACAAGGCCCGGGAACGTATTCACCGCAGCGTTGCTGATCTGCGATTACTAGCGACTCCAACTTCATGGGGTCGAGTTGCAGACCCCAATCCGAACTGAGACCGGCTTTTTGGGATTAGCTCCACCTCACAGTATCGCAACCCTTTGTACCGGCCATTGTAGCATGCGTGAAGCCCAAGACATAAGGGGCATGATGATTTGACGTCGTCCCCACCTTCCTCCGAGTTGACCCCGGCAGTCTCCCATGAGTCCCCGCCATTACGCGCTGGCAACATGGAACGAGGGTTGCGCTCGTTGCGGGACTTAACCCAACATCTCACGACACGAGCTGACGACAACCATGCACCACCTGTGAACCAGCCCCGAAGGGAAACACCATCTCTGATGCGATCCAGTCCATGTCAAGCCTTGGTAAGGTTCTTCGCGTTGCATCGAATTAATCCGCATGCTCCGCCGCTTGTGCGGGCCCCCGTCAATTCCTTTGAGTTTTAGCCTTGCGGCCGTACTCCCCAGGCGGGGCACTTAATGCGTTAGCTACGGCGCGGAAAACGTGGAATGTCCCCCACACCTAGTGCCCAACGTTTACGGCATGGACTACCAGGGTATCTAATCCTGTTCGCTCCCCATGCTTTCGCTCCTCAGCGTCAGTTAATGCCCAGAGACCTGCCTTCGCCATCGGTGTTCCTCCTGATATCTGCGCATTTCACCGCTACACCAGGAATTCCAGTCTCCCCTACATCACTCAAGTCTGCCCGTACCCACTGCAGAACCAGGGTTGAGCCCTGGCCTTTCACAGCAGACGCGACAAACCGCCTACGAGCTCTTTACGCCCAATAATTCCGGATAACGCTTGCGCCCTACGTATTACCGCGGCTGCTGGCACGTAGTTAGCCGGCGCTTCTTCTGCAGGTACCGTCACTTTCGCTTCTTCCCTACTGAAAGAGGTTTACAACCCGAAGGCCGTCATCCCTCACGCGGCGTCGCTGCATCAGGCTTTCGCCCATTGTGCAATATTCCCCACTGCTGCCTCCCGTAGGAGTCTGGGCCGTGTCTCAGTCCCAGTGTGGCCGGTCACCCTCTCAGGCCGGCTACCCGTCGTCGCCTTGGTGAGCCATTACCTCACCAACAAGCTGATAGGCCGCGAGTCCATCCAAAACCACAAAAGCTTTCCACCACCAACCCATGCGGGCAATGGTCGTATCCGGTATTAGACCCAGTTTCCCAGGCTTATCCCAGAGTCAAGGGCAGGTTACTCACGTGTTACTCACCCGTTCGCCACTAATCCACCCAGCAAGCTAGGCTTCATCGTTCGACTTGCATGTGTTAAGCACGCCGCCAGCGTTCATCCTGAGCCAGGATCAAACTCTCCAAAAAGAAATTCAAAACCCAGCAAACACCAATCCACCACAGGGGCGGTGAAATCAGTGATTACCAAAAAAACATTGGTATCAAAAAAACATGACACACTATTGAGTTCTCAAACAACAGACTGCTTTCGGATCTCCAAGCCGGCTCGTTAGCCCTGCTCGCCGTTCCCGAAGCAACTTTTCAAGCTTAGCACCCCGAATTCCTCGGTGCAAATCGCTCAACTTCTCACAATTTCTTGGTGAATGTTGTGCGATCCGCAGCGTGTCCGGTTGACTTCCTCAGAAGCTTTCCTTCGCTGCGGTGCGGGTATCAACTGTACCACCGTTCCGCGGCCGTGCCAACTCCCGGCGTCGGAGGCTCTTCGCGACGCGGCGTGAGGCCCGGAATCCGCGAGATTCCGGGCCTCACGCCGCGCTCCTTGACGTCACGGAGGGCTCTTCCTGCCCGCAATCCGCTCAGGCGAGTTTTGTGAAGTACACCGCACCCAGGGGCGGCAGCGTCACCTTCGCCGAGGCCGGCTGGCCGTCCCACGGCCCGTTGTCCGCCACCACCGTTCCTCCATTGGTGACCCCAGAACCGCCGAACTCGTGGGCGTCGGTGTTGAGGATCTCCACCCACTCGCCCTCGGCCGGGAAGCCCAGCGCATAGTCGTGGTGGGGCGCACCCCCGAAGTTGACGGCGCAGACCAGTTGCTCGCCGTCGGCGCTCACCCGGATGAAACTGAGCACGTTCCGGTCGGCGTCCCCGCCATTGATCCAGCGGTACCCCTCCCCCGTGTTGTCCTGCTCCCAGAGAGCCGGGGTGTCCTGGTAGATGGCGTTGAGCTGCTTGACCAGAAGCTGGACGCCGCGGTGATCGGGCCCTTCGGCGAGCCACCAGTCGAGCCCGTGCTGTTCGCTCCATTCGGCTTCCTGACCGAACTCGGTGCCCATGAAGATCAGCTGCTTACCCGGATGCGCCCACTGGTAAGCGAGGAACGCGCGCAGGTTGGCGAGCTGCTGCCAGCGGTCCCCGGGCATCTTGCGCAGCATCGACCCCTTCCCGTGCACGACTTCATCGTGGCTGATCGGCAGGAGGAAGTTCTCGGTGAACGCGTAGACGAGCGAGAAGGTGATGGTGTTGTGGTGCCAGCGACGGTTGACCGGATCCTCGGCGATGTAGGCCAGGGAATCGTGCATCCAGCCCATGTTCCACTTGAGGCCGAAGCCCAGGCCGCCCTGGGAGGTCGGCGCCGTGACGCCCGGGAACGCGGTCGACTCCTCGGCGATCGTCACGGCACCCGGGTTGCGCTTGTAGACCGTGGCGTTGGTCTCCTGGAGGAAGCTGATGGCGTCCAGGTTCTCGCGGCCGCCGAACCGGTTGGGCACCCATTGGCCCTCTTCGC
Organism: Arthrobacter woluwensis; assembly: GCF_900105345.1. NCBI lineage: Bacteria > Bacillati > Actinomycetota > Actinomycetes > Micrococcales > Micrococcaceae > Arthrobacter > Arthrobacter woluwensis. The sequence continues at coordinate 35,875 of NZ_FNSN01000004.1, forward strand.
GCGAGTAGTCCAGGTACAGCATCGAGGCCACGGCGTCGACGCGGAGGGCGTCCACGTGGAACTCCTCGAGCCAGTACAGCGCGTTGGCCACGAGGAAGTTCCGGACCTCCTTGCGGCCGAAATTGAAGATGTACGTGCCCCAGTCCGGGTGCTCACCCAGACGAGGATCCGCGTGCTCGTACAGCGGTTCTCCGTCGAATCGGGCCAGCGCCCACTCATCCTTGGGGAAGTGCGCGGGGACCCAGTCCATGATCACGCCGATCCCGGCCTGGTGCAGCGCGTCCACGAGGAAGCGGAACTCGTCGGGATGCCCGAATCGCGAGGTCGGCGCGTAGTAGGACGTGACCTGGTAACCCCAGGAGCCGCCGAAGGGATGCTCCGCCACCGGCATGAACTCCACATGGGTGAAGCCGAGCCACTGGACGTACTCGACCAGCTCTCGTGCGAGCTCGCGATAGCTCAGGCCCAGGCGCCAGGAGCCGAGGTGGACCTCGTAGACGCTCATGGGCGAATTGTGAGGGTCTCTCGCGGCGCGGGCGGCCATCCACTCCTGGTCCTTGAACTCATAGGAGCGCTCCACCACCACGGACGCGGTCATCGGCGGGACCTCGGTGCCGAAGGCCAGCGGATCCGCCTTCTCCACCCAGTGGCCATGCTTCGTGCGCAAGGCGAACTTGTAGCGGGTCCCGGGGCCGAGCCCCGGGATGAAGAGCTCCCACACCCCACTCGATCCGAGCGAACGCATCGAGTGCTGGCGGCCGTCCCAGGAGTTGAAGTCGCCGATGACCCGCACGGCCTGCGCGTTCGGGGCCCACACCGCGAAGGAGACGCCCTCGACGTCGCCCATCACGGAGCTGTAGTGCTGCACCCTGGCGCCGAGCACGGTCCACAGCGTCTCGTGGCGGCCCTCCTGGATGAGGTGGAGGTCGAGTTCGCCCAGGGTCGGCAGGTAGCGATACGGCTCATCGACCACGACGGGCTCGGCGTTCTCGTAGGCGACCTCGAGCCGGTAGTCCGGCACGTGCGCGCCGTCGGGCGAGACGTAGGTGCCCACCCAGACGCCGAAGCCCTCGTGCTGGAGGGGGATCCGCGCGTCGTCGGCGAGGATGACCGTCACCGCCTCGGCGAGGTGCTTGACGGTGCGGAAGGTGACGACGCCGCGGTCGTCCAAGTGGGCGCCGAGCACGGAGTGCGGAGCGTGATGTTCACCATGAGCCACCTGGCCCAGCGTGGCCTGATCGATCGGCAGGGGAGCCGGCGCAGCGGCTTCCGGGGTGGGGGTCATGGTTTCCCTTTCGCGTCGGGACCTGCGAGTTCGTCCAGCGTCGCACGTGCCGCGCTGACCGGGATGTCCAGCCAGCCGGGGCGGTTGCTCTGCTCGTAACGGACCTCGTACAGGGCCTTGTCCAGCCACAATGCCATGAAAAGGGGAGAACGCTGGTCAATCCTCCCGGGCACCACACTCGAATAACCCTCCAGGAAGGCGGCCGAACACTCGGCCACCCACCCGTCGGAGACCTCGGCTCCCGCGACCTGGCGCTGAGCGGCCCCGGCGGCGTAATCCAGTGAACGGAGCAGCCCGACCACATCCCGCAAGGGCAGGTCCGGGAGCGCCCGCTCGGAGATGGGCCGCAGCGGCTCACCTTCGAAGTCCAGGAAGATCCACCGCTCCGCGCCGGCGGACGGTGACTGCACGGTGAGGATCTGGCCGAGATGCAGGTCGCCGTGGATCCGCTGCGGCTGCGCCGGGACGGCTGACAGCGAGGTCAGGAGCGCCTCGATCTCGGCGTCGTACGGCCCGACGACGGCGCGCACCTGAGCCCAGCTGTCCCGCACCCTCGCGGCCAGTCGGCTCAGCACACCCTCCGGCGCGGTCGACACCGGCAGTCCTTCGGCGAGGCGGCGGTGAATCCGAGCCGTCCCCTGCCCGATGGCGTGCGCCTGCCGAGCGAAGGACTCCCCACGGGCGGCCGCGTCCAGCGCTGCGCCCCACGCGTCGGAACCACCCGGGAGGAACTCGTGGATGACCGCCAGATCGGCCTGGTACGCCACGCCCTGGTCCTGCCAATGCGCCTCCAGCCAGCCGAGCGTGGCCGGGACGTCCTGGGTGCCGAGCCGGGTCAGGACGGCGCCCAGTTCGACTTCGGGGTTCTGGCCGGCGGAGAGGGTCCGGAAGAACTTCACGATCATGCCGCGGCCCTGGGCGTTCAGCACGATCGAGGTGTTCGACTGTTCGCTCCGCATGGGATCCATCGAGAACAACGGGTCCGACAGCGCGATGCTCTTGGCGGCGTCGGGGCCGCGACGGGCCTGGATGCCGGCGTGCTCCCCCGGGTTCTCCGAATGGGCGTTCAGTGAGGTGCTGGCCAGGACCTCGTCGAGATACTCCCGGCGCTGCGGGGCGTCGTAGACGTGCCACGGGCCCGGCACGGCCGGCGAGCCGTCCTCGCCACCGGCCGAGGAGACGGCGCCGATGAGACCAGCGTCGCCGGGAAGCGCGGCGCCGTCGTCGGGCGCCTGGTCCGTGACCTTGAGGAACAGCAACGGAACCTGGAGAAGCGTCACCACCGGCGTGCCCTGCGCATCGGGATACGCGAGCCGCAGCACCCTCACCTCGGAGTGCCGCTCCGGCCGCGAGACACCGGGAAGCACGGCGGCCACGGACACCGTGACCACGCTCCCCTTGGCGGGGAACCACCGTTGCTGCGGAAGCCAGTGTTCCAGCAGTCCCATGAGCTCGTCGGCGGGGGCGGCCATGTCACACGCCCTGGGGCACGATCGGGATGGCGGTGGTCTGCATCCCCGGCGCCGCCGTGCGGAACCGGAGCCAGAAGTAGCCGTTGCCGGACAGCGTGAGGCCGAGCGTGCCGTCATCGGCCACGCTGGGGAACGGCTGCCCGCCGAAGATGTCCCGCAGTCCGCGCCCCGCGAATTCCGGCAGATCCAGCACGGCCGCCACCGGGTTCTGGGACAGGTTGAAGACGCACAGCAGGGTCTCGGGCTGGGCGCCCTCCGGGTTGTCCGGGAGCACTTCGCGACGGTAGGCGAGCACCGATTCGTGATTGGCCGGGACGTGGTGGAAGGCGCCGAGGCCGAAGGCGGGGTGCGCCTTGCGGACGGCCAGGATCTGGCGGGTCCACCGCAGGAGCGAGCCCGAGTGGGCCGCTTCCGCTTCCACGTTCGCCATGCCGTAGTGGTACACGAGCGACTGGATGACCGGAAGGTACAGCTTGCCCGGATCCGCGATCGAGAAGCCGGCATTGCGGTCCGGGGTCCACTGCATCGGCGTCCTGACGGCGTCGCGGTCCTGGAGCCAGATGTTGTCCCCCATGCCGATCTCGTCCCCGTAATACAGGAACGGCGACCCCGGCAGGCTCAGCAGCAGTGCGTTGATCAGCTCGATCTCGGCCCGCGAATTGTCCAGGAGCGGCGCCAGACGACGGCGGATGCCGACGTTGGCGCGCATCCGCGGGTCCGGGGCGTACCAGCCGAGCATCGCGGAACGCTCCTCGGCGGTCACCATCTCCAGCGTCAGCTCGTCGTGGTTGCGCAGGAACGTGCCCCACTGGGTTCCCGCCGGAATGGCCGGCGTGTCCTTCATCGATTCCACGATCGGGGCCGCCAGCTGGTCCCGCAGGGCGAAATACAGTCGCGGCATGATCGGGAAATGGAAGCACATGTGGCATTCCGGGGCCTCTTCGGTGCCGAAGTACTCGACGACTTCCTGCGGGGGCTGATTGGCTTCCGCGATGATGATCCGGCCGGGATATTCACGGTCCACCATGGCCCGCAGATCCCGCAGGAACTGATGCGTTCCAGGCAGGTTCTCGCAATTGGTGCCGTCTTCTTCGAAAAGGTACGGAATGGCGTCCGCGCGGAAACCGTCCACCCCGTGATCCAGCCAGAAGCGCACCACGTCGTAAATGGCCTCGACCACGGCGGGATTCTCGAAATTCAGATCCGGCTGGTGGCTGAAGAAACGATGCCAGAAGAATTGCCGCCGGATGGGATCGAACGTCCAGTTCGATTCCTCGGTGTCGATGAAGATGATCCGGGCGTCCTGGTATTTCTCGTCCGTGTCGCTCCACACGTAGAAATCGCCGTACGGTCCGCTCGGGTCCCGGCGGGATTCCTGGAACCAGTGATGCTGGTCCGAGGTGTGGTTGAGGGGCAGGTCGATGATCACGCGCATGCCCCGCGCGTGTGCCTCACCCACCAGCCGCTGGAAGTCGTTGATGGTCCCGAACTCGTCCAGCACGGCCTTGTAATCCGAGATGTCATAGCCGCCGTCCCGGAGCGGGGACTGGAAGAAGGGCGGGAGCCACAGGCAGTCGATGCCGAGCCACTGCAGATAATCCAGCCGGTCGATCAGGCCGTTCAGATCACCCGAGCCGTCGCCGTTCGAGTCCGCGAAGGCGCGGACCAGGACCTCGTAGAACACCGCCTTGCGGAACCACTGGGGGTCGTGGGCGAGGCCCGGGGCGTTCGTGTCGAAACGGTCCCGGCTGGCGATCCCGTTGCTGGCGGACGGCAGGCTGAAAGTCATCAGACTCCTCGGCGGATGTGCAGGATGTGTGCAGGTTCGACGTGCGGGTCCAGCCGGACGTAGTTGTGCTCGCCCCACTCCCAGCTCTGGCCGCTGATCAGGTCATCGACGCGGAATCCGTGGGAGGCGGTCCAGTCCTGGGGATCGAGCTCGAGCGCGTCCAGGTCCAGGGACACGGTGCATTCGCGGGTGCCGTGCGGGTCCACGTTCACCACGACGATCAGCGTGTCCTTGGAGCCGTCCGGCAGCGTCTTGTGCTTCGAGAAGACCACGGTGGCGTCGTCCGAGGACTGGTGGACCGTGAGGTTCTGCAGGTCGCCAAGCGCCGGGTGATCGCGCCGGATGTGGTTGAGGCGTGTCAGGTACGGCGCCAGCGAGCGCCCTGCTGCCTCGGCGGCCTCCCAGTCGCGGTCCTTGTACTCGTACTTCTCGTTGTCGATGTACTCCTCGGCGCCCGGGCGAGCCACGTGTTCGAAGAGCTCATACCCGGCGTAGACGCCCCAGAGCGGGCTGCCCATCGAGGCCAGCACGGCGCGGATCTTGAACGCGGCCGGACCGCCGTACTGGAGGTACTGCGTGAGGATGTCCGGGGTGTTCACGAAGAAGTTCGGGCGGAAGAACGGCGCGGAGTCCCGGGAGACCTCCGTGAAGTACTCCTCGATCTCCTCCTTGGTGTTGCGCCAGGTGAAGTAGCTGTACGACTGCTGGAAGCCGGCCCGGCCGAGCGCGTGCATCATGGCGGGCCGGGTGAAGGCCTCGGCCAGGAAGACCACCTCGGGGTGCTTCTTGTTGACCCGGCCGATCAGCCACTCCCAGAACCACACGGGCTTGGTGTGCGGATTGTCCACGCGGAAGATCTTCACACCGTGGCTGATCCACAGCTGAACGATGCGCAGGATCTCCTTGCTGAGGCCCGCCGGGTCGTTGTCGAAGTTCAGCGGGTAGATGTCCTGGTACTTCTTCGGCGGGTTCTCGGCGTACGCGATGCTGCCGTCCACCCGCCGGGTGAACCACTCGGGGTTGCTCTGCACCCAGGGGTGGTCGGGGCTCGCCTGGAGCGCGAGGTCCAGTGCGATCTCCAGGCCGTGAGCCTCGGCCTCCGCCACGAAGGCGTCGAAGTCCTCGAAGGTGCCGAGGTCCGGGTGGATCGCGTCATGGCCGCCCTCGGCCGAGCCGATGGCCCACGGCGAGCCCGGGTCGCCGGGTCCCGCCACGAGCGTGTTGTTGGGGCCCTTCCGGTGGGCATGGCCGATCGGATGGATCGGCGGCAGGTACAGCACGTCGAACCCCATGGCAGCGACGCCGGGCAGACGGCGGGCCGCCGTGCGGAAGTTCCCGGAGGTCCACTCCCCCGTGACCGGGTCGCGCTTGGCGCCCTCGGACCGCGGGAAGAATTCGTACCAGGAGCCCTGGCCCGCGGCGGCGCGCTCCACGAGGATCGGGAACTCTTCGGATTCGGTCACCAGTTCGCGGATCGGCTGACGCTCGACGGCGTCGGCCACGGCGTCCGAGAAGCCGGCCCCGAGGCGCTCCTCGACGGTCAGCCGGGAGTCCGCGAGCGCTTCGGCGGCACGGCGGAGGGTGCGGCGGTCCGCGGCGGTGCGCTTGGCGTCGTCGTCGGCGGCCTGGGCGAGCAGCGCCGCGCCCTCGGCGAGCATGAGCTCGACGTCGACACCCGCGGCGACCTTGATCTCCGCGTTGTGATGCCACGTGCCGTACCGGTCATGCCAGGCCTCGATGAGGAAGGTCCAGGCTCCCGTGGCGGTCGGCGTGAAGACGCCCTCCCACAGATCGGTGCCGAGGCCACGCTCACCACGGGCGGGATGAAGACGGACGGTCTCCCGGACCTTGCCCTTCGGATCCTTCAGGACGGCGGTGACACCCAGCTGGTCGTGCCCCTCGCGGAAGACGGTGGCACTCACCACGAGGCCCTGGCCCGGAACGGCCTTGGCCGGGAACCGACCGCCCTCGACGCTCGGCTGCACATTCGTGATGGGGAACCTGCCGAATCGCAGGCCGCTCGGGATCCCGCTGGGCGCGGGGAGCTCGGACGTGGACTTGGCTCGGCTGGCGCTTCGTTTGGTGCTGCTCACACCCACGACGTTAGTCCGGACCAGGGCCGATTGCTAAGGGTCATTTGAAAGAAACCGCCGTCACGCGTCATTTACCAAAAAGAAACATCCCCCTGTTCCGATGGTCGGATGACTCGGTTAGTGTGGCGCACGTGAAGGCCATCCGCAGATTCACCGTCAGAACCGTCCTGCCCGAACCGATCGCCCCACTGGCCCGACTGGCGAACAATCTCCGCTGGTCCTGGCACCTTCCGACCCGCCACCTCTTCGAGAGCCTGCATCCCGTGCTGTGGGACAAGAGCCGGCACGATCCCGTGGCCCTGCTGGGGGCCATCTCGGGCGAGGAGTTCCGGGCCATGGCGCGGGACGAGGACGTGGTGGCCAGGGTCCAGACGGCCGCGGCGGATCTGGACCGCTATCTCACGGAACCGCGCTGGTACCAGAGCCTGAACGGCGACGCCCCGGAGCGCATCGCGTATTTCTCCCCCGAATTCGGCATCACCGAGGTGCTTCCCCAGTATTCGGGCGGTCTGGGCATCCTGGCCGGCGATCACCTCAAATCGGCCTCGGACCTCGGCGTCCCCCTGGTGGGCGTCGGACTGCTCTACCAGGCCGGGTACTTCAAACAGTCCCTCTCCCGCGACGCCTGGCAGCAGGAGACCTACCCGGTGCTGGACCCGGACAATCTTCCGCTCACCCTCCTGCGGGAGGAGGACGGAACGCCCGTGACGGTCAGGCTTCCCCTCCCCCACGGCCGGCAGCTGCTCGCGCAGATCTGGCGCGCAGAGGTGGGCCGCGTTCCCCTCCTGCTGCTGGACTCCAATGTCCCGGGCAACGACGACGCCGCGCGCGGCATCACGGACCGGCTCTACGGAGGCGGCGGGGACCACCGTCTCCAGCAGGAACTGCTCCTCGGCATGGGCGGCGTGAAGGCCCTGCGAGCCTACGCCCGCCTGACGGGCACCTCCGCGCCGGAGGTCTTCCACACGAACGAAGGACACGCGGGCTTCCTCGGCATCGAGCGCATCCGGGAACTCATGGCCGGCCAAGGCCTGAGCTGGGACGAAGCACTGGCCGCGGGCCGGGCCTCGACGGTCTTCACCACCCACACCCCGGTGGCGGCAGGGATCGACCGCTTCGAACTCGCCCAGATCGAGCATTTCTTCCGGGCGGGGTTGGCTCCCGGTGTCCCGGTCGACAGGATCCTGGACCTCGGACGCGAGAACTACGACGGCGGGGACCCGGGCAAGTTCAACATGGCCGTCATGGGCCTCCGCCTGGCCCAGCGCGCCAACGGAGTCGCCAAGCTGCACGGCGAGGTGTCCCGGGGGATGTTCGCAGGACTCTGGCCGGGATTCGAGAAGTCCGAAGTCCCGATCGGCTCCGTCACGAACGGCGTGCACGTCCCCACCTGGGTGGATTCCAGCATCGGCACCCTCGCCCGAGACGCCTTCGGGCCCGAGGCCGAGTCCCTGGGGCGCTGGGACCTGGCGTACAACGTGCCGGATGAGACGCTCTGGGCGCTCCGCCGGGAGCTGCGCGGCAAGCTCGTGGCGGATGTGCGACGTCGTCTGCGGTCCTCCTGGAAGAAGCGCGGCGCGGCCGACGCCGAACTCGGGTGGACGGACGGCGTGCTCGACCCCGAAATCCTGACCATCGGCTTCGCGCGTCGCGTGCCCACCTACAAGCGCCTGACCCTCATGCTGCGTGACCCGGAGCGGCTCCGGCGGATCCTCCTGCACCCCGAGCATCCGGTGCAGTTGGTGATCGCGGGCAAGTCGCACCCGGCCGATGACGCCGGAAAGAAGATGATCCAGGACCTGGTGCACTTCACGGACGACCCCGAGGTCAGGCACCGAATCGTGTTCCTCCCCAATTACGACATCGCGATGGCCCGGACCCTCTTCCCCGGCTGCGACGTCTGGCTCAACAACCCCCTGCGGCCTCTCGAGGCCTGCGGGACCTCGGGCATGAAGGCCGCCATCAACGGCTCGCTCAACCTTTCGGTGCTGGACGGCTGGTGGGATGAGATGTACGACGGCGAAAACGGCTGGGCGATCCCGACCGCGAACAACGGCGCGTCCCCCGAGGAGCGGGACGACATCGAGGCGGCCGCCCTGTACGAGCTGCTCGAGACCCAGGTGGCGCCGCGCTTCTACGGCGCCGCGCTCTCCACCGACGCCGGCGCGGCCGGGCCCTCGTCGGCGGACGAGGACGGGCTGCCGACGGCGTGGATCTCCATGATCAAGCACACCCTGGCCCACCTCGGACCGGCGGTGTCCGCGGACCGCATGGTCAAGGACTACGTCTCCGGCCTCTACACGCCCGCGGCGGTCTCCGGCCGGGATGCCGCGGAGGACGGCTACGCACTCGCCAAGGACCTGGCAGCCTACGCCGAGCGGGTCCGGGCCTCCTGGCCGGGCGTGCACGTGGAGCACGTCGACAGCAGCGGCGTGAGCGAATCACCGCAGATCGGCGACACCCTCACGGTGAACAGCTATGTCGCGCTCGATGGCCTGACGCCCGAGGAGGTCCGCGTCACGGCCGCCTATGGCAGGGCCGGCCACGACGACCGGATCAAGGACCCCCGGAGCGTTGACCTGGACCCTGTCGAGGACCTGGGCGGCGGCCGCTGGCTCTTCCGGGGCACGATCCCGGTGGACCGTTCGGGCGCCTTCGGCTACACGGTGCGGATCTTCCCGCGGCACGAGGGCCTGGCGAGCAACGCGGAACTCGGCCTGGTCGTCAACGCCTAGGGACGGTGCCGGCGTGGCCCTGGGAGCAGGATCAGCTCCGCTTGCCAACCCCACAGCGGGGTACTCGCCTTTCGCTGTGCAAGGGGCTGCGGGGCCCCTTGACGCAGGCTTCCGCTGATCCCGCTCCCCGGGCCGGGCCCCTCAGCCGAGGACGACGACGGCGAGGTGCGGGCTGCCCGCCTCCGCCTCACCGAGGATGCTCTCGACGGCGGCCGCGGTGCCGGCGTCGAGCGTCGCGGAGCGCTGCCAGAGGAGAGCGGACGGCGAGCTGAGCGCGTCGGCCCAGTCCCCCAGGCAGTCGTTGAGCGCGTCCAGATTGCCCCCGAACCAGTCGGGGAACCCGAGAGCCGTGGCGAAGGCTGCCAGGGTGCCCGTCTTGTCCGCCGCGGCGGGGACGGTGAAGGGCTCACGCCCGACGGCGAGGCTCGCGTGCGCCAGTTCGCTCAGCGTGTGCGTGGCGGCGGGATAGGTCCTCACTGGCCCTCCAGGATGAAGCGGAAGCTCTTGTAGTGATCCGGGGTGTAATACTTCTCGTGCTCCGACCCCACGATGATGCGCCGGGCTCCACGGGTCTGGGAACCCGGGGTCGGCACGGTGAACTCCTGGTAGTAGCCGCTACGCTTCTTGGGGAGCACGCCCTCGAAATTCCCGAAGTTGATCCCGTCCCGGCTGTACGGGTACGGGCCGCCCTTCGCGATGAGCTCCAGGGTGCGACGGGCCTCCGCCGGCAGTGCGGACTCCTTGACGGTGTCCAGGCTGCTCGGGTTCTTCACCCCCGGGCGCTGAGTGGCCGAGCTGCCGGGCGTGGCAGTCCCGCCGTCTCCGGCGAGCGGCTTGCTGCCCGATCCGCTGCCGCCGAGCCAGATCAGACCCGCCACGACGGCGGCGAGGACGAGGCCGGCCAGGCTCAGGAGCGTTTTGCGGTTCACGGGACCTCAGAGTCGGTAGATGGTCAGAGTCGGTAGATGTTCATGGAGAAGGCGTCCACCAGGTCCTTCTCCCCTTCCGCACGCCGCGTGCCACGGCGTTCGTCGTGGACCAGCGACGTCGACAGACGGAGTTCGAACTTGGCGGTGTCCTGCTCCGCGGTGACGCCGAGCTCGGACAGGCGCGGGAGCACGATCTCCACATCGCTCGGACCGCCGTTGATCACCACGAGACCGTCGACCTTGCCCTTCCGGGACCCGAGCAGCAGCTGCACGAGGCGCTGGCCCGGGTTGTTCCAGTCCTCGCCGGACATGAACTCGCCGTCCTGGTTGAACCAGTGCAGATACGAGTGCTCGTCCCGCTGGGGGTAGTCGAACGGCTGCGCCGCCATGAACTCACGGCGGATCCGGATGGCCCGCTGGGTGGCCCGCAGCATCTGCCGGCTCTCCCGTGTGGGCGTCCAGTCGATCCAGGTGATGGCGTTGTCCTGGTTGTACGCGTTGTTGTTGCCCTGCTGGGTGCGGCCCAGCTCGTCACCGGCCACGATCATGGGGACGCCCAGGGAGACCATGAGCGTGGTCATGAGGTTCCGGCTGGTCAGCGCGCGCTGTGCCAGGAGCGACTCGACCTCCGTGCGCCCTTCGTAGCCGTGGTTGTAGCTGAAATTGCTGTCGTTGCCGTCACGGTTGTTCTCACCGTTGGCCTCATTGTGCTTCCGGTCGTAGGAGACCAGGTCCCGCATCGTGAAACCGTCGTGCGCCGTGATGAAGTTCAGGGACGCGAGCCGGTTGCGGCCGGACGGCGCGAAGAGCGACGCCGAGCCGGACACCACATCGGCCAGGGCGGAGACGCTCCGGCCCTGGTGGCCGGCGTCGATCGCGGCGCGTTCCGACAGCCAGAAGGAGCGCACGGTGTCCCGGAAGCGGTCGTTCCAGTCCACCCAGCCGAAGGGGAAGCGGCCCGTCTGCCAGGAGTCGCCCTGACCCACGTCCCACGGCTCGGAGATGAGCTTGACCTCGTGGAACACCGGGTCAGCGGCCAGTGCCACGAGGAAGGGGTGCTTGGGATCAAACTGGTTGTTCTCGTCCCGGCACAGCGTGGTGGCCAGGTCGAAACGGAACCCGTCCACGTGGTAGTCCTGCACCCAATGGCGCAGGGAGTCCAGCACGAGCTGCACCACACGCGGCTCACCGAAGTTGAGGGAGTTCCCGCAGCCCGTGGTGTCGTAGTAGTTCCCGTTGCCGTCGTGACGGTAGTAGGTCCCGTCCCCCAGGCCACGGAAACTCTGCGCCGGCAGGTCCTTGCCGCCCTCGGCCGTGTGGTTGTACACGACGTCGAGGATGACCTCGATGCCCGCCTCATGCAGGAGCTTGACCATGCCCTTGAACTCGTCCTGGACCGCGCCCGGGCCCGCGGCACGGGCTGCTTCCGTGGCGTAGTCCGGGTGCGGCGCGAAGAAGGACGCCGTGTTGTAACCCCAGTAGTTCGTCAGACCGACGTTCTCCAGGTGGGCCTCGTCCAGGTGGAAGTGCACCGGGAGCAGCTCGACGGCGGTCACGCCGAGCTCCTTGAGGTAGTCCAGCATGACGGGGTTCGCCAAGCCGGCGTATGTGCCGCGGAGATCCTCGGGGATGTCCGGGCGCAGCTTCGTGAGGCCGCGGACATGCGCCTCGTAGACCACGGTGTCCCGCCACGGGGTGTTGGGGCGCCGGTCGGCGCCCCAGTCGAAGTCCTGGTGCATCCGCATCGACACGAGCGAGCCGTCGACCCTGTCCACGCCCCGGCCGTAGGGGTCCAGCAGCAGGCCGGAAGGCACGCTGGAGTGCGGCGCGCCGTCGTCGTCGCGCCGCATGAGGTGGCTGCCCGTCAGGCGAGCGGCCGTCTCCGGCCCCAGGAACCCGTACTTCGTGCCGAGCGGGAAGCGCGGCACGAGGCCGTGATGGACCCCGCCGCTCTTCTCGGTCAGGCGCGTCCGGTGCCATTGGCCGTCCTGGCCGAGGTGGTGGACGTCGACGGCGGTCAGGCCGGGCGCGAACACCGCCACGTTGACGGTGTCAGGAGCGAACTGGTCGGCCTGGCGGGCCGGCGTCACCCCCAGCGGAAACGGCCGCGAGGCCGTCACCACGAACTCCAGGGGCATGGTGATGGGATTGCTCATGGGACTGTCAGGTGTGAGAACGACGCCGGGAGACTTCGTACAGCGAGATGGCGACGGCCATGCCGGCGTTGAGGGATTCCATGGCGGAGTCGATCGGCACGGAGACGATCTGGTCGCAGTGCTCGCGGACCAGGCGGCTCAGGCCCTTGCCCTCGGAACCGACCACAAGGCAGATCGGCTCGGTGGCCAGCTCGAGGTCCGGCAGGGAGACCTCGCCGTCGCCGTCCAGGCCGAGCACGAAGATGCCCATCTCCTGGAACGCCTTCAGGGTGTTGTTCAGGTTGCCGGCCCGTGCGACGGGGACACGGGTGGCCGCGCCCGCACTGGTCTTCCAGGCAGCGGCCGTCATGCCCGCGGCACGGCGCTCCGGCACCACGACGCCGTGACCGCTGAAGGCGGAGACGGAGCGGATGATGGCGCCGAGGTTGCGGGGATCGGTGATGCCGTCCAGCGCGACGAAGAGCGGCGCGTTGGCGATGTGGCCCTTGCGCCAGGCTTCGATGGTCTCTTCGGCGAGATCGTAGGGATCCGCGTAGTCGTACGGAGGAACCTGCAGAGCGAGACCCTGGTGGACGGCGTCCTCGGTGAGGCGGTCCAGTTCCGGCTTGCCGGCTTCGAGGATCGGCACACCGCGTTCGGCGGCGAGCTTCAGGACCTCCTTGACGCGGTCATCGACATCGATCCGGATGGCCACGTACAGCGTCTTGGCGGGGATGCCGGCGCGCAGCGCCTCGACCACGGAATTGCGGCCCGTCACGAACTCTTCGGTGGCACGGCCCTTGGGACCGCTGGCACGACGCGGGGCACGGTTGTCTCCCCCGGCGCGCTTGGCGGCCGCGCGCTCGGCGAGGATCTTGTTCTTGTGCGCCTTGTGATAGGTGCGGTCCTCCGCCTTGGGCGTGGGGCCCTTGCCTTCGAGCGACTTGCGGCCATGGCCCCCAGTACCCACGGAGGCGCCCTTCTTGTGCTTACGGACAGCGCCGGAACGGCCGATCTTGGCCATGATTCACCTCTGCAGTAGTGTTGCGGACCTGCACCATTTTACGGTTCAACTCGTGTCAGTCCTGACGCAGGCTCCAGGAAGCCCCCTGAGGACCGTCTTCCACGACCACGCCGGCCCCCGTCAGAACGTCCCGGATGGCGTCCGATGCGGCCCAGTCCTTCGCCGCACGAGCCGCGGCCCGGGCCTCGAGCTGCGCTGTCACCAGCGCGTCGAGCGCCTCCAGCGCCGGCCCCTCGGCGGCGCCGGTGGAGGCGACGTCGTCCAGCCCCAGCACCCGCGTCATGGCGAGCACCGAGTCCAGCGCGCTCCGGACCGTCTCGGCATCCCCCGCGGCGAGGGCGGCGTTGCCGGCCCGGACGGTCTCATGCAGCACGGCGAGGGCCTGCGGCACATTGAGGTCGTCGTCCATGGCCTTCGCGAAGTCCTCCGGCACCCCGCCGTGGCTGACGTGACCGAAGGTGCCGTTCCCCTGCGACTGGGAGCGGAGCGCGCGGCTGATGAAGCCGTCGATGCGCTCGACGGCGGACGCGGCCTCCGCGAGCGAGCCGGGGTTGTAGTCGAGCACCGAACGGTACTGCGCCTGGCCCAGGTAGTAGCGCACCACGCGGGGGCCCGCCTGGGCGAGCATCTCCTCCGGGCTGACCGTGTTGCCGATCGACTTGGACATCTTCTCGCCCTGGTACGTGACCATGCCGTTGTGCATCCAGAAGTTCGCGAAGCCGTCGCCCGCCGCGGTGGACTGGGCCAGTTCGTTCTCGTGGTGCGGGAAACGCAGGTCCAGGCCGCCGCCGTGGATGTCGAAGCGGGGACCGAGGTACTTGGTGACCATCGCCGAGCACTCCAGGTGCCATCCCGGGCGTCCGCGGCCCCAGGGGGAATCCCAGGCGGCGGTCTCGGGGTCGCCCGCCTTGTGGCCCTTCCACAGCGCGAAGTCGCGGGGGTCGCGCTTGCCGCGCGGATCGGCGTCGGTGGCGGCCTGCATGTCGTCGATCCGCTGGTGCGTCAGCGAGCCGTATTCGGGCCAGGAACGGACGTCGAAGTAGACGTCGCCGGAACCGTCCGGGGCGGCGTAGGCGTGGCCGCGGTCGATCAGCCGGGCGATCAGCGCGTGCATCTCCGGGATGTGGCCCGTGGCGCGCGGCTCGTAGCTCGGCGCGGACACGCCCAGCGTCTCGTACGCCGTGCGGAACGCCTGCTCGTAGCGGTAGGCCAGAGCCCACCACGGCTCCTTGGCCGGGCGGTCACCGTCCGGAACGAAACCGTCCTCGAAGGATTCGGCGGACTTGGCGAGGATCTTGTCGTCGATGTCCGTGACATTGCGGACCACGGTCACCTCGAAGCCCCGGTAGCGGAGCCAGCGGGTGAGCTGGTCGAACGCGATCGCCGAACGGACGTGGCCCACGTGGGGCAGGCCCTGGACGGTGGCGCCGCAGTAGTACAGGCTCGCCTTGCCGGGCTCGAGCGGCTGGAATTCGCGGACCTGGGCTGAGGCCGTGTCATAGAAACGCAGTGTCACCTGCCAAAGCCTATGCCCTGGGGTCCGTCCCCGCCATTTCCGGCGGGACGGACCCCAGGGGCGGTCTCAAGCCCCGTCCGCCGGGAGTGGATAGACGAGGGCCGTGGCCACCGCGGTGAGTCCCTCGCCGCGGCCCAGGAAGCCGAGTCCGTCCGTGGTGGTGGCGGAGACGCTGACGGGAGCCCCGGCGGCCTCCGTCAGCACTGCCTCCGCTTCGAGCCTCCGGGGCGAGAACTTGGGACGGTTTCCCAGGAGCTGCACGGCGACGTTGCCGATCCCGAATCCCGCCTCACGCACGATCCGGGCGGCCTCGGTGAGCAGCCGCACGCCCGAGGCGCCGGCGAACTCGGGGCGGCCGGTGCCGAAGTGGGTGCCGAGGTCGCCCAGTCCGGCTGCGGAGAAGAGCGCGTCGGCGGCGGCATGGGCGACGACGTCCGCGTCGGAGTGCCCGTCGAGCCCTCGTTCGCCCGGCCAGTGGAGCCCTGCGAGCCAGAGGGGGCGCGGCGCGCCCTCTGGGGCGTAGGCGTGGGCGTCGACGCCGACCCCGGTGCGCGGGATGATCATGCCTCCCCCACCCAGCGTCCGGCGAGCGGCCCTTCGAGCAGGCCTTCGGCGAGGATCAGGTCCACGGCTGTGGTGATCTTGAGCGAATAGCTGGAACCGGCCACCACGTGGACCGGGATGCCGCGGGACTCGAGGAGCATGGCGTCGTCCGTGATGGCGGCGGCCTGCCGGTCATCGAGGTACCGTGCGTCCTCGTGGGCGGCCCGCAGCGCGGCCAGGCTGAAGCCCTGGGGCGTCTGGACGGCCCGCAGCGTCTCCCGCGCGATGTTGCCCGTGACGAGTTCGGGGGCGATCTCCGCGTCGGCGCCATGGCCCGCATGCACCTGTTTGATGGTGTCCACCACGGGGATGGCGGGGATGACGGCCCGGGCGCCCGCCCGCAGGGCGTCGGCCACCCGCTGGAACACCTGGACCGGGACGAGCGGCCGGGCCGCGTCGTGCACGAGGACGTGTTCGACGTCGTCCAGCACGGTGAGCGCGCGCGCCACCGAGTCCGAGCGGGTCGCGCCGCCCTCGACGACGCTGAGGCTCCACGGCGCACCAGGGTGCTCCGCGCGGAAGGTCTCCACGACCTCCCTCAACGCCGCGCCGTCGCCGGCGTCCGTTGAAGGAAGCGCGACGACGATCGCGTCCGCGACACCCGCGGCGACCACTCCCGACAGGGCGTGCCGCAGAATCGGTTCGTCGCCCAGGAGGACCTGGGCCTTGGGGATGCCGAACCCCAGGCGCTGCCCGGAGCCGGCCGCCAGGACCACCACCCCGAGCCGTGATTCAGAAGTCATAGAGCCAGCGTAGTCGCGGCGGCGGCGCCCGGCGGCAGCAGACGCTTGACCTCAACCATGGTTGAGGAGGTTGGCTGGCGTCATGCGGATCATCTCAGTAGCCTTCAACACCTCCGACCTCCGGCGCGCGGAGACCTTCTACGGGGAGCTCCTCGGGCTCCCGGTCCGACGCGAGGACGACCGGCTTCTCGTCCGGATCGGCAGGTCAGAGCTGGTGCTCCACGAGGGGCCCACGGGGCCGGGCCGACAGCACCTCGCGTGGACGATCCCCCGCGGACAGCTCGCCAGTGCCAAGCACTGGCTCAGTTCGCGGGTCACGCTGCTCCGGAACGCCGAGGGCCAGGACGAATTCGACATGCCGGCATCGTGGAACGCCCGGTCACTGTACTTTGCGGACCCGGAGGGGAACGTCCTGGAGCTCATCATCCGGCGCGACATCCCCGACGACCGGGA
The DNA here is from genome assembly GCF_900105345.1 of Arthrobacter woluwensis. NCBI lineage: Bacteria > Bacillati > Actinomycetota > Actinomycetes > Micrococcales > Micrococcaceae > Arthrobacter > Arthrobacter woluwensis. The sequence continues at coordinate 52,652 of NZ_FNSN01000004.1, forward strand.
CCACCCCTTCACGGCGGCCGACATCCAGAACATCAGCGAGGCCGGGGTGCCGGTCGTGGACGTGGAGGCCACCGCTGACGGGATCCGCGCGGTCTTCGGGATCCCCGACTACGGCCGCGGGTCGGCGTCGTTCCAGCCTCTCGGCACCGTGCACGGGATGCTCATCCTCGTCACTCCCGGCCGGTCCTGGTTCCCCACGGACGAGCCCAGCGGCACGTCACGGCTCGAGGTGACGATCGAGGCGGACCGGGACGGACGGTTCACCCCCGCACCGGGGATCATCCTCACGTCGCGGCGCGGAGCGGCCCTCTGAACGTCGGGCCGGCCTGAAAAGAGGGGCCCGAACAGCGAAAGGCCCGTCCGGTGCTGGTGCACCGGACGGGCCTTTCAGACGACGGGTCTTTCGGAAAACCCGGCGGGGAGTGCTAGGACGCCTTCACGTCCGAGGCGAGAACCTCATCCAGGACGTTCGCCGCGTGCTCCTCGTCCGTCTTCTCCGCCAGGGCGAGCTCGGAGATCAGGATCTGACGCGCCTTCGACAGCATCCGCTTCTCTCCCGCGGACAGGCCGCGGTCCTGGTCACGGCGCCAGAGATCGCGAACGACCTCGGCGACCTTGATCACGTCACCGGAAGCCAGCTTCTCCAGATTCGCCTTGTAACGGCGGGACCAGTTGGTGGGTTCTTCGGTGAACTCGGCACGGAGGACGTCGAAAACGTGCTCCAGGCCTTCCTTGCCCACGACATCCCGAACGCCCACCAGATCGACGTTCTCGGCGGGCACCTCAATGGTGAGGTCGCCCTGGGCTACGCGGAGCTTGAGGTACATCTTCTCAACGCCCTTGATGGTGCGCATCTTGATCTCTTCGATCTTCGCAGCACCGTGGTGAGGGTAAACAACCGTCTCGCCGACTTCAAAAACCATGTGGATTATCCCCTTTCCCGACTTCCAGTTTACCACGTGTGAGCGCGGCAACTTCCCGGGCCGGATGCCGCTCTTCCTTGAAATATCAAGGATCCAGGCGCACTCACAGGTTCGTCACGTGACTTGACGGACCGGCAAAAAGGTGCATCCGGGTCCCCGTGTCACAGCGCACCGGCCCCGCTGAACCAGGGCCCGTCCCATTTGCCGATAAACTGTCAGCAAAGAGCTCTCATTCACTCGTGCAAGGAGTTACGTAAAGTGCATTCCACTGCCCCCCAGACCGTCAAGCCCGGCAAGCGCGCCCTGGCCGCCGCAGCGTTGGGCCTCGGACTCCTCGCCGCCACCACCGCCTGCTCCGCCACCTCGGCCCAGCAGACGACCCACCAGTACGCGGCATCGGACGGCGTCAACGCCCAGTTCGGCGACATCAAGGTCCGCAACGTCATGCTCGTGAGCGATGGCGAGAAGAACCCGGGCCGCCTGCTCGGCAGCATCTTCAACGGCAGCAAGCAGGACGTCACGGTCACGGTGAACGGCGCCGAGGGCTCCCAGACCCAGGTCCGCGTCAAGGCGAACGACGAAGTCTCCCTCAACGAGAAGAGCGACGCCGCGATCCTCAGCACCACGGGTGGCGCTCCGGGCTCCCTGGTCAGCCTCCAGTTCTCCGGAGAGGGCAAGACCGACGACGTGAAGGTCCCCGTCCTGGACGGCACCATCAAGGAGTACAAGCAGTACCTGCCCGCCCCCAAGGCCACCCCGGGCGCCTCCACCAAGGCCGAGCCCACCACCTCCGCCACTCCGGAGTCGACCTCCACCACCGAGGGCGGCCACTAGCCTTCAGCCGGCCTCCTGCCCGGCGCGACGACGACGGCGCGGCCCCGCGCGGTGACATCCTCACCGCCGGGGACCGCGCCGTCGTCGTTCCCGCTCAGGGATGATTTTCCCGCCCGCGCGACCGGCTGAGCGAGCGCGTGAGCACCCTCGCCGGCACCCCGGAAACCCTGTGAGCAAACACACAGCCGCGCCAGCCGTCCAACAGGTGCCACGCGCACGCCGGTACGGAAGAATATGAAGTGCGGCGTGAGCCGCCCCTTCCCTGGAATTTTCTGTCAGAGGACGACTATGACCATTTTGAACCTGGTCCAGCCGCGGTCCATCAGCCGCCAGCTGGCACGCCTCGACACTCCCGGCCGCTTCTTCGGCGCTTACCTTCTGGCCCTGGCCATCCTGGCCGCCCTCATGGTCGGCCTGGGAGCGCTCGGCGGAGTGGCCCTGAACCTCGGCGTCACCGCCGTGTTCATGCTGCTTCTCGCGGAGCTCGTCCTGACGGTGGCCTTCCTGGCCGTCGCGCTGGGCGGGCCCCTGTACTGGAGCTCGCAGCGGTGCGGCCGCTGAAGCCTCCACCCGGAGCACGTCAGGCGCCATCAACGCTGAAGGAGCGGACCCTGAGGGTCCGCTCCTTCAGCGTTGTCGCGTCACCAGGCCCCGGGACTCCCGGGGCCTGATGATCAGCCCAGTGCTCACGGCTCGAACTTGTAGCCCAGCCCGCGGACGGTCACGAGGTACCGCGGCGCGGAGGGATCAGGCTCGATCTTGCTGCGCAGGCGCTTGACGTGGACGTCGAGGGTTTTGGTGTCGCCCACATAGTCGGACCCCCACACCCGGTCGATCAGCTGGCCACGGGTCAGGACACGGCCGGAGTTCCTCAGGAGCATCTCCAGGAGCTCGAACTCCTTGAGGGGCAAGGAGACCTGTTCGCCCCCGACGCTGACCACGTGCCGTTCGATGTCCATGCGCACCGGGCCGGCCTGGACGGTGGTGGTGATGAGTTCCTCCGGCTCGCCCTGACGGCGCAGCACGGCGCGCACGCGGGCGACCAGCTCGCGGGACGAGTACGGCTTGGTGACGTAGTCGTCGGCGCCGAGCTCCAGGCCCACCACCTTGTCGATCTCCGAGTCCTTAGCCGTCAGCATGATGACCGGCACCGAGGACCGCTGACGCAGCTGCCGGCACACCTCGGTGCCGGACTGGCCCGGCAGCTGGAGGTCCAGCAGCACCAGATCCGCGCCGTTCCGGTCGAATTCGGTGATGGCGTCGAGGCCGTTGTCCACGACCTCCACCTCGAAGCCCTCCTTGCCGAGCAGGTAGGACAACGGGTCGCTGAAGGACTCCTCGTCCTCCACAATCAGAATGCGGCTCACGCCTGGACTCCTTCGTGATGAGCGCTGCTTTGATGAGCATTGCGGCGGCCGGTCCTCCCGGCCTCTGGGGTTTCCTCCGGGCTTCCCGCGTCGCCGGAGGACTCGCGGCCCTCCATCTCGGGAAGGCGGACGGTGAAGGTGGAACCCTGGCCCGGCTGGGACCAGACGGACACCTCCCCACCGTGGTTGGACACGACGTGCTTGACGATGCTGAGCCCCAGTCCCGTGCCGCCGGTGGCACGGGAACGGGCGGCGTCCACCCGGTAGAACCGCTCGAAGACGCGCTCCTGGTCCTCCGGTGAGATGCCGTCTCCCTGATCGGTCACCGAGACGGCGATGAGGCCTTCGCGCGAACGGATGCCGATGCCCACCCGGGTGTTCTCCGGCGAGTACCGGATGGCGTTGTCGATGAGGTTGCGGAAGGCCGTGGTCAAGAGGTCCGGATCGCCGAAGACGCGGGCGTCGGTGCCGGCGCTGCCGACGACGAGCGTGATGTTCTTGCTCTCCGCAGGAAGTTTGGATCGGTCGACGGCGTCGGCGATCACGTGGTTGATGTCCACCACCGTGCCCTGCAACGCGATGTTCGCTCCCTGCAGCCGGGACAGTTCGATGATGTCCTGCACGAGGTCCGCGAGACGCGAGGCCTCCTTGTGCATGCGCTTGGCGAAGCGGCGCACGGCCACCTCGTCGTCCGAGGAGTCCTCCAGTGCCTCGGCGAGCAGGGAGATGGCGCCCACGGGGGTCTTCAGCTCGTGAGAGACGTTGGCGACGAAGTCGTTGCGGATCTCCTCGGTGCGGGTGATCTCGGTGCGGTCATCGGCGAGCAGCAGCACGTATTCATCACCCAGGGCCGCGGCGCGCACCTGGACGATGATGGAGCCGGCGCCGAGCGGTCCGCGGGGCAGTTCGAATTCGCCTTCCAGGATCACGCCGTCACGACGGACCTTCGCGGTCATCTCGAGCAGCTGATGGTGCACCACGGTATGGCCGCGGACCAGGCCGTAAGCGTAGGCGGCAGGGCTGGCACGCACGACGCCGTCGATGTCATCCACGATCACGAAGGCCCGTCCCAGGACGCTCAGGACCTCCGCGGCGCCCTCCGGAAGCTGTGCCTCGTCAAGCTCGTCGTCCACCAGGGTGCGCTGATGTTCACTCGCACGGAAGGCGAGGACGCCGAAGACACCGAGGCACAAGCCGACGAGGCCCGCGATGACGCCGATGAGCAGAGGATCCACATCCCCAGCTTACGGTCCGGTGTGACGGCATCCGGCCAGATTGCGGGGCGGAGCAGTCCGGTTCAACTAACGTTCACTTTCAGGACGTGCACTATTCACGGCCTGCTGACACTGTAAGTAGCTGGACCACCAGCGTGTTGGGGGCGCTCCCCGGACGGGGCGTCACTGCGGCACGCAGCCATACGAAAGGACGCCGTCAGTGCGCAAGGCTTTCCAGGATGAGCTCGCCCAGGTGGGCGATGAGCTCGTTGAAATCTCCAAGTTGGTGGCGACCGCCATCCAGAACGCCACGCAGGCCTTTGAAACCGCTGATGTGGACCTCGCCCAGGACGTGATCGCCGCGGACGCCCGCATCGACTTCCTGCAGAACGCCCTCGATGAGAAGGCCATCGACATCCTGGCTCTCCAGGGCCCCGTCGCCAGCGACCTGCGCATGATCGTCAGCTCCCTGCGCATGAGCGCCTCCCTCGAGCGCATGGGCGACCTGGCCCGTCACATCGCCCAGCTCACCCGCCTGCGCTACCCGGCCCAGGTCATCCCGGCATCCCTGCAGGACACCTTCCGCTCCTTCGCCGAGCTGGACATCCAGATCGCGAACAAGGTGGCCGAGCTCCTGGAGACCCACGATCTGAACGTGGCCCGCCAGATCGTCCGCCTGAACCTCGAGGTCGACGAACTGCACGCCGGCGTCTTCAAGGCCGTCGCGGCGGACGACTGGTCCGGCAACGCCTCCACCTCCGTGGACGTCGCCCTGGCCAGCCGCTACTTCGAGCGCTTCGCCGACCACGGGGTCTCCGTGGCCCGCAAGGTCAGCTACCTCGTCAACGGCGAGTGGCAGCCGGAGGAGATCGGCGGCGCCTGACACTGATCCGGACAGCACGACGGCGGGGTGGTCACCCAGGTGACCACCCCGCCGTCGTGCTGTGCGTCGTCAGGGATCCGACCGGGCTGCGTCCAAGGGAGGAACGACCGAGCAGCCGGCGGATCCCTGACGGAGCCTTATTTCTTGCCCTGGTTCGCGACAGCCTGGATCGAGGCCGCGGCGGCCTCGGGATCCAGGTAGCGGCCGCCCGGGTTGAGCGGGGCGAAGTTCTCGTCCAGTTCGTAGACGAGCGGGATGCCCGTGGGGATGTTCAGGCCGGCGATGTCGTCATCCGAGATGCCGTCGAGGTGCTTCACGAGCGCACGCAGCGAGTTGCCGTGGGCGGTGACGAGGACGGTCTTGCCGGCCTTGAGGTCTTCCTTGATGTCGGACTCCCAGTACGGCAGCAGACGGACCAGGACATCCTTGAGGCACTCGGTCCGGGGCACGGCGTCGCCGAGATCGGCGTAGCGCGGGTCGCCCACCTGGGAGAACTCGGAGTCGTCGGCCAGGGGCGGCGGCGGGGTGTCGTAGCTGCGGCGCCACTCCATGAACTGCTCCTCACCGAACTCGGCGAGGGTCTGGGCCTTGTCCTTGCCCTGGAGTGCGCCGTAGTGACGCTCGTTCAGGCGCCAGTCGCGCTTGACGTCGATCCAGCCGCGGTCGGCCTTCGCGAGGGCGATGTTCGCCGTGTTGATGGCCCGCTTGAGACGCGAGGTGTAGAGCACGTCCGGCAGCACGTCGTTCTCGACGAGCAGCTCACCGCCGCGGGCGGCCTCGGCACGGCCCTGATCGTTGAGGTCCACATCCACCCAACCGGTGAAGAGGTTCTTGGCATTCCATTCGCTGTGACCATGGCGCAGCAGGATCAAGGTGTACGTCATGCTTCAATCCTAGCCAGCCGCGGAGGCCCCCGGTCGTTTGCGTCTTAACGTCGCCGCGCATGACCGCGCCTACCATGGGACGGTGGTCCAGAAATCCGAACGCCTCCGCGCCCCCGCCCGCGCCGCGGGACGGACCGGGAGACCCTTGGGCAACGTCACCCGCGGGACCACCAACCCCAACCGCATGCGCCGCGTCGACCGGTGGATCACCGGCACGCAGGCCTGGCGGTTCCGGGATGCCGAGCGGCCGCTGGCCGTGGATCTCGGCTACGGGGCGAGTCCGCGCACCGCGATCGAACTGTTCGAACGACTCCGCACGGTGGATCCCGGCTTCCGGCTCACCGGGGTGGAGATCGAACCGGGCCGGGTGGCCAAGGCCCTGGAGGAGGCCCGGCCCGGTCTGGACTTCCGGCTGGGCGGATTCGAGCTCCCGGTGGAGGAGCGACCGGTGCTGGTGCGGGCCTTCAACGTCCTGAGGCAATACGACGAGGGCGATGTCGCGGCCATCTGGGACACGCTGCGTTCCCGCCTGGCCCCGGGCGGGCTCGTGGTGGAAGGGACGTGCGATGAACTGGGCAGAACCGCCTCCTGGGTGGCGCTCGACGGCGACGGCCCCCTCAGCCTCCACCTCTCGGTGCACTTCGGCTCACTGGAGCTGCCGTCCCAGACGGCGGAACGCCTGCCCAAGGCTCTCATCCACCGGAACGTTCCCGGCGAGCGCATCCACGCCTTCCTGCATGCCGCGGATCAGGCCTGGCTGGCGGCGGCACCGTTGGCGAGCTTCGGGAAACGGCAGCGCTGGAGGAGAATGTGCGAAGTCCTGCGGGACACCGGCTGGCCCGTGCTCGACGGACCCCACCGCTTCCGGCTGGGCGAGCTGTCCGTCGCGTGGGAGGCCGTGGCGCCCGGGGCGTGAAGCCCTCAGGCCCAGGCCGTGCTCACCAGCTGCTCACCAGCCAACGCGCCTCACCAGCGCGCCCGTGCTCACCAGCTGTTGTAGCCCCCGCTGCGGAGGTCCTTGATGGCAGGCCGGACATCAGCCAGATAGACGCAGGATGCCGTCACGGCGACGAGCGCGAACAGGCCCAGGCCACCCGACCTCGACAGCACGGAGAGCAGGCCCACCGCGGCGGCCGCACCGGTCACGGCTAGCCAGAATCCCTTGCTGCGCTTCATGGCGGCCTCGTAGTCCCCGGGCTTCCGGATCAAGGCGTCGATGAAAGCCCAGGCCTCCAGCCCGAAGGCCACCAGGCCCATCACGAAGTAGACGGCCATGGTGGCAAAGGAGATCAGCAACTGTCCGCTCACCCCTCCAGCCTATCCTCCGTGGCCCGGCAGCGCGTCGAGCGCCTGGGACAGATCCGCCCAGAGGTCCTCCGCGCTTTCGATCCCGACGCTCAGCCGCACCAGGTTGTCCGGGACGCTCACGGGCTCGGCGACGTGGCGCCGTCGTCGTTCGATGAGTGACTCGACGCCGCCCAGGGAGGTCGCCGGCACCCAGAGGCGCAGCGCCCGTACGAGGGCGTCGGCGTTCTCGGCGCCGCTGTGTCCGCCGGACGCCCCCACCTCGATGGCCAGGATGGAGCCGAAACCCTTCAGCTGGGCCGCGGCCCGTTCGTGACCGGGGTCCTGGGGCAGCCCGGGGAATCGGACGCGGTCCACGGCGGGGTGCGCGTCGAGCCGCTCCGCGAGGACCTGCGCGCTGGCCTGCGAGCGCTCCACCCTGAGCGCGAGCGTCCGCAGACCCCGCAGCGCGAGCCAGGCCTCCCAGGGGCCGGCGATGGACCCGTGCAGCGCTCGGTGGTGCAGGAGGGTGTCCCGCAGACCGGGGTCCCGGGCGACCAGCGCACCGAGCACCACGTCCGAATGGCCCGCGAGGTACTTCGTGACCGAGTGCAGCACCAGGTCCGCGCCCAGGAGCAACGGCTGCTGGACCAACGGGGTGCAGAAGGTGTTGTCCACGACCACGAGCGCGCCCGCCTTCCGGCCCTCGGCGATGAGGACGGGAAGGTCGGCGACGCCGAGCATGGGATTGGTCGGGCTCTCCAGCCAGAGCAGATCGGCCGCCCGGTCTTCTGCTGTCAGCGCCGCCAGGACGGCGTCCGTGTCCGCGATGTCCACGAGCCTCAGGGTGAAGAGACCCTTGTCCGCGAGCTCGGAGGCCATCTGCACGGTGCCCGCGTAGGAATGCCCCGGCATCACGACGACCCCGCCGAGCGGCACGAGGGACAGCGCCGCGCTCACGGCCGCCAGGCCCGAGGAGAAGAGGAGCGCCGGCTCGGCGGACCCTTCCAGCCGGCCCAGGACGTCTTCGAACGCCTCCCACGTGGGATTCGCATACCGGCCGTAGCCGCGGTCCCCGGCGCCGAGCGGGCCCGTGCCGATGAAGGTGGAGGAGAGCACCACGGACGGGTTCACGGGGGCGTCCCGCTCCCGGTCCGGACGGCCGGCGGCCACCACGAGTGAGTCAGGGCTGAGGTCCAGGGATTCGTGCATGGACCTCACGTTACGGCGCGCTCCGGCACCGCGGGCAAGGGGATCCCGTCATGTGGGCAACGGGATCGCCCGTCATCCACATCGGAGCGTACTCTCCGCCTGCACCCAGCTTGGCCCGCTAGGCTGTGAGGGTGACTACCAGCGCAAACGGAACCGGCCTGTTCATCGCCTTTGAAGGCGGCGACGGCGCCGGGAAGTCCACGCAGAGCCGGCTGCTGGCCGAGGCACTGCGGGGACGCGGCATGGTGGTCGTCCAGACCCGGGAACCGGGCGGCACCGAGATCGGCGAGAAGCTCCGGTCCCTCGTCCTGGATCACGGACACGGCGAGATCGATCCCCGCACCGAGGCCCTCATGTACGCGGCGGCACGCGCGGCCCATGTGGAACAGCTCATCCGCCCCGCCCTGGCGCGCGGCGAGGCCGTCATCACGGACCGCTACATCGACTCGTCGGTCGCCTATCAGGGCATCGGACGGGGACTCGGAACCCAGGAGGTGCGGGACCTCAACGCCTGGGCCACCGGCTCCCTGTGGCCCGACTTCACCGTGGTGCTGGACGTGGATCCGGTCGAGGGGCGTGCCCGCCGGGCTCCCGGCGGCGAGGACCGTCTCGAATCCGAACCTGACTCCTTCCACGCCCAGGTCCGCAACGCCTATCTGGAAGCAGCGGCCGCCGCCCCCGAGCGCTATCTGGTCATCGACGCCCGCCAGGACGTCCCGGTGATCGCCGGCCTGATCCTGGACCGGGTGGAGCAGGTCCTCTCGGCTCATGGCGCCACGTCCGCCGTCGCGACGGGCGCCGGCCCGGGCTCGCCGGGAGCAGGCGCGTGACGGTCTTCGACGAACTCCGCGGCCAGGACGCCGTGGTCACCCAGCTCCGCCGGGCGGCCGCAGGCGACGGGATGACCCACGCCTGGCTCTTCACCGGCCCGCCCGGCTCCGGCCGGTCCAATGCGGCCACGGCCTTCGCCGCCGCGTTGAACTGCGAACAGCCCGACCCCGCCCAGCGCGGCTGCGGTCAGTGCCACGCCTGCCGGACGATTCTCGGCGAAACGCACCCGGATGTGCAGCACGTCCGCACTGAGAAGGTCACGATCACCATCGACGAGGCCCGTGAACTGGTCTCGACCGCCGGCAACCACCCCGCGTCCGGCCGCTGGCGCATCATCATCGTCGAGGACGCGGACCGCATGGCGGAGCGGACCACGAACGTGCTGCTCAAAGCCATCGAGGAACCCACCGCACGCACCGTCTGGATGCTCTGCGCCCCCTCCCCCGCGGACGTGCTGGTCACGATCCGGTCCCGTTGCCGCGGCGTCGGTCTGCGCCTGCCCGCGGTGGACGACGTCGCCGCGCTGCTCGTGGCACGCGACGGCGTGGAGCCGGCTCTCGCGGCCAGTGCGGCGCGGATGGCGCAGAGCCACGTCGGGATCGCCCGGCGTCTGGCCCGCGACGCCGACGCCCGGCAGCGCCGCCTGGAAACCGTCCGGTTCCCCCTCGCCCTGAAGGGCATCACCTCCGCGGTGCTCATGGCGGAGCGGCTCATGTCCATCGCGACCGCCGAGGCGGACAGCTCGAACGCCGAGCGTGACGCCACCGAACGCGCCGCCCTCCTGGGGTCCCTCGGCCTTGAGGAAGGGGCCACCGTGCCCCCGGCCCTGCGCGGCCAGCTCAAGCGCCTCGAGGAGGACCAGAAGCGGCGCGGGAAGCGGTCGGTGACCGACTCGCTGGACCGGACGCTGACCGATCTCCTCTCCTTCTACCGGGACGTGCTCATCCTGCAGGTGGGCGCCACCGGGTCGCTCGTGAACGAGGAGATCCGGGCGGACATCGAGGCCTTCGCGGCCGATGGGACGCCGGAGCAGACCCTGGCCAGGATCGATGCCGTCAACCTCACCCGGCGGCGGCTGGTCACGAGCAATGTGGCCCCGTTGCTGGCCCTGGAAGGCATGGCGGCGGGGCTGGTCTGAAGCCGGCACGCAGCCGGGCAGCGAGACCGGGAAACGACTCACAGACAGAACCGCGGCCGGAGTGGACCGGCCCGCGGAGACGACACGGCGAACCACGACAGTTCGGAAGGCGGACGAGGATGAGGCAGAGCGTGAAGGGCACTGCGACGAGCACGGGGCGGAACCCGCGGACGGGGCGGGCGCGCACCGGGCTGTTCGCCGCCGTCGTCGCGTCCGTGGCCGTGCTGGCACTGAGCCTGAGCGGCTGCGTGACCATCCCGGCTCCGGAGAAGGGCTCGAAGGCCCCCGCGGCCGGCAGCCAGCAGGAAGGCCTGAGCGACGGCGCTCCGGCCGAACTGAAGGACTTCTACGGCCAGAAGGTGAGCTGGACGTCCTGCGAGCACGATGCGAGCTGCGCCTCGGTGAAGGTCCCCACCGATTACGACAATCCGGGCAAGGGGAGCATCGAGATCGCGCTGATCAAGATCGCGGCCACCGGGAAGTCCCAGGGGTCGCTCTTCATCAACCCCGGCGGTCCGGGCGGGTCCGGTTTCGACTTCGTCAACGAGTCGGCTCAGTGGATCCTGAGCGATGAGATGCGCTCGAACTTCGACCTGGTCGGTTTCGATCCGCGCGGCGTCAAGCGCTCCGCGCCGGTCACGTGCCTCACGGACCAGGAGCGGGACGAACAGCGGGCCGAGTACTTCGACCCCGCCACCGCGGACGGCCTGGCGCTGGCGATCCAGGAGCAGCGCGACACCAACGAGGCGTGCCAGCAGAAGACCGGCCCCGTGCTGTCCCATGTGGACACCGCGAGTGCCGCCAAGGACCTGGACATCCTGCGGGCCGCGCTCCGCAATGACAAGCTCAACTACCTCGGCTACTCCTACGGGACGTTCCTCGGCTCGACCTACGCCACGCTGTTCCCGAACCGCGTGGGCCGGATGGTCCTGGACGGCGCGCTGGACGCGACCCTGAGCCAGTCCCAGCTGACCGTGGGCCAGGCGAAAGCCTTCGAACGGAGCCTCCGGGTGTTCGTCGAATGGTGTCAGCGCAACTCCGGCTGCCCGCTCAGTGATGGGGTCGACGCCGGGATCGCCCGCATCCAGAAGCTCCTCGCCGAGTACGAGAAGAGCCCGCAGCCGGCCAATGACGGCCGTCCCGTGACGGTGAACAGCTTCGTCTCCGGCCTGATCGTCCCGCTCTACAGCAGTTCGAGCTGGCCGACCCTGCGGCAGGCCCTCGCCCAGGCGCTCGTGGGAGATCCGTCGCCCATGATGCAGCTCGCCGACTTCGGCGCGGACCGGGATTCGCAGGGCAAGTACACCTCCAACAGTTCCTTCGCCTTCAACGCGATCAACTGCCTGGACTACACGCCGGACTCCTCCGAGAGCGATATGCGCAAGGAGGCCCAGGAACTCCAGAAGGTCTCGCCCACACTCGGCAAGTACATGGCCTACGGCGGCATCTCCTGCGAAGGCCTCAAGACCACCGGCATCCGCAAGGTGGCACCGGCGTCGTACAGCGGCAAGGCGCCGATCGTGGTCATCGGCACCACCGGCGACCCGGCCACCCCGTACGAATGGGCCGGGAACCTGCGCAAGCAGCTCGGCAACGCCTCCCTGGTCACCTGGGAGGGCGAGGGCCACACCGCCTACGGCCGCGCGGGCGACTGCATCACCAAGGCGGTGGACAGCTACTTCGTGAGGGGCACGACGCCGGACGACGGCTTGCGCTGCACCTGAGCCTCTGCGCACCATGAGTGAGCGCGTGCGTGCGTGAGTGAAAAGGCCCCGGCGGATCCCGCCGGGGCCTTTCGCTGTCCTGGGACGCCTCGCTCGTCCTCAGAGCTGCCGGCCGCCGAGGAGCGGCCGGCTCCCCTCCCGCAGGAGACCGGGGATGTCCCGGATGGACGGGACCACGGCATCGGCCCCGGCGGCGCGCAGGGCGAACTCGGAGTGGGCGCCGCTCAGCACGCCGGTGACGAGCCCGGCGCCGGCGCGCAGGCCGGACTGGATGTCCGCCGTCGTGTCCCCCACCACGAGGACCTCGCGGACGTCGTCCAGGTCGAGGGCGAGCACCGCGGTGAGGATCATGTCCGGATGAGGACGGCCTCGTCCGGCGTCCTCCGGGCACAGGCTCAGGTCGGCGAGGCCCATCCAGCCGAGCGATTCCAGGATGGTGTTCTGCGTGTGGCGGCCGAATCCGGTGACCAGGCAGAGCTGCATCCCCGCCTCACGGAGCCACTCCATCGTCTCCCGGGCTCCGGGGATGGCCTGGACACCGCCGCGGGCCACGAGCCGGTCGTAGGACTTCTCGAACACGGCGTTGGCCAGCAGCGCCCGCTCCGGCTCGCCCTCGTAGAGCTGCCGGAAGACGCCGAGTTTCGAGAGCCCCATGGCACTGTGGGCGAAATCCATCATGGATCCGAACCGCTGGCCCTCCGGGTCCTCCCCGGCATCGAGGAACGCGTCGCGGAGGGCCTCGTCGATGAGTCCTCCGTCGGTGACGGTGGTGCCGGACATGTCGACCACGGCGAGCCTCAGGCAGCTCGCCCGGCCCGTGATGTCCTGGGCGGTGGTCCGTCCGGCTACCGGGTTCACGGTCATCGTGTGCGCTCCTCTGCTGGTCCTCGCCACACGGGTCCGGCCGCGCGGCAGCACGTGCCCCCCAGGGCGCCGTGAGCTACAGGTTCCCGCGCGCGGGCGACGGCCAGCTGAACCGTGCAGGACCGGGACATGAACAGGCGACCGCGCCCGGGAGAAGGCCCTGCAGAGGGCCGTTTTGACCCACGGCCGGAGTGCACCCTAAACTTGTTTCCTGTGCGGTCAGGCCAGCAGGCCAGGCGCGGCATGTGCTTCCTTAGCTCAGTCGGTAGAGCGTTTCACTCGTAATGAAAAGGTCATCAGTTCGATTCTGATAGGAAGCTCGGACACGGCGAAGGCCCCCAGGAATTCCTGGGGGCCTTCGCCGTTCCCCTGACCCTTCGGTCAGGGCCGGCCGGGACAGGTCGGGTGGATCACCGATCAGGCGAAGTCGGAGACCGCCGGGTCGGGGCCGATACGTCCCTCGGCGCCACGGTCGAGGCTACTCAGCGCCGTGATGTCCTCGTCATCCAGCGTCACATCGAGCGCCGCGAAGTTCTCCGCGATCCGGCTCTCCGTCACGGACTTCGGGATGACGACGTTGCCGATGGCCAGGTGCCAGGCGATGACGACCTGGGCCGGAGTGGCGCCGTGCTTCTCCGCGATGCGGACGACCTCGGGGTCGCTCAGCAGCTCGCCGCCCTGGCCCAGCGGGGACCAGGCCTGGGTGAGAATGCCCTTGCCCGCGTTGTACTCGCGCAGTGCGGACTGGTTGAAGTACGGGTGCAGTTCGATCTGGTGGATCGCGGGCACCACGCCGGTGGCCTCGATCAGCTCGTCGATGGCCTCACCGGTGAAGTTGCAGACGCCGATGGAGGTCACGCGGCCGCGCTTCTGCAGATCGACCAGGGCCTTCCAGGTGTCCACGTAGGTGCCACGCTGCGGCTGCAGCCAGTGGATCAGGTACAGATCGAGGTGGTCCAGGCCGAGACGGTCCAGGGACTCCTCGAACGCCGCGAGGGTCTTCTCATAGCCCTGGTCGGAGTTCCAGAGCTTGGTGGTGATGAAGAGGTCCTTGGGGTCCAGGCCGGACGCCGCGATCGCGCGGCCCACGCCCGCCTCGTTGCCGTAGATCTTGGCGGTGTCGATGTGGCGGTAACCGGCCTCGAAGGCCTGGCCGACCACGGTCTCCGCGACGTCGTCGGCCACCTGCCACACGCCGTAGCCGAGCTGGGGGATGGTGTTGCCATCGTTGAAAGTGAGATCTGGGTTTGCGCTCATGGCGCCATCCTTCCAAAGGAAGCTGTCACGCCACCAGACACAAAGGTCCCGGTTCTCTGTCAGCGAATCCGGGAATAGATCCGGTCACCGCCCGGATTGCTCCGCTTCGGAGACCAGGGAGCCGACGACGGCGGCCCGCCGCCGCACGCTGTCCACATCGGTGGTGCCGAGCCGGGCCATCGTGGCCGCCTGGGCGGCGGTCGCCAGGTCGTTGCCCGCCCGCGAGAGCAGACGGTGCAAGGGGGCCAGGTCCGGCGGGATGTCCAGGCCATCGCTCGGGGTGCTCCGCTGCGCCTCCACGCAGATCGTCCGGACCCTCGGGAGCAGACCGGCCAGTTCGTCGGCGATCGGCAGCAACTCGGCGTACAGGGCGTCGTCGCTCACGCCGTCCAGCACCTGGTGGAATCGGTCGAGGCCGCGCCGGAACCGGTCGTGGGCACGCCGCCAGAGGCCCTTGCCCAGTTCCGCGTCGTCACGACGGGCCTGCCTCAGTTCGCTGAAGAGACCCATGGGTCAGAGGTACTGGCCGAGGCCGGAGTCGGGCTCTTCGGGCCCTCCGTGCCGGGGGTTCTGCTGGTGTGCCGCCGGAGCGCGCTGCGGTTCGCCGTTGGCGCCGATGACCACGCCGGGCGCGACCATCGTGCCGGGCGGGAGCTGCCGGAGCTGAGCGGCCATCTGCTCGCGGGCGGCCTGCTGGGCCGCGATCGCGGTCTGGATGCCATGGAAGAGGCCCTCGAGCCAGCCGACGAGCTGCGCCTGGGCGATCCGCAGTTCCGCATCCGACGGGGCGGAGTCCTCGGGGAACGGCAGCGAGATCCGTTCCAGTTCCTCCACGAGTTCGGGGGCCAGGCCGTCCTCGAGTTCCTTGATGGAACGCTCGTGGATCTCCGCGAGCCGGCCGCGGGCCGCGTCATCCAGCGGGGCGGCCTTCACCTCCTCGAGGAGCTGCCGGATCATCGTGCCGATCCGCATGACCTTGGCCGGTTCATCCACGAGTTCGAGCATGTTGCGGGGCCGGCGGTCGCCCTCGCCGCCGGGACCCTGCTGTGCACGGGGCTCCTGCGGTACACGAGGGTCCTGCGAAGCGGGCTCCCGCGTCTCCCCCTGACCGTCGACCGGAGTCCCCTCCACGGGACGCCCCTCGACGGGACGCCCTTCGACGGGACCATGCTGCCCGGCTGCCGCTGCGGATTCCTGTGGCTTCGGCTCCTCACTCATGGCCCCATACTCTCACGGGCTCAGCAGCACCGGCCCTGTGGATTCCGGTCCTGCCGGTCGGTGCGGTCCCGCCAGAACTCCGCCTCGCTCAGCGGCTCGTGGTCGGGGTGGTGCGCTGCGTGGAACTCCAGGTACTTCTCATACGCGTCGGCTCCCAGGACACCCCGGATCCCCCGGCGCAGCGACTCCGCGCCACGGGTCAGCCGCTCCCACGGTGACGCGGACCGGACCGGCCGCACGCCCTGCGCCGCGGCCGGCGGCAGGGGCGCCCCGGGCGACGGCTCCGACGACGGCGGGGCGGCCGCCGTCGTCGGACTCTTCCGGTTCATCAGTGGTGCCCCGCGTCCGCGAGGCGTTCCGACGCCGGCACCTCCGCCCACTCCGCGGCGAGTTCGCGCTCGGCGGCGGTGGGGATCAGGCCCGCGGGCGCGAAGACCTTCGACGGGACGAACGGGTCCTCGTGGTCCGTGACCGGCTCCCCGGCCCGGTGTGCCTGGAAGGCCCGGACGGTGGCGATCAGGGCCGTGATGATGACGATGATCGCGAGGACCACGAACACCACGGACAGGATCCCCTGGATCATGGTGTTGCGGACCACGGCCTCCATGGCGGGCACGGTCTTCGCGGTGCCGAACGACGTCTTGCCGTCCGCGAGCGCCTTGCTGAAGGCGGCGTTGTTCGCGAAGTACCCGACGGCCGGGACGGTCGAGAAGATCTTCTGGAAGCTGGCGGTGATCGTGACCACCGCTGTGAAGGCCAGCGGCAGCGCCACCATCCAGAGCGCTCCGAAGCGGCCCTTCTTCGCGACGATCGCCAGGCACACGGCCAGAGCGATCGCGGCCAGCAACTGGTTCGCGATGCCGAAGAGCGGGAAGAGCGTGTTGATGCCGCCCAGCGGATCCGTGACGCCCATGATCAGGACCGCGCCCCAGGCCGCCACCATGACGGCCGTGCAGAGCCAGGCGCCCGGGCGCCAGGAGGCGTCCTTGAACTTCGGGACGAAGTTCCCGATCGAATCCTGGAGCATGAAGCGGGCCACGCGCGTTCCGGCGTCGACGGCCGTGAGGATGAAGAGGGCCTCGAACATGATGGCGAAGTGGTACCAGAAGGCCGCCATCCCCGGTCCGCCGATGAACTGCTGCATGATGTGCGCCAGGCCGACCGCGAGGGTGGGCGCGCCGCCCGAGCGGGAGATGATCGTCTGCTCCCCCACGGCCGCGGCCGCGTCCTTGAGCTCACCCGGGGTCACGTTCACCCCGGCCAGACCGAGCGAGTTCACCCACTGCGCGGCCTGCTCCACCGTGCCGCCGGTGAGGGCCAGCGGGGCATTCATGACGAAGTAGAGACCGCGGTCGATCGAGACGGCAGCCACCAGCGCCATGATCGCCACGAAGGACTCCATGAGCATGCCGCCGTAACCGATGTACCGGGTCTGGCGTTCCTTCTCGATCAGCTTGGGCGTGGTGCCGGAGGCGATCAGCGCGTGGAACCCCGACAGGGCGCCGCACGCGATGGTGACGAAGAGGAACGGGAACAGTGCGCCGGAAAACACCGGTCCGTTGTCCCGGCCCGCGAATTCGCTGAAGGCGGGGACGTTGATCTCCGGCCGGACCACCACGATCGCGACGGCCAGCAGTCCGATCACGCCGATCTTCATGAAGGTGGACAGGTAGTCGCGCGGGGCCAGCAGCAGCCAGACCGGGAGGATCGCGGCGACGAAACCGTAGACGATGATGCCCCAGGCGATGGTGGTCTTGTCCAGGTGGAAGAACGCCGCGCCCCACTCGGTGTGCGCCACCCAGCCGCCGCCGATGATCGCCGCCATCAGCAGGACGAAGCCGATGATGGAGATCTCCAGGACCTTCCCGGGCCGGATGTACCGCAGGTAGACGCCCATGAAGAGGGCGATCGGGATGGTCATGGCGACGCTGAACACGCCCCAGGGGCTCTCTCCGAGGGCGTTGACCACCACGAGCGCCAGGATGGCGACGATGATCGCCATGATGAGCAGCGTCGCCAGCAGGGCCGCGGTGCCGCCCACCACGCCGAGTTCCTCGCGGGCCATCTGCCCGAGCGACCGGCCGCCGCGGCGCATGGAGAAGAACAGCACCAGGTAGTCCTGGACCGCTCCCGCGAGCACGACGCCCACGATGATCCAGATCGTGCCCGGCAGATAGCCCATCTGGGCCGCGATGACGGGACCGACCAGCGGGCCGGCGCCGGCGATCGCGGCGAAGTGGTGGCCGAAGAGGACGTTCCGGTCCGTGCGGACGTGATCCTTGCCGTCGGCCTTGTACTCCGCCGGGGTGGCCCGGCGGTCGTCCGGCCGGATCAGTTTCCTCTCCAGGTACTTCGAGTAGAAGCGGTACGCGATCAGATACGTGCAGACCGCGGCGAACACGAACCAGATCGCGTTGACCGTCTCCCCGCGGACGATCGCGAGCATGACCCACGCCAGCCCGCCGAGCAGGGCGATGGCCGCCCAGAGCGCGATCCGCGCGGGGGTCCAGCGCCGGGATTCGGCGTCGAGTCTCTCCGGTGCGACGGCGGCGGGCGGCAGGGCGCCGCCCCGCTCTCCCGTGCTGCGTGTACCGCTCATGGGGGCCTCCTGGGTGCATACGTCAGCGGATGCGACCGTGCAGTGCTGCAGCGGTCCCACTAGGCACCCTAGTTCAGAGACACGTCACATGGTCAACAGGATCTTCCCTGTGTGCTGACCGGAATCGAAGTACCGGTGCGCTTCGGCGACCTCGGCCAGCGGGAACGTCCGCGCGACCAGTGGGCGGACGGAGCCGTCGGCGATCAGCGGCCAGACCACATCCCGCACGGCGTCCATGATGGCCGTCTTCTCCTCCACCGGGCGGGCGCGCAGCGTGGTGCCGATGACGGCGGCCCGCTTGCTCAGCAGGACGCCCAGGTCCAGTTCCCCGCGGGCGCCGCCCTGCAGGCCGATCACCACGAGACGGCCGTGCACCTCCAGCGCGTCCAGGTTGGCGGAGAGGTACTTGGCGCCCACGACGTCGAGGATCACGTCCGCGCCGTGCCCGCCGTTCGCTTCCCGCAGGGCCTCCGGGAAGCTCTGCGTCGTGTAGTCGATCGCGATGTCCGCACCGAGGAAGCCCCGAGCCGTGGCGACCTTCTCGGCGCTGCCCGCCGTCGTCGCCACGACCGCGCCCAGCGCCTTCGCGAGCTGGATGGCGAAGGCGCCGATCCCGCCCGTGGCCCCGTGGATGAGGACGGTCTCGCCCTCCTGCAGGCCGGCCGTCATGTAGAGATTGGAGTACACCGTGGCCGCCACCTCAGGCAGACCCGCGGCGGTCACCAGGTCGACGCCCTCCGGGATCCGGATCACCTGACCGGCGGGCACCACGACCTTCGAGGCATAGCCGCCGCCGGAGAGCAGGGCCACCACCTTCTCCCCCACGGCGAAGGGACGGGAGACGTCCGGGCCGAAGCCCGCGATGCGGCCGGAGACCTCCAGGCCGGGGATGTCGGAGGCGCCGGGCGGCGGCGGGTAGAAGCCCCGGCGCTGCTGCACGTCGGCCCGGTTCAGTCCGGCCGCGACGACGTCGATCAGGACCTCTCCCGGGCCGGGCACCGGATCCGGCATCTCGGTCACCTGCAGGACTTCCGGGCCTCCCGGCTCGGTGATCTGGACGGCTCGCATGGTCTCCACTCTCCTCTGGACGCTCTGGCCCCCCGTCTATTGTGCACGGCGCCTCAGATGCACGGCGCACGGGAGGCGGCGTCTCCGCAGGTCCCGCGTTCGCCCCTCCCCCGGCGGCGCCGCGCACGTTTGGAGCGCGCGTCCGCGCTGTGAAACACTTTGACGCAGGGAAGGTTGTCCGAGCGGCCGAAGGAGCTGGTCTTGAAAACCAGTAGGCGGTAACCCCGTCTCATGGGTTCAAATCCCATACCTTCCGCGGACAAGGGCTCCGGGACCATCAGGTCCCGGGGCCCTTTTTCATGCCCGGCCGCCGCTCACGGCCGGCTCCCCGGCCCGGGCCGCCGGGAGTTCACCCACCGGCCGCCGGCGGACCGTTGAAGAATGTCGGACCCCGGCGTTAGCGTCATCACTATCAGGGCACCCGGGCGCCGCCCACCCTGATCCGCCGGCGCACGGCGGCACTTCCCGAGAAAGCGAGCGCATCATGACCACCCCTACTTTCGCTCCCGGTGATCCCTGCTGGGCCGACCTGATGACGGATGATGTGGAAGCCGCCCAGAAGTTCTACGGCGAACTCCTGGGCTGGACCTTCGAAAGCGACGACGAGGAGAAGTACGGCGGCTACGTGACCGCGTCCAAGGACGGCCGCCAGGTGGCCGGCCTCATGGCCAAGCAGCCGGACCAGCAGGAGATGCCGAGCACCTGGGGCATCTACCTCAAGAGCGACGACGCCGAGGCCACCGCCGCGGCGATCACCGCAGCGGGCGGACAGGTGGTCGTGCCGCCGATGACCGTCCCGGAGATGGGCGTCATGGCGATCGCCGAGGATCCCTCCGGCGCTTTCGTGGGCGTGTGGGAGCCCCTCTCCCATGGCGGCTACTCCCTGATCAACGAGCCGGGCGCCGTCGGCTGGCACGAACTGGCCAGCCGGAAGTACGACGCCGCGGTGGACTTCTACCGCCAGGCCTTCGGCTGGGACATCTCCGTCATGGAGGACACCGAGGACTTCCGCTACAGCACCCTCGGCGAAGGCGATCAGGCACGTGCGGGACTGTTCGACGCCGCGAAGTTCCTCCCCGAAGGAGTGCCGTCGCACTGGCTCATCTACCTCGTGGTGGACAACGCCGACGAGGCCGCCCGGAAGGTCACCGAGCTCGGCGGCCGGGTGCTGGAGGAGCCGCGGGACGATCCGCATGGCCGTCACGCACGGGTCACCGATCCGTTCGGCGCGGTCTTCATGCTGCACCAGTCGCTCGTCTGAGACCCGTCCGGTCCTGTGCCGTCCCCGCCTCCGCGGGCGGTGACGGCACAGGATTTTTTCGCGCCGAATCCTGAAACAACAGTTTCTTTTCCCCGCAACCCGGAGTTAACTCTCTCTTGGTGGACTAGGCTACGGACCCCTCGCTTTCCTGCTGGCGGTCCGAGCCCTCAGTCCGCCACAGGACACCGGATCACACCCGATCTCTGGACAGAAAGAACCCCATGAATCACTCGCTTGCGAAAGCAACCTTGGGGAGTGCCCTGACCGCCGCGTTGATCGCGGCCCCCTTGGCGACCGCGCCGGCCTTCGCGCTGGTCAACACGGTCGCCACACCGGGCACCTCCTCCGTCATCATCGATGAGGCATATCTGAGCGGAGGCAGCGCAGGGGCTGCCTTCCGCAACAAGTTCGTGGAGCTGTACAACTCCTCGGACGCACCCGTCTCGCTGGACGGCTGGTCACTCCAGTACCGTTCCGGCACCGGGACCGCCGCCCCCAACTCCGTGACCGCCCTCCGCGGCAGCATCCCCGCCAAGGGGACGTTCCTCATCAAGGGCGGCAGCAACAACGCGGCGTCCACGGCGGCGGAGCTGCCCACACCGGACCAGGACGCGCCGTCGTTCAACCCGTCCGGCACCACGGGCACCGTCATCCTGGCCCGCCAGGCCACGGCTCTCAGCGGGCTCGGTACGGGCAGCCAGGTGGAGCCGACCAACGTGGCCGACCTCCTCGGCTACGGCACGAGCAACACGTACGAGGTCAAGGCGGCCACCGCGCCGTCGTCGAACACCGATGTCAAGGCGCTCACCCGCAGCAATCACGCGGACAGCAACGACAACTCGGCCGACTTCAGCCTGAGCACCTCGATCACCCCGACGCCGTCGGGCGGGACGGGCGGTCCGGACCCGACACCGACGCCCACCCCCACGCCGACCCCGACGCCGGGTGGCACCGCCACCATCGCGGAGATCCAGGGCACCGGCGCCACGAGCCCCCTCGTCGGCCAGAGCGTGACCACCAAGGGCAAGGTCACCGCCCGCTACTCCACGGGCGGCCTGAACGGCTACTACATCCAGACCCCGGGCACCGGCGGCGACCTGACCGAGGCCGACCACCAGGCCTCCGACGCCGTGTTCGTCTACTCGCCCGCCACGGTCGGCTCGGTCGCGATCGGCGACTACGTGCAGGTCTCCGGCACCGTCAGCGAGTACTTCGGCCAGACCCAGGTGAACGTCACGGACGCCGCCTCGCTGACCAAGCTCACCGACGCGGCCCCGGAGGTGAAGGCCACGCACTTCACCCTCCCGGCGAGCGAGACCTTCCGCGAGTCCCTCGAGGGCATGCTCCTCGCCCCGACCGGCGACTACACGCTCTCCGACAACTTCTACGCCAACCAGTACGGTGAACTGACCCTCGCCAGCGGCAAGACCCCCGCGGTCCAGCCCAACGCCGTGGCCCCGTACGGCACCGCCGAGAACAAGGCCGTGGCCGACGACAACCAGGCCCGCACCATCAAGCTGGATGACGGCGCCACCACGAACTTCCTCTCCAACGCCACCACCAAGGCGCTTCCGCTGCCCTACCTGACCACCAAGGACCCGGTCCGGGTGGGCGCCCCCGTGACGTTCAAGACCAACGTCATCCTGGGTTACGGCAACAACGCCTGGCGGCTGGAGCCCCTCGAGCACCTCACCCCGGCGAGCGCGGACACCGTGCAGCCGGTCTCCTTCGGCAACACCCGCGCGGATGTGCCGAACGCCGTGGGCGGCAACCTCAAGCTCGCCTCGTTCAACGTCCTGAACTACTTCCCGACCACCGGTGACAGCCTCAGCGGCTGCCAGTACTACACCGACCGCGACGGCGCTCCCGTCACCGTCAAGGGCGGCTGCGATGCCCGTGGCGCCGCGACCGCTGAGCACTTCAAGCGCCAGCAGGACAAGATCGTCGCCGCGATCAACAGCTCCGGCGCCGACGTGGTCACCCTCATGGAGGTCGAGAACTCCGCCAAGTTCGGCAAGACCCGCGACGACGCGCTGTCCAAGCTGGTCACCGCGCTCAACGACGCCAAGCCGGGCACCTGGGACTACGTCCGCAGCCCGTCGGCTCTGCCGCCGCTGAGCGATGAGGACGTCATCCGGACCGCCTTCATCTACAAGAAGGCCGTGGCCGAGCCCGTGGGCGAGTCCGTGATCCACAACGACACCACAGCCTTCGCCAGCGCCCGCAAGCCGCTCGCCCAGGTGTTCAAGCCCGTGGGCGGCACCCAGGCGCAGGAATTCATCGCCGTGGCCAACCACTTCAAGTCCAAGAGCTCCGCGGCCACCCCGGACGACACGGACAAGGGACAGGGCGCGTCCAACCTCGCCCGTGTCGCCCAGTCCAAGTCGCTGCTCGGCTTCGTGGACACCCTGACGAAGGACAAGGGCACCGACAAGGTCTTCCTGATCGGTGACTTCAACGCCTACAGCAAGGAAGACCCGCTGAACGTCCTCACCGACGCCGGCTACGTCGACCAGGACGGCAAGGCCAAGAACGCCGACGGCACCCAGAAGCACTCCTACGTGTTCAGCGGCCAGTCCGGTTCCTTGGACCACATCTTCGCGTCCCCGGAGGCCGAGAAGATGGTCAACGGCGCCGACATCTGGAACATCAACTCCGTGGAGTCCGTCGCGCTGGAGTACAGCCGCTGGAACTACAACGTCACCAACTTCTACGCTCCGGACCAGTACCGTTCCAGTGACCACGATCCCGTGATCGTGGGCCTGAACACCACCCCCGCGCCCACCAGCGCGAAGGTGAACCTCCTCGGCGTGAACGATTTCCACGGTCGCATCGACAACAACACCGTCAACGTCGCCGGCACCTTGGAGAAGCTCCGCGCCGCCGCCACCCCGGGCAGCACCGCCTTCGTCTCCGCCGGTGACAACATCGGGGCCTCCCTCTTCGCCTCCTCCATGGCGAAGGACCAGCCCACCATCGACGTGCTCAACACGCTCGGCCTCACCGCCTCCGCCGTGGGCAACCACGAGTTCGACGGTGGCTGGGCCGATCTGCGCGACCGCGTGATCGCGGGCGGGACCAACGCGAAATTCCCGTACCTGGGCGCGAACGTGTACAAGAAGGGCACGCAGGAACCGGCGCTGCCCGAATACGAGATCCTCGACCTCAACGGCGTGAAGGTGGCCGTGGTCGGCGCCGTGACCCAGGAGGTCCCCACGCTGGTCACCCCGGCCGGCATCGCCGACCTCGACTTCGGTGATCCGGTCGACGCCGTGAACCGCGTGGCCGCCAAGATCAAGGACGGCAAGCTCGCCGACGTGATCGTCGCCGAGTACCACGAGGGCGCCGGGGCCGGCACCCCGGACGGCGCGACCCTCCAGCAGGAGATCGCCGCGGGTGGCGCGTTCGCCAAGATCGTGACCGAGACCAGCCCGGCCGTCGGCGCCATCTTCACGGGCCACACCCACAAGGAGTACGCCTGGGACGGTCCCGTCCCCGGCCAGGACGGCAAGACCCGTCCCGTGGTCCAGACCGGCAGCTACGGCGCGAACATCGGCCAGATCGAGCTGACCGTGGACCTCGCCTCCAAGCAGGTCTCCGCGTACTCGGCCCGTAACGTCGCCCGCACCACGGACGCCGCCGCCGACCTCATCGCGGCCTACCCCCGCGTGAAGCAGGTGGACACGATCGTGAAGAAGGCACTCGCGGACGCCGCCGTCGTCGGCAATCAGCCGGTCGGCAAGGTGACGAAGGACATCACCACCGCGTTCACGAAGGACCCGACCACCGGCGCGCCGGTGCGTGACGACCGTTCCAGCGAGTCCACCCTGGGCAACCTGGTGGCCGACTCGCTGGTCGCCTCGCTCAAGGACCCGACCGTGGGCGGCGCCGAGATCGGCGTGGTCAACCCCGGCGGCCTGCGCAACGAGCTGTACTACGGCACGGACGGCACCATCACCTACGCCCAGGCCAATGCGGTGCTGCCGTTCGTGAACAACCTCTGGACCACGTCGCTCACGGGCGCCCAGTTCAAGACGCTCCTGGAGCAGCAGTGGCAGACCAACCCGGACGGCACCGTGCCGAGCCGCCCGTACCTGCAGCTGGGCCTCTCCAAGAACGTCAACTACACCTATGACGCCGCCCGCCCCGCGGGTGACCGCGTGACCTCCATCCAGGTCAACGGTCAGCCGCTGGATCCGGCCAAGTCCTACCGGATCGGGACGTTCAGCTTCCTGGCCACCGGTGGCGACAACTTCCGGGTCTTCAAGGACGGCGCCAACACCCGTGACTCCGGCCTGGTGGACCGCGACGCCTGGATGGCCTTCCTCAAGGCCAACTCCCCGGTGTCCCCGGACTTCGCCCGTCGCAGCGTGGCCGTCGTGAACTCGACCCCGGCCAGCGTGAAGGCCGGGGAGAAGATCCAGGCCGCGGTGTCGAAGCTGGATCTCACCTCGCTGGGCAGCCCGGTGAACACCTCGCTCGAGGCCACGTTCACCGACGCCGCCGGCAAGGTCACCGCACTGGGCGCCGTTCCCGTCTCGGGTGGCGCCGCCACCGTGAGCCTGGCCGTTCCGGCCGGCGCCGCGGCGGGTGCTGGCGTCCTGCAGCTGAAGGCCGCGGAGTCGGGCACGACGGTGAAGGTCAACGTCACCGTCGCCAAGACCGAGGTGCCGCAGCCGACCTGCACCAAGCCCGTTCCGCCAAAGCACTGGTGGGACGTGGCGGGTTGGGCCAAGTACGCCCTGGCGTGGATCGGTTACCTCACGTGCCTCGTGAAGGGCTGATCACCCCTCACCTGAGGTGACGACAAGGGCCGGTTCCGATCGCATTCCGCGATCGGAACCGGCCCTTGGTTCTGTCCTGAGCAGCGTGTTCGGAACGTGCTTCAGAACGTGCTGAGGACCGCCCGCGCGATCTCGTCGGCGTCGCGCAGAGTGCGCTGACCGCTGCGGAACAGCTCGGTGGGCTCGCCGTCCGGTCCGGCCGAGAAAGCCTCCGCCGCGATCGCCACGCCCCACTGCACGGCGGAGAGCTGGAGGCTGAGCACGTGCAGATCCTCCTGGACGTCGCCGTTGCCCGCCACCGCACGATACGGATGCGCGACGACGTCGAGACCGGACGCCTCCGTCGGGCCGCCCTCGGGCCTCATCATGAGCCGCGTGCGGACGAGCCCGTCCTCCAGGAGCTGACGGAGCAGGGGCGACGCCGCGGCGGACACCCGGTTGGCCGGGGCCAGGGCCTCCACCAGGGTCCGGGCCCGGACCTCACTGCCGTCCACCCACGGCGAGGAGGCCTGGAACAAGCCGGCCGCGCGGTCCACCGTGAAGCGCGGTTCCGGACCCACGAAGTGCACGACGCCGGCACGGGCCAGGGCGGCCAGCTGTTCGATGCGCAGGGCGGGCGGCCCGCTCGCCAGGCCTTCCACGAGGGACTCGAAGCGCCCCCGCAGTTCCGTCACCCAGGATTCCTCTGTGATCCCGCCGTCGGCCACCGCATCCTTCAGGAGCGAGCGGCCCGCGTGCAGGATGAGCACCGCGCTCTTGACCGGGTCCTTCTCCCCCGCGGCCGAGCGGCGCACGTCCTCGTCGAGAGTGCTCACCACCGCGGCGTCGAACGCGGCGGCGGAATCGAAGCGCTGCAGCGCGAAGGGGGCCGCGAGCGCCCGCAGGCTCAGACGCAGCCACTCGGGAACGCATCGCTCGATCAGCGCCGTGACGGGGACCATCCAGTCCTCCGGGCTGTGCGCATGCGGACGGAGCAGTTCCTCGAGCTGATCGAGGAACTCGGCCGCGTCCCGGATCGCGTTCGGATCGGAGGTGACCAGCGTGTCGTAGTAGGCCCAAAGCACATCACGCTGCAGCAGCGGCCACAGATCGTGACCGAAGCCGGGCTTCACGCCGGACCGCCGGAACCGTTGGACCGCGGACTCGGTGAGGTACCGGAGCTGGCGTTCCTTGGGGTAGTAGCTGGAGATCTGCGCCTTGGCCTTGTACGGACCGCCGCGGCGGCTCGCGGCGTGGATGACCGGCTCGTGGCCGCTCGGCAGGTAGTGGAGTCCGCCGTCGCGCCGTTCGAAGCGTCCGCCGCGCCCTTCGGTGAGCTGACCCATGACGTCGAAGAAGTTCAGGCCCATCCCGCGGACGAGGACGGGCTCGCCACCGGGCACGAGCGACCAGTCCACATCCGCCGGGCACGCGGGTGGGAAGTAGCTGAGGCCGAGGTCCTGCGCTGCGCGGTACAACTCACGCTGTTCCGGGTTGAGCTGGGCCGGGACATGGCCGAGAGCCAGCACGACGCGGTCCGCGGCGATGCTCCCCTCATGGAGTTCGACCACGAACCCGCGGTCCCCGGTCCGCCGGACGGCATGGGCCTCGGTCCGGTGGTGCACCGGATGGAAGCCCTCCAGGAGCGGGTCACTCTCGATCCGCCCGACGACGGCGGCGAGCGTCTCCTCGAGGTACCGCCCGTAGAGCGCGCGGCTGGGGAAGGCGTCGGGCCCGAGCGCGAGCAGCTCGGCCTGCTCTTCCTCGCTCAGCCGGTCCCGTGCGTCCGCGTGGCCCGCGGCGACGGCGGCACGCCACGCGTTGAAGCTGCCGCCCGCCAGGGGCGCCGCCAGGTCCGGGTCCTCGGGGATGAGGGTGGGGAAGAAGCTCTGGGTGTTCATGAGGAACAGCCGGGACTGGCCGGGCTGCCAGACGTGGCCGGAGCCGAGAGGGTACGGGTCCACGAGGTGCACTTCGAGACGGGCGCCGGCGTCGAGGGCGCCGTCCTCACGGCGGGCCTTCCAGTTGGCGGCCAGACGCTCCAGAACACTGCTGCCGCGCGGCCCAGCACCGATCACCACCACACGACGCACCGAATCCCCTGACATGGGATAAGCCTAATGGGCCGGGGCTCCCGCGGACGGCTCCGGCCGGTCCGGGGCGGGGACCACCGGGGCGCCGCCACAGGGCCCCGTGTGTCCTGCCGCGTCGACCCGGAGCGTTCCAACGCCAGCGCCTCTGTCTAGGATGAATCCATGACGGCACATGACGTGGTGGACGAGAACATCTGGCTGGAAGAGATCCATGGGGAGGGGCCGCTCGCCTGGGTGCGGGAGCAGAACGCCCGCACCCAGGAGGTCCTGGACGATGCCGAATTCCATCAGCTCCAGGAGCGCCTGCTCGAGGTCCTGGACTCGACGGACCGCATCCCGATGGTCGGCAAACGAGGCCGGTGGTACTACAACTTCTGGCGGGACGGCGAGCACCCCAAGGGCCTGTGGCGGCGCACGACCTGGGAGAGCTACCTGACGGCCACCCCGGAATGGGACGTGCTGCTCGACCTCGACGCGCTGGCCGCCGAGGAAGGCGCGGAGTGGGTCTGGCACGGCGCCACGTTCCTCCGCCCGGCGCCGGGCGACGAGTGGCGTCACGCGATGATCGGCCTCTCCCCCGACGGCGGCGACGCCGTCACGTACCGCGAGTTCGACCTCGAGACCCGGAACTTCCTGCCGGACGGTTTCGTGCTGCCCACGGCCAAGGGCCACGTGAGCTGGGAGGACGAGAACACCCTCCTCGTCAGCACGACGGCGGAAGGCCGCCCCGCGACGCAGTCCTCCTACCCGCGGACGAGCGCCCGCTGGCGCCGGGGCACGCCGTTGTCGGACGCGGAGCAGCTCTTCGACGTCCCGGACGACCACATGCTCTCCTCCGTCTCGCACGATTCGACGCCCGGTTTCGAACGACTGGCCGCGGTGGACTACGTCGACTTCTTCAATGACGAGATCTCGCTGTGGCGGGACGGGGCATGGGTCCGGATCGAGAAGCCGGGCACTGTCAGCACGGCCTGGCACCACGAGTGGATCCTGTTCCGGCCGCGCGATCCCTGGACCGTGGGCGGAGCCGAGTACGCCGCCGGCTCGCTCCTGGTCGCACGCCTCGACGACTGGCTGGACGGCTCCCGTGAACTCACCGTCCTGTTCGAACCGGATTCCCGGACCTCTCTGCAGTCCTACAGCTGGACCCGGAACCACCTCCTCCTGAACCTGCTCGTGGACGTGTCCTCGCAGATCCGGGTCCTGACGCCCCCGGCCGGCGGCGAGGCCACGGACGACGGCGCCGGCGGCGAGTGGCCCTCGGACCTCCTGGACGCCTGCCCGCCGCTGCACGACGTGAACGCCTACGCGGTCGATGACGAGGATGAGACGGACGGCGACGACTACTGGCTCGTGGCCACCGGTTTCCTCACGCCCACGACTCTGACGCGCGGGACGGTCGGCGGCGATCACGCGGAGATCAAGCGCGCGCCGTCGTTCTTCCAGGAGGACGACTACGCCGTCGAGCAGCATTTCGCCGTCTCCGCGGACGGCACGCGCGTCCCGTACTTCCAGGTGGCCCGCAAGGACCTGGTGCTGGATGGCAGCAATGTCACCCAGCTGAGCGGCTATGGCGGATTCGAGGTCTCCCGGACCCCCGCTTACAGCGGCGTCGTGGGCCGCGGGTGGCTGGAGCGTGGCGGCGTCTACGTGGTGGCCAACATCCGTGGCGGCGGCGAGTACGGACCCTCCTGGCACACCGCCGCCCTGCAGGAGAAGCGCCACCGCGCGTATGAGGATTTCGCCGCCGTCGCGAAGGATCTCGTGAACCGGGACGTGACGTCGCCGCGGCTGCTGGGCTGCGCGGGCGGCTCCAACGGCGGTCTCCTGGTGGGCAACATGCTGACGCAGTACCCCGAGCTCTTCGGCGCGGTGTCCTGCGGAGTGCCGCTCCTGGACATGCGCCGCTACACGAAGCTGTCCGCGGGCGCGTCCTGGATCGCCGAGTACGGCGACCCCGAGGACCCCGAGCAGTGGGAGTTCATCAAGACGTTCTCGCCGTATCACCTGCTGCGCGACGCCGTCGACTACCCGCATTCCTTCATCTGGTCGAGCACGTCGGACGACCGGGTGGGGCCCGTCCAGGCCCGGAAGATGGCGGCGCGGATGCAGGCGATGGGTGTGCCGAACGTCTGGTACCACGAGACCATCGAGGGCGGCCACGCCGGCGCCTCCGACAACCGCCAGGCCGCGGCGCTTCAGGCCCGCAACCAGCACTTCCTGTGGAAGGCGCTGACGGGTCAGCTGCCGGGCTGAGCCGCGAGGGCTTCTGCCTGAGGCGGGCGCCCACGGGGCGTGTTCCGGCGGCTCCGGAACACGCTCCGGCGCCGTCCGGCCGCCGCTTCCCGGTCGTCTCGCGGGCGACGGCGGGAGGGGCCGCGTCGTTTTGCGTTGCGGCGGGCGCTTCGGTACTCTTGCATGGCTAGCAAATAGCGAGGAGACGTGCCAGAGCGGCCGAATGGACTTCACTGCTAATGAAGGGTCGGGGTTAAACTCGACCGGGGGTTCAAATCCCCCCGTCTCCGCCAATCGAGCCCCGGGAAACCGGGGCTCTTTTGTTTGCCCGGCGACACCGGAACACTGCGATGCAGCCGAGTTCGGGGGTCCGTTCCGGAGCCGGTGGCTGCAGCCACCTGCTGTGGAACGGACCCCCGAACTCGCCGCGACGAGTCACGCGGACCGATCCGTCACGCGAATTGCACGACGACGCCGCGAGCCCCCAGCGCGGAGTCCTTCCCCGTTGCTTCGCCCTCCGCCGCCGGACGGCCTTCCAGCCCCTCGACGCTCTCGCTCAGAGTCACGTTGAGGACGTCCTCGGCATCCTGGGCCCAGCCGGCGACGGTCGCCCCACCGAGGGCCTGGACCTCCGCGACCTTTCGGGACAGCGGGATCCTGACGCCATCGGCGGGACCGTCGAGGGTGATCAGGTGGAGCCGGCCGGGCGTCCCGGCGTCGGCGGGCGTCTCGGTCAGCCACCACGTGGTGCCGCCGTCGTCCCAGCTCTCGGCGAGACCATTGCCGGGGATCAGGCCCTCGGTCACGGCGCGGGTCCCGTACAGGGCCGGTCCAAACTCCTCGAGCCAGGTTCCGATGACCTCGAGTGCCTCACGGATGGATGGCGGGATCGCGCCGGTGGGATCCGGGCCGACGCCCAGCAGGAGATTCCCACCCCGGGCGACGACCTTGACCAGCATGTCGACCACCTCCCGGGGGTCCTTGGCCTGCTCGTCCGGGGAGAGAGACGTCCAGTTGTCCGAAAGCGTCACGCACGATTCCCACGGGTAGGACGGGCGGTGATCCGGGATCCGCTGCTCCGGCGTGCGATAGTCCTCGTTCGGCCCGTGGACTTCCCGGTCGACCACGAGAATGCCCGGCTGGAGTTCCCGCGCCCGAGCGGCGATCCGGTCGATGTCGATGGGCTCGAACGGTGCGAAGACCCATCCGGCGTCGAGCCAGAGCACGTTGACGGGTCCGTAGCCGGTGAGGAGCTCCTCGATCTGGGCGTGGGTGAAGTCCACGAAGCTCTGCCAGCGCTCGGGGTCCGCCTCGGCGTCGTAGTTGTGGAAGCGGTCCACGGTGTCGCCGTCCGGTGACCAGTAGCCCGGGTGATTCCAGTCCGCCTTCGAGAAGTACACGCCGGTCTCCAGGCCCTGGGAGCGGAAGGCCTCGAACGTCTCGGCGAGGACGTCGCGGCCCAGGGGGACGTCCTCCGCGGTGACCTTGAAGTCCGAGTGGGCGGTGTCGAACATGTTGAAGCCGTCATGGTGCTTGGACGTGAACACGAGGTACTTCGCCCCCGCCGCACGGGCGAGCGCGGCCCAGTCCTCAGGATCGTAATCCTGTCCCGCGAAGGCCGTGCGGGCGGCTTTGTACTGCTCTTCCCAGGCATCGTCGTCGCCCTGGAATCCGGCCGGCAGGAGCATCATCTCCTCGTCGCGGGACCGGCAGAGCGTCCAGCTGTCTCCGAGGCCCTGGGAGGTGTAGATCCCCCAGTGCATGATGATGCCGAACTTGTGATCCTGCCAGTCCTCCAGACGGGCACGGCTGAGAGGATCGGCCGGGAAGCTGTAGCCGGGGTCGTGCGCATCGACGACCGCACCGGCCGCCAGGCTGGGCTTGAGGGTGGGAAGGGACGCGTGGCCCTCATCGAGAGGGGAAGATGTGTGCTCAGTCACGATCACTATCCTTCCTCTTGAATCAGCTCCCGTCACCCCTTCGGGAGAATAAGTCGCCGATTCACAGCTTCCGCCCGGCCGTGCTCAGCCCGCGAGCGCGAGCACGAACGGCAGCACCGCGCCGGCCCCGGCCTGACGGAGGGAGCGCCCGGCCACGACCACGGTCCAGCGGGTGTCCACCGAGTCGTCCACGAGGAGGATCGTGGCGCCAGGGTGCGCCGCCAGGAATTCCTCGATCTGAGGTGTCGGCCCGAAGCGATCCCAGACCTCGGCCAGTCGATAGGCGCTGTTGCCGCGACGGCCCGCGCCACCCATCGAATGACGGACGCCGAGCGATCCCAGGTAAGGCATACGTCCGATCTCCGCGAGCCCGGTGGCGACGGATTCGATCAGCTGTGGGCGCTTCTGGGACGGCACGGAGACCACGGCGAGCGGGCGGTCCTGTCCGCTCCAGGGATCGATACCACGCCCCTCCGGGCGGCCCCAGTCACGGAGCACGGCGACGCAGGCCCGGAGCATGTCCTCCCGCACGGGGGCGTCCTCCGCGCTCTCGGCGAGCGCCTCCCGCAGGGGGCC
Organism: Arthrobacter woluwensis; assembly: GCF_900105345.1. Classification (NCBI taxonomy): domain Bacteria; kingdom Bacillati; phylum Actinomycetota; class Actinomycetes; order Micrococcales; family Micrococcaceae; genus Arthrobacter; species Arthrobacter woluwensis. Next base: position 84,820 of record NZ_FNSN01000004.1, read on the forward strand.
GCCCCACCCCAGATCACTCAGGCGGGCGAGCGCCCGGCCCTCGGCCACGGCTTCAGCGGGCGGGATCTTTCCCTTCACCGGGACGCCCAGCCGGTCCATCCCGGTGGGCCACAGGGCGCGGGTCTCGACCACGGCCCCCACCTTGTCCAGTTCGGCCGCGGCGGCGTTGAGGGCCTCCCGGCTGACCCCGCTGGGGTACCAGGGCCCGGCGCAGTTGTCACAGCGACCGCAGGCATGCGCGTCAGGGTCGTCCAGGACCGAGGTGATGAACTCCATCCGGCACCCGGCGGTCTCCTGGTAGATCACCATGAGGTCCTGTTCCTGCACACGGGCCTCGGCGATGCGGGCGTACCGCTCGGCGTCGTAGAACCAGCCCTTGCCGGTGGACTGCCAGCCGCCCTGCACGCGCTCGACCGCCCCGTCCACGGCCAGGACCTTCAAGAGGAGCTCCAGCCGCGAGCGCCCCAGGTCCACGCGGGGTTCAAGAGCGGGACTGGACAACGGCTTGGGCGAGGCGTCCAGGGCGTCCAGCACCGCCATGGCCTTCTCCTGCTCCGGCATGGACGCCGTGGCGAAGTACTTCCAGATCTCGCGGTCTTCCGCACCCGGGAGCAGGAGGACATCGGCGTTGGCGCCGCCACGGCCGGCACGGCCCACTTGCTGGTAGTACGCCACGGGAGAGCTGGGGGCGCCGAGGTGGACCACGAAACCGAGATCCGGCTTGTCGAAGCCCATGCCCAGCGCCGAGGTGGCCACGAGGGCCTTGACCTGATTGTCCTTCAGCCGCTGTTCCGCGAGTTCGCGTTCCGCCGTGTCCGTCTTCCCGCTGTACGACAACACCTCGTAGCCGCGTTCGGACAGCATCCGCGCCGTCTCCTCCGCGGCGGAGACGGTGAGGGTGTAGATGATGCCGCTGCCGGGCAGATCCTTGAGGTGCTCGGCGAGCCAGGCGAGGCGCGCGGTGTTGTCCGGCAGCTTGAGGACGCCCAGGCGCAATGAATCACGACCCAGGGTGCCCCGGATGGTGAGCACGTCCGTGCCGAGCTGCTCCTCGATGTCATGCACCACGCGGGAGTTGGCGGTGGCCGTGGTGGCGAGGACCGGGACGTCACCGGGCAACTGCCGGATCAGGTCCGCGATGCGCCGGTAGTCCGGACGGAAGTCGTGCCCCCAGTCGGAGATGCAGTGCGCTTCGTCCACCACCAGCAGACCCGTGCGGCGGATAAGCTCAGGGAGCTCGCGTTCCCGGAACGCCGGATTGACGAGCCGTTCCGGGGAGACGAGCAGGACATCCACGTCGTCCGCCGCGAGGCGGGCCGAGACATTCTCCCAATCGAGCTGGTTGGCGGAGTTGATCGCCACGGCCCTCACCCCGGCGCGCGCCGCGGCTTCGACCTGGTCCCTCATGAGCGCCAGCAACGGCGACACGATCAGCGTGGGGCCCGCACCACGACGCCGCAGCAGCAGCGATGCCACGAAGTACACCGCGGATTTGCCCCAGCCGGTGCGCTGGACCACGAGGGCCCGGCGCGAATGATCGACCAATGCTTCGATGGCCTCGAACTGGCCCCGGTGGAACTCGGCATCCGGATTGTTCACCAGGTCCCTCAGAACCTGGACGGCCTCCTGATAGCTCCTGCTCTGGGTGTGCACCGCGTTCGTCTCAGCCATGGTCCCCAGTATTCCGCACGGACTACCGGCCCGCGCCCCGGGTGGTCCCGTATGTGGACAAGGACACGTGCCGGGACCTCACCGCGGGCGAGGCCCAGGCCGGCCCATCGGCACAGCGACCGACAGCCCCACATCGGCCCCGCCCCGCGACAGGCCTTCCCGGTTCAGCCCCGCGAACTCCGCATGGCACGGACGTGCTGCACGGCGGGATCCGCGGCCAGCTCCGCATAGCGCTCGGAGCCGAGCGGGACGAGGGCGACGCGGCCGTCGTCGTCGTGGTGGATGCCCCAGCCGTAGCGCTTGGCCAGCGGCGAGGCCCGCAGGCAGGGCTGACCCTTGGAGAAGAAGGCGGCGCGGGCTTCGGGCCATTCCTCCGGAGGAATCCCGGTCCGTTCCGCGTGGATCCGGAAGAGCAGGTCGTCCGAGGTCAGCTGGTACGGGGCCTCGTCGATCAATTCGAATTGGCGCTGGGCCATGGTCGGCTTCGCCCGGGCTGCGGGCACCTCCGCGGACACGACCGGGCAATCTTCGGCGACTTCGATGAAGGTGGTCCGGTAATTGGTGGTGTGGCCGTCCTCGGTCTTCATACCGCCATTGTGCCGCGCGGTCATCCACAGGAGAAGGAAAAACCACCGGCGTCTACGTAAACTAGGCGGGTGACTGAACAGCAGCAGAGCATCGACCTTTCCCCATCCTTCAAGGCCTACGACGTGCGTGGCCTGGTGGGCGAGACCATCACGGCCGAGATCGTGGAGGCCGTCGGCGCCGCCTTCGTCGATGTTCTGGGCCTGGCCGGACAGACCATCCTGGTGGGCGGGGACATGCGTCCGTCCTCCCCCGAGTTCGCGCAGAAGTTCGCCGAGGGCGCCGCGGCGCGCGGCGCCAACCCGCAACTCCTGGGGCTCATCTCCACGGACGAGCTCTACTTCGCCTGCGGCGCCCTCGACGCCGCCGGCGCCACCTTCACCGCCAGCCACAACCCTGCGGCGTACAACGGCATCAAGATGGCCAAGGCCGGCGCCGTGCCGATCTCGTCGGAGACCGGCCTCCAGGAGATCCAGCACGCCGCCGAGGAGTACCTCGCCGCCGGCCTGATCCCGTCCGTCGAAGCTCCGGGCGCCATCACCGAGCGGGACGTCCTCAAGGACTACTCCGAGTACCTGCGCCGGCTGGTGGACCTCTCCGGGATCCGCCCGCTCAAGGTCGTGGTGGACGCGGGCAACGGCATGGCCGGCCTGACCACCCCGGCCGTCCTCGGCTCCGAGCTGCTGAGCCCGCTGCCGCTGGACATCACCCCCCTGTACTTCGAGCTGGACGGCACCTTCCCCAACCACCCGGCGAACCCGCTGGAGCCGGAGAACCTGGTGGACCTGCAGAAGGCCGTGGTCGAGCACGGCGCGGACATCGGCCTGGCCTTCGACGGCGACGCCGACCGCTGCTTCGTCATCGACGAGAAGGGTGAGCCGGTCTCCCCCTCCGCCATCACGGGCATGGTCGCCCGCCGCGAGATCGCCCGTGCCAAGGCACTCGGCGAGGAGACCCCGGTGATCATCCACAACCTGCTCACCTCCCTCGCGGTGCCGGAACTCATCGAGCACGACGGCGGCCGCGCCGTCCGCACGCGCGTGGGCCACTCCTTCATCAAGGCCGTCATGGCCGAGGAAGGCGCCGTGTTCGGCGGCGAGCACTCCGCGCACTTCTACTTCCGCGACTTCTTCAATGCCGACACCGGCATGCTGGCCGCCATGCACGTTCTGGCGGCTCTCGGCGAGCAGGACGGTCCGCTGTCCGAACTGGCCCGCGAGTACGAGCCGTACGTCTCCTCCGGCGAGATCAACTCGGAGATCGAGGACAAGGCCGGCGCCGTCGCACGGGTCCGCGCCGACTTCGAGGGTGAGGGCGTCACCGAGGACACCATGGACGGCAGCACGTTCAGCGCCGCCGACGGTTCCTGGTGGTTCAACCTGCGCCCGTCCAACACGGAGCCCTTCCTGCGCCTGAACGCCGAGGCCAAGGACGCCGAGACCATGGCGAAGGTCCGGGACCGCGTCCTGGCGCTCGTCCGCCGCTGACCCCGGAGCGCGGCGCTCCTCTGCACCGCGTCGCCGGACGACAAGCTCTCGAGTGGGGCCCGGAAACGGGCCCCACTCGCATGTCAGCCGGTCGTCACAATCCCCACGTCTGATATCCCGGACAGTGTCACCCGTCACAAGGCCTCCCGCGTCGCCCGCGTGCGATGTCCTGGTGTGAGAGCTTTCACGGCCCACACGTTCAAAGGAGATCGTGCCCATGACTTCATCCAGTACCGGACTGCGGCGAGGCCTCAACGCCCGCCACATCCGCTTCATCGCCCTCGGTTCCGCGATCGGCACCGGCCTGTTCTACGGATCCTCAGCAGCGATCCAGGCCGCCGGCCCGGCCGTCCTCTTCGCCTATCTGGTAGGCGGCGCCGTCGTCTTCATGGTGATGCGCGCCCTCGGCGAGATGGCGGTCCGGCACCCCGTGGCCGGCTCGTTCGGCCAGTACGCCTCCCGGTACCTCGGCCCCTACTCCGGCTTCCTGACCGGGTGGACCTACGTCTTCGAGATGTTCGTGGTCGCCCTGGCCGACGTCACGGCCTTCGGGGTGTACATGGGCTTCTGGTTCCCGAACGTCGAACGGTGGGTGTGGATCCTGTCGGCCGTGTTCATCATCGCGGCGGTCAACCTGGTGAGCGTCAAGGTGTTCGGTGAGCTGGAGTTCTGGTTCTCGATCATCAAGATCACGGCCATCATCGCCATGATCGTGGGCGGCATCGCCATCATCGTCTTCGGCCTGAACAACCAGCACGAGAACGCGGCCGGCCTGCACAATCTCTGGGACCAGGGCGGCTTGACCCCCAACGGCCTCTGGGGCCTGCTCAGCTCGTTCACCATCGTCATGTTCGCCTTCGGCGGCACCGAGGTCATCGGCATCACGGCCGGTGAGGCCCAGGACCCGAAGAAGGTCATCCCCAAGGCCATCAACTCGGTGCCCGTGCGCATCCTCTTCTTCTACATCCTGACGCTCGGGATCATCATGACCCTCCAGCCTTGGAACACCATCAACGGCGAGGCGAGCCCCTTCGTCTCCATCTTCAGTTCGCTGGGACTGACCGGCGCGGCGCACGTGCTCAACGCCGTCGTCATCACGTCCGCCCTGTCCGCCATCAACGCGGACATCTTCGGCGCGGGCCGCATGCTGCACGGCCTGGCGCAGCAGGGCCAGGCCCCCAAGGCCTTCATGAAGACCAGCAAGAGCGGGGTGCCGTTCCTGACGGTCCTCGCGATGGTCGCGTCGCTCCTGCTGGGCGTTCTGCTGAACATCTGGTTCCACGACCAGATCTTCTTCCTGATCGCCGCCCTGGCCACGTTCGCCACCGTGGTGGTGTGGCTTGTCATCCTCCTCTCCCACGTCCGGATGAAGGCGGAGATCAAGCGGGACGGCATGCTCCCGTCCGAGTTCCCGGTGCCCCTGTGGCCGACGGGCAGCTACCTGGCCATCGGTTTCATCGTGTTCGTGATCGTGATGATCGGAGTGCTGCCGGACTCCCGGCCGGCGCTCCTGATCGGCGCCCTGTGGATCGCGATCCTGACCGCGGTGTACTTCCTCTTCCTCAAGGGCTCCGGCCGCACCCGGATCGAACTGGTCGATGAGACCGGCTTGCTCCCGGTCGTCGATCCCGCCGGGGACACGACCACTCCGGTCCCGGTGCACAACGCACCCTGACGGACCCCGGCCTTCCGCCATCAGCGCCGAAGCCCTCCCGCGCGATCCGCACGGGAGGGCTTCGGCGTCGCGCCCCTCTTCTCCTGAGGCGCGGTCCGTGATGCCATGGACCCATGACCTTCACCACAGCCCACATGTCCGTGTCCCTGGACGGCTTCGTCGCCGGCCCGGATCAGAGTCTGGAGAACCCGCTCGGCAAGGGCGGTCCCCTGCTGCATCGCTGGCACATCGGACCGGAAGAGGAACGCCACGAGGTCGACGCCGACTGGACCGCCCGCCTGCTCCGTCCCCGGGGCGCCTACGTGATGGGCCGGAACATGTTCGGCCCCGTGCGCGGGTCCTGGGCCACGATGCCGGACTGGCGCGGCTGGTGGGGCGAGGAGCCGCCGTATCACGCGCCCGTGTTCGTCCTGACCCATCACGAGCACGACCCGATCGAGATGGAGGGCGGCACCACCTTCCACTTCGTCACGGAAGGTTTCGCCCGCGCCCTGGAGCTCGCCCGGGAAGCCGGCGACGGCGACGTCGACATCGCGGGTGGCGCTTCGGCCGTGCGGCAGGCGCTCGAGGCCGGAGAGCTGGACGAACTCACGCTGGACATCGCGCCCGTGGTGCTCGGCGCGGGTGAGTCGATCTTCCCGGCGGACTCCTCCGGCTACCGCCTGGAGATCGTCGAGACGGCCGGTTCACCCGTCAGCACCCACGTCCGGTACCGGGTGGTGCGTCAGGCCTGATCCTCACCGCCGGCCCGCGCCCTGAACAGCCACCCGCCCGACGATCCGTCAGGGCGTCGTCACAGCGTGGCGGGCCGCTACAGCGTGGCGGCCTCGGCGTCGTCGTAGGCGTCCCGGGCGGCGAGGATCTGCCCCGCATGGGCTTCGGCCCAGATGCGGACGGCGTCCAGCGGCCCCAGCAGGCCCTCCCCGAGAGGCGTGAGACGGTACTCGACCCGGACGGGCACCTCGGCGAAGACCTCACGGTCCACCAAGCCGTCACGCTCCAGGGCGCGGAGGGACTGGGTCAGGACTTTGGGGCTGACTCCGTCCACGACCTGCCGGATCTCCCCGAAACGACGCGCTCCGCCCTTGAGGGCCTGGAAGATGAGCGGGGTCCACTTGTCCCCGATGCGCTGCAGGACCAGGCGCGAGGGGCAGTTCTGGTCCATGACGTCGAAGGGCAAAGTATCCATGAGGTAACTATATGACGTTGAAGTACTTGCTTTCCAATGGATACTGTTGATTCATCAAGCAGCACGACAGCTACAGAAATGAGGACATCATGAAGATCGCCGTCTACGGTGCCACCGGAATGGTCGGAAGCCAGATCGTCAACGAGGCTCTCAGCCGCGGCCACGAGGTCACCGCCGTGACCCGCCAGGGCGTCGACGTCGAGGGCACGACCGCCGTCGCCGCCGAGTTCAGCGACACCGCGACCCTGGAGCGCCTCGCCCAGGAGAACGACGTCGTCGTCATCTCCATCCCCACCCCGCGCAATGGCGACTCCCACGAGCCCATCCTGCAGGCGCACCGCGATCTCATCGCCGCCCAGCCGGACGCCCGCGTGTACGTGGTCGGTGGCGCCGGTTCCCTCATGGCCGACGTGACCACCCGCCTGGTCGACGCCATGGGCTTCCCGGAGGCGTACCGCGCCGAGGCCCAGAGCTTCACCACCATCCTCGGCCTGTACGAAGCCGCGCCGGAGGGTCTGGACTGGACCATGCAGTCCCCCGCCCCCGAGATCGCCCCGGGCGAGCGCACCGGCAAGTACCACGTGGAGCGCGATTCCATCGCCGGCCCGTTCATCTCCACCCAGGACTTCGCCGTCGCCGCTCTCGACGAGATCGAGAACCCGCAGTTCCGCCGTGCGCGTTTCAACGCCGCCAACTGAGTCCACACCCCTCCCGCGAGGGAACAGCTGAGGCCCTTTCCCACCCCGGGAAGGGGCCTCAGCTGTTCCCTCGCGGAGCATGCAGCACGTGGGGCAGGACGAAACGCCCGTCCACCCGCTCGATCCTCCACGAGCCGCAGTCCTCGCACCGCTCGTAGAGGACCACCCCCTCGGACGTGGAGTGCCGGGACCGGATGGCCCAGAGATGGTCGGGGGTCTCGGCCTGCACGGCCGGCTGAAGCGCTGTTCTGGTGTCCATGAACCCAGCCTGATGTAATGGCCTTATGCATCTCAACCCTTACGGGGAGTATGCCGTCCTCCTGGCCGCCTCCCTCGCCAACGACTGGCCGGCCGACCGCGACGGCATCGTGTCCCGCACGCGCGACTTCGGCATGACGATGGATTTCCCCGAGGAGCCCGGGGACCACGCCCGGCTCAGGGTCGCCCTCGATGAGTGGCTCGACGTGGTGGACACGGCCGACGGACCGTCGCGGGCGCGCCTCCTCAACCGGATCATGGCGGACGAAGCGGCGTACCCCCATCTCACGGACCACGACGGCGAGGGGTGGCATCTCCACTACCGCGACGACGACAAGGGCCTCCCGAGCACCCTGAGAGCCGTCTTCGCGGTCGGCACCGCCCTGCACCTGACGACGCGCGGCATGCACCGGCTGTCCCGGTGCGCCGCCGGGACGGACGTCGACGGCGAGTGCCGGAACGTCGTCGTCGACGTCTCACGCAACGGCACGCAGAAGTACTGCTCGGTGCGCTGCGCGAACCGCGCCGCCGTCCGTCGGCACCGCGCCGCCCGCCGCTGAACCCGCCCACCAGCGCCGCGAGGGAACAGCTCGTGCCCGCAAAGAGTCATCTTGCGGGCACGAGCTGTTCCCTCGCGGGGACGCCGGGCGGCCGGACCTAGAAGAGCTGCCGCCAGTTGGTCCGGGCCAGATCCAGCAGCTCATCGCCGCGGCCCGACATGACCGTGCGCAGGGCGTACAGCGCGAAACCCTTCGCCTGTTCCAGCGACACCGACGGCGGCACGGACAGTTCCTGCCGCGCGGTGACGACGTCGATCAGGGCCGGGCCGTCATAGGCGAGAGCCTCCTGCACGGCGCCTTCCAGGTCCTCCGCGTTCTCCACGCGGATGCCCTTGATGCCCAGCGCCTCGGCCACGGCCGCGAAGTTCGGGTTGGAGAGCCCGGTACCGAAGTTCACGAAGCCCGCGGCCTTCATCTCCAGCTCCACGAAGTTCAGCGAGGAGTTGTTGAAGACCACCAGCTTGACCGGGAGCTTGTTCTGCGTGAGCGTGATGAGCTCGCCCATCAGCATGGTCAGGCCGCCGTCGCCCGCGAGCGCGACCACCTGACGCTCCGGCTCCAGGGCGGCGGCGCCGATCCCGTGAACCAGGGCGTTGGCCATGCTGCCGTGGTTGAACGAGCCGATCAGGCGCCGCTTCCCGTTCATCGTCAGATACCGCGCGGCCCACACGACCGGCGAGCCGACATCCGCGGTGAACACGGCGTCGTCGGCCGCAAGACGGTCCACGACCCGCGCCACGTACTGCGGGTGCAGCGGCTGGCCCTTCCGGGTGGGGCTCGCGAGTTCGTCGAGCTTCGCCCGGGTCTTCACGTAGTGCTTCCGCGCCGAGTCCAGGTGCGAACGGTCCGTCTTGCGCTCCAGCAGGGGCAGCAGCGCCTGGGCCGTGTCCTTGGCCGTGCCCACCAGGCCGAGGTCCAGACGGGTCCGGCGGCCGAGTTGTTCACCCCGCACGTCGACCTGGATCACCTTGGCGTGATCCGGATAGAACTGCTGGTACGGGAAGTCGGTGCCCAGCATGAGCAGGGCGTCGCAGTCCTCCATGGCGCGGTAGCCGGAGGCGAAGCCGAGGAGACCGGTCATCCCGACGTCGAAGGGGTTGTCGTATTCGATGAACTCCTTGCCGCGCAGCGCGTGCACGATCGGAGCTCCGAGGGCGTCCGCCAGCGCCACGACCTGCTCGTGGGCGCCCCGGACACCGGCGCCGGCAAGGATGGTGACCTTGGACGCGGAGTTCAGGATTCCTGCGGCCTCCCGCAGTTCCGGCTCGGACGGGACGATCCGCGGCTCGGTCTTCCGGATGATCGAGACGGCCTCGCTCGCCGCCTGCGCCAGCGCGACGTCACCCGAGATGACGACCACCGCGACGCCCCGCTTCTCGATGGCGGTCCGCATCGCGATGTCCAGGATGCGCGGCATCTGCGAAGGATCGGTGACCTGCTCCGCGTAGACGCTGCACTCCCGGAAGACCTCCTGCGGGTGCGTCTCCTGGAAGTAGTTGGAGCCGATCTCGCTGGTGGGGATGTGAGCCGCGATCGCCAGGACCGGGACGCGCGACCGGTTGGCGTCGTAGAGACCGTTGATGAGGTGCAGATTGCCGGGGCCGCAGGAGCCGGCACACACGGCGAGTTCGCCGGTGAGCGCCGCCTCGGCCGCCGCCGCGAAAGCCGCGGCCTCCTCGTGCCGGACGTGCACCCACTCGATCGAGGGCGTCTCACGGAGCGCGTCGGTGAAGCCGTTCAGAGAGTCACCGGGGATGCCGTAGACGCGGTGGACGCCGTTGGCGGCAAGGGTGTCGACAATGTTCTTTGCGATGGTTGCCATGCTTCCGACCCTACGGCCCGGTCACGTCCCGCGGAACCCCGGCCGTGCGACTCGTTCCTCACAGTTCCCTGTGACGCGCTGGACACCGCGCTCCGCCGCGCGGCTGGGCGCACGACGACGACGGCCCGGCCCGGGTGTGCCGGGGAACCGATGCGCGGGTGCAGGGCCGGCCTCCGGGTCACCCCTGCCCGGCGGGCTCCGGAGTCCGGTCGCCACCGCGAGGCGGGACTTCGGCGATCCCGGCCGGGGCTGAAGCCAGCACCGGGTCCGGGCCCGGGGAGGCCACGGCGCCGGCCGTCGTCGTCACGGCCGGCGTCGTCGCGGGCGCCATCGCGGCCGTCGGCACCACATCACCCGCTGAACGGCCCCGCCGCGCCAGGAGCGCCCCACTTGACTGCGAGACGGCCACGCCGGCGAGCAGCACCGCGCCGCCCACCAAGTCCCAGACGCCGGGGATCTCGCCGAAGGCGAGCCAGCCGGCCAGCATGGCGACCGGCGGGACCAGGAGCGTGAAGGGCGCCACTTGAGCCGCGGGGTACTTCTGCAGCAGTCCGTTCCAGACCGTGAACGCCAGGAGGGTCGAGACCAGGACCGTGAACGCCGTGCTCGCCCAGGCCACCGGGCCCATCGTGGCGAGCGCCCGGACCGGGGCGGCGGGGCCGTCCAGGACCATGGACAGCGCGAACAGCGGGACCGGGACCACCGCCGCGGACCACACGACCAGGGAGAACGGCTTGGCACCCCGGGCCGAACGGGACACCACATTGCCGAGACCCCAGGACAGACCGCCCGCGAGCCCGAGCAGCAGAGGCAGCACATCCGCGGAAGCACCCCGGCCCAGCACCACGATCCCCAGGCCCAGCACCCCTGCGGCGATCCCCAGCAGCTGCACCCGGCCGGGCCGTTCCCCGAGGAGCAGCGCGGCGAGCAGGACGGTGAAGAGGACCTGGCTCTGCAGGATGAGCGGGGCCAGGCCCGAGGGCAGCCCCAGGTGCATCGCCAGGTAGATGAAGCCGAGATGCCCCGCGCTCATGAACAGCCCCACGCCCACCACGGTCCACCACGGGACCCGCGGCCGCGGGACGAAGAGCATCAAGGGGAACGCCACCAGGGCGAAGCGGAGCGCGGCGAAGGTCAGGGGCGGGACATCGCGGAGGCCCGCTTCGATGGCGACGAAGTTGACGCCCCAGATCAGCGCGACGAGCAGGGCCAGCAGGACATGACGGGTTTTCACCTCTTCATCGTGTCGCGGGCGAGCCTTTAGCACCAGCGTTGATTCCTACCGCAGATTCGGTAGCATTTCTGCATGATCGATCTCCAGGCGCTGCAAGCGCTCGTCGCGGTCCACCGGACCGGCAGCGTGGCCGCCGCGGCCACCGAACTCGGCTTCACTCCGTCCGCAGTCTCCCAGCAGATCAAGAAGCTTGAACGCCACTCGAAAGCCGCGCTCTTGGAGCGCCATGGCCGCGGGGTGCTCCTGACCGAACGCGGCCGGGCCCTCGTCGAGCACGGTGGCCGGATCCTCTCCGAGCTCGAGGAGATGGAGTCGATCCTCACCGCCGGCGAGCAGCCGAAGGGCACGTTCACGGTCGCCAGCTTCTCCACCGCGGCCCGAGGGCTGCTGGTCAGCGTCGCGGCCCGACTGGCCGAGGAGGCCCCGGAGATGCGTCTGGAGATCGTCGCCGTGGATCCGGCCGAGGCGGTCGGCAAGGTGGCCCACGGGGACGTCGACCTCGCGGTCGTCCACGACTGGAACTCCGTGGCCTTGGAGATCCCCGGGAACGTCGTGCTGGAGCCGCTCTGCAACGACGTCGCGGACATCATGCTGCCCTCCACCCACCGGCTGGCCGCCCTCGACGCCGTTCCCCGCGCCGCCCTGCTGCAGGAGACCTGGTGTTCGCAACCGCGCGGGGCGATCTGCCATGAGGCACTGCTGCGGCTCCTGGCGAGCGAAGGAGCCACCCCGCGCATCGCCTTCATCGACCCGGACTTCGCGACGCATCTGGAGTTCGTGGCACAGGGCCTCGCGCTCGCCTTCGTGCCGCGCCTGGGCCGGGGCGCCCTGCCCGCCGGGGTCGTGGCCAGACCCCTCGCCGGAGAACAGGCCCACCGTTCCGTCTCGGCGGCGTACCGGCAGACCATGTCCGCGAGCCCGGGGGTTCAGCTCCTCGTCCGGCTCCTGCATGAAGCGGCGGACGCCGCCTGGCCCTGAGCACGACGGCCCGGGCGGACAGCCCGCCGCGCGCCCCGGCGAGCGAGCCGCCGTCGTCGCCGCTGACCTCGCTGCGGGACGTCTCACCTCGCTGCCGCGCGCAGCGGACTCAGCCCGGGAACAGCGAGGTCAGTGAACCACCGCCCGGATTCCACACCCCGGAAACGCCAAGACCCCCGGAGATCCGGGGGTCTTGGCGTCAGCACGGCTCACGGCCGTGGAGGTTCATTCAGGAAGCGAGGCGGCTCTTCAGCCCGTCCAGCTCGGCGCGGAGGTCCGCGGGAAGGGCCTCACCGAAGTTGGCGTACCAGTCCTCGATGCTCGCGGCCTCGACCTCCCACTCCTCCGGGCGGAACGCCAGAGCGGCGTCCAGTTCCTCGGCGGAGACGTCCAGGCCGTCGGTGTCCAGGGAGCCGGCCGTCGGCACGAAGCCGATCGGGGTCTCGACGGCGTCGGCCTTGCCCTCGATGCGCTCGATGGCCCACTTCAGCACGCGGGAGTTCTCACCGAAACCGGGCCACGCGAAGCCACCCTCGGGAGTGCGGCGGAACCAGTTGACCAGGAAGATCTTCGGCAGCTTCTCCGGGTTCGCCTTGGCGGACAGCGAGATCCAGTGCTTCAGGTAGTCGCCGGCGTTGTAGCCGATGAACGGCAGCATGGCCATGGGATCGCGGCGCACCACACCGACGGCACCGGCCGCGGCGGCCGTCGTCTCGGAGGAGAGCGTGGAGCCCATGAAGATGCCGTTGGTCCAGTCGCGGGCCTCGGTCACCAGCGGGATGGTGGTCTTGCGGCGTCCGCCGAACAGGATGGCATCCACCTGGACGCCCTCGGGAGCGAAGTACTCCTCGGCGAGCATGTCGATCTGGTCGATCGGGGTGCAGAAGCGCGAGTTCGGGTGCGCTGCCGGGCGGCCCGACTCGGGGGTCCAGTCGTTACCCTGCCAGTCGGTCAGGTGCGCCGGGGTCTCGTCGGTCATACCCTCCCACCAGACACCGCCGTCGTCGGTCAGGGCGACGTTGGTGAAGATGCTGTTGCCCTTGGCGATGGCGCGCATGGCGTTGGGGTTGGTGCCCCAGCCGGTGCCGGGAGCGACGCCGAACAGGCCTGCCTCCGGATTCACGGCCCGGAGCTCACCGTCCTTGCCGAAGCGCATCCAGTTGATGTCATCGCCGAGGGTCTCGACCTTCCAGCCCTTGATGGTGGGGTCGAGGAGCGCGAGGTTGGTCTTGCCACACGCGGACGGGAAGGCCGCCGCCACGTGGTAGTCCTTGTTCTCCGGGCTGGTGAGCTTGAGGATCAGCATGTGCTCGGCGAGCCAGCCCTCGTCCCGGGCCATCACCGAGGCGATGCGCAGGGAGAAGCACTTCTTGCCCAGCAGCGCGTTCCCGCCGTAGCCGGAACCGTACGACACGATCGAGCGCTCCTCCGGGAAGTGCACGATCCACTTGTCCGGGTTGCATGGCCAGGCGACGTCCTTCTGACCGGGCTCTAGCGGAGCGCCCACGGAGTGCAGCGCGGGGACGAAGAAGGCGTTCGTGGCGGTCAGCTTGTCCAGCACGTCGGTGCCGATGCGCGCCATGATGCGCATCGAGGCGACCACGTAGGCGGAGTCGGTGATCTCGACGCCGAACTTGGGGTCCTCGGCGTCAAGGTGACCCATGACGAACGGGATGACGTACATGGTGCGGCCACGCATGGAGCCGGCGAAGAGGGTGTTGAGCTTCCCCTTCATCTCGGCGGGGGCCATCCAGTTGTTGGTGAAGCCGGCATCGGCCTCCTTCTCGGAGCAGATGAAGGTCTGCTCTTCCACGCGGGCCACGTCGGCCGGATCGGAGAAGGCGGCGAAGGAGTTCGGGAAGGTCTCCGGGTTGAGGGGGACCAGGGTGCCGGCCTCGACCAGTTCAGTGGTCAGGCGTGCGTACTCTTCTTCGGAACCGTTCACCCAGTAGATGGAGTCCGGCTGCGTCAGTTCTGCCACTTCCTCGACCCAGGCCAGAAGCTTCTGGTGGGTGGTGGGGGCGTCAGCTGTCAGGCGAGACGTCGTCAGATTTCCCATAGTGAGTCCTTTTCGATGGGTTCCTGGGCGGGTGTCTCAATCGTAGGTATGGACCACTGGACGGATTTTCAGCAATATTTGACGGGGAAGCCTCGTTCGGGACGTTTTCCGTGGTCGAATCACGCTTTTCGATCGTTTTTGTGATTAAGGTCACGTAGACCGGTACATGTGCGGGGCGTCACCGGCCGTCGATTTGGAAGCCGCCAGAAGTTCCCGTAAAGTTTATGAAGGTTCAACCGGGAGTCGCTTCCGGAATGACGCCAAGCGCCCATAGCTCAGCTGGATAGAGCGTCTGTCTACGGAACAGAAGGTCAGGGGTTCGAATCCCTTTGGGCGCACCGAGAAGATGAATGCAGAAAGCCCCGGTCCACGGACCGGGGCTTTTGTGTTCCCGGATGCACGCCCGCCGCTCCCCCGGATCCCGGCCTTTCCGGGACCGCGCTCCCCGCCGTCGTGCATCCTGAAGAGTTTTCGGGTAAAGTATCTCGAGGTTCGAACGGGAAACATCCCGGGAGAAACATGCGCCCATAGCTCAGCTGGATAGAGCGTCTGTCTACGGAACAGAAGGTCAGGGGTTCGAATCCCTTTGGGCGCACAGAGAAGATGCGAAAGCCCCGGTCCACGGACCGGGGCTTTCTCGTACCCGCCTCACTCCTCCCGGACGGCGCCGGCACCCCGGACTGCGCTGCCGTCCCGCCCAGCGCTGCTGTCCCGGAATGCCCCTGCGAGCGGCAGGATCGCCAGGACCAGCACGAGGGGCAGCGCGAAGCCGAGGCGCAGCGAGTCCGCCCCCACCAGTCCCGTCAGCACGGATCCCAGCAGCGCCCCCACATAGTTGAACTGGTTGAACCGTGCGATCACGGAATCCACCCGGGCACGGCGCACCGGGTCGTCGGCGCCACCGGACCCCGCCTGGCCGAGCGCCGCGATCGAGCCCGCCACGGAGAAGGACAGCGGCGCGATGATGCCTGCCCCGAAGCCGAGGACGGCGAAGCCCAGCACCGCGATCGCCGCATTCGGGGCCAGGACCACGACGGCGAGCGCGGCGGCCGAGAGCACGGCTGCGGCCCTCAGGAGCCGCACCGCCCCGAACCGTCCCACGGCCCAGTCACCCGCGAGCCGCGCCAGGAGTGAGGCCACGAGATACGGCAGGGTCGCCACGGCCACATTGCCCAGGCCCGTGCCGAAAAGGTCGTGCAGATAGGCGGGACCCCAGGTGGAGGCGGCGGTGTCCACCATGTAGAAGAGCACGAGGACCAGCCCCACCAGCATCAGCCGCTTCCACGGGATGCTCACCTGAACGCCTTCGGACCCCGCCTCCGCTCCTCGGTCCCGGCGCAGGAACGGCAGCGCAGTCGCCACCACCGCGACCACCCCGAAGGGGGTCACGGACGCCGCCAGCGCGGCTTCCCCGAAGGCGAGTGCCGCGAGCGTCGCGACGATCCCGCCCGCGGTCCACGCCGCATGGAAGCCGGGCAGCAGGGTGCGGCGCAGGCGGTGCTCGAGCGCCACGCCCTGCATGTTCATCGAGGCATCCACCGTGCCCAGACCGACCCCGTACACGGCCAGGAACAGGCAGAACAGCAACAGGTCGGGCGCCAGACCGACCTCGATCGCGCCGGCGCCGATCAGCCCGAGGCCCACCCGGAGCGCCTGGGCGGAGTCGAGCCGCCGCGCGATCTGCCCGGCGAGCACCGAGCCGGCGCCCGCCAGCACCACCATGCCCAGGAGCACCAGGGACAGGGTCGCCGCATCCAGGCCGAACAGCCCCTGGATCTGCGGCAAGTGGGTGGTCATGGTGATGAAGAGGAATCCCTGCAGGAAGAAGGCGGCGGCGGTCGCTACCCGCTGTGTGGTCATCCCACCGGATCGCACGACGGCGGCTGGCTGGCTCATGTCCTTCTCCTTGGGATGTCGGAGCTCGGGTTTCGGCGTCGCATGTCAGAAGCCGTCTCAGGCGCCGAAGATGCGGCGGACGTGGTCATTGGCGAACAGTCCGGCCGGATCGAGTTCCCGGCGGACCCGCTGGAAGTCGTCCCAGCGGGGATACAGTTCTGCGAGCTGCGCGGCGGAGAGGCTGTGACGCTTCCCCCAGTGAGGCCGTCCGCCGTAGGAGAGGGCCACGGTCTGCACGGCCGTGAAGAACTCCTGCCACGGCATGCCGCTGTACATGTGCGCCGCGATGTAGCAGCTCTCCCGGTCGTAGGCCGGGCTGAGGAGGGAGTCCCGGTCCCCCGCGACGAAGCGGACCTCGAAGGGGAAGTTCACGTCCAGGCCCCGGGCCGTCACCAGCCGCCGCATCTCCGTGAGCGCTTCGACGCATGCCTCGCGGGGCAGAGCCCATTCGGTCTCCGTGAACCGGACGCTCCTCTTGCTGACCAGCACCTCGTGGCTGACGCCCGTCCGCGAGGTCGGTGTGACCAGGTCCGTCGCCAGCCGGTTGAGCCGGGGAATCAGGCCGGGGCGGGCACGGCCCAGGCGGCAGACCAGGTCCAGAGCCGTGTTCTCGAGCAGCTCTCCCTCGAGATAGGAGCGCAGCCGTCCCGGGGCGGGGCCGTCGTTCTCCGGGACGGGATCCGTGACGCGGTTGGTCCGCTTGGCCAGCACGGTGGAGCTGTGGGGAAAAGTGAAGAATTCGAAGTGGTCGTTGCCATTCACGTGCTCGTCGAGTCTCCCGAGCGTCTCCTCCAGGGAGGCCGGCTCCTGCACACCGTGCAGCGCGAAGGCAGGCACCACCCGCAGGGTGTACGCCGTGACGACCCCGAGCGCCCCCACCGAGACCCGCGCGGCGGACAGGACGTCCGGCCCGGCGGTCGACGCCTGCAGCACCTCACCGTCCGCCGTCACGAGTTCGACGTCCTCCACGAACGTCGCCAGATTGCCGAGGCTCCGGCCCGTGCCATGCGTGGCGGTCGAGATCGCCCCCGCGACCGACTGGCTGTCGATGTCACCCAGATTCGCCAGCGCCATGCCGTGCCCGTCGAGCAGACGGTTAAGATCGCGCAGCCTGGTCCCGGCCGCGACACGGACGGTCCCCGCCTCACGGTCGACGCCGAGAAGACCGCTCAGCCGGTCGAGGGACAGGAGGTCCCCGGAGGTGAGGACGTTGTCGCCGAAGGAGTGTCCGGCGCCGACCACGCGGATCCCTCTCCCCTGCCGGGCCGCCTCACGCACCGACTCCTGGACAGCCTCCACCGAAGCGGGCTGGACGAGGTTCGCCGGGGTGCAGGCCTGATCTCCGACCCAGTTCTTCCACATGGCCTCCATGCTCACGCCGATGTGACCTGGAGCACAAACACTGGATCAGGGTGAATTCACAACCACCGGATGCTCAATGCTGCGGACGAGACCCTGTTCGGCGTCACGCACGTCCTGCGCCGCCTGCACGAACAGGGAGACGACCTCGCTCGGGGCGTCCTCGCGCCAGGCGAGCGCGACCTCCGAACCGGGGTGCGGTTCCACCGGGACGTACACGAGCCCCGGGCGCACCAGATACCTCGCCATCGCGGCTCCGGTGAGCGCGGTCGCCACCCCGCTGGCCACCAGTTCCGCCTCCTCCGTCGGTGACGAGGTCTCCACGATGCGCGGCGGATGCCCCTCCGTCCGGAAAGCGGACAGGGACCAGAACCCGCGCCACGCGGCGTCGTGCCCTCCGCCGACCGTGAGCGGCTCGTCCAGCAGTTCGGTCGGCGAGATCATGCTCCGGCCCGCCAGCCGGTGGCTCGAGCCGAGGCAGGCGACGACGGGTTCCACGAAGAGCGGCAGCCGCTGCACCCCGGCCAGGGAGAGCGGCGGCCGGAGGATCGCGAGGTCGCTGCTGCCGTCGGCCAGGCCGCAGCTGGGGTCGCTGAGGGCCGCCTCCTGAAGGCGGAGCTCCACATCCGGATGGCGCCGCGCGAACTCCGCCAGGATCGGCCGCGTCAGTTCCAGTGCCGCACCCACCACGAAGCCGAGCCGGAGGACCCGCTGACCGGCGCGGCTCGCCAGCCGGACGCGCCGGAGCCCGTCATCCCAGGCGTCCAGCACTCCCCTGGCCACCTCCAGGAAGTGTTCACCGTCCTCGGTCAGCTCGACCCGACGAGTGGTCCGGTTCAGAAGGGTGACCCCCAGCTCGGCTTCGAGCTCCCGGATCTGTTTCGAGAGCGCCTGCTGAGCGACGAACAGCCGCGCTGCGGCCCGGCTGAAGTGCAGCTCCTCGGCCACGGCCACGAAGTAGCGTAGGCGGCGCGTGTTGACGTCCATCACCTCCTCATTCTGGGAGGGCGTCTGTCGATTGACAACACCTCGATGTGAGTCAGGCCCACCCGGGTGTTTCCCCTCGAGGTGTGCGACGTGTCACAGTCGGGGTATGTCCGCCAGCACCCTTTCCTTCAGCCTCGCCCCGGACGGCTCCACGGCGGGGCGGAACGGTTTCACCGGCGCGGGTGGCTTCGCCGCGCTGGACCGCGCCACCGCACACCTCGAGGCTCCGTTCGCGGTCCTCAGCCTGCCCGCGCTCCGCCGGAACGCCGCAGACCTGCTGCGGCGGGCTCAGGGCAAGCCCATCCGGGTGGCCAGCAAGTCGATCCGCAGCCGCGCGGTACTGCGGGCCGTGCTGGAGATTCCCGGCTTCCGCGGCATCCTGGCCTACGCCCTCCCGGAGGCGCTCTGGCTGGCCGAGGAGTTCGACGACGTCGTGGTCGCCTATCCGACCGCCGACCGCGCCGCCCTGGCCGCCCTCGCCCACTCGCCCACCGCTCGCGAGCGCGTCACGCTGATGGTGGACTCCGCCGATCAGCTGGATCTCCTGGCCCCGTTCGCCGGGCCGGACGCACCGCTCCGACTGTGCCTGGACCTCGACGCGTCGCTGCGCCTGGCGGGTGGCCGCGCGCATCTGGGCATGCGGCGCTCGCCCGTCCACACCCCCGAGGATGCCGCCGCCGTGGCCGCCGAGATCGTCCGGCGACAGGGGTTCCGGCTCGTGGGGATCATGTCCTATGAAGGACAGATCGCCGGGCTCGGGGATGACACCGGTTCCGCTCTGCACCGCGCCCAGATCCGCGCGCTGCACGCCCTGTCCGGGAGGGAACTCGCCGCGCGCCGCGCCGAGGCCGTGGACGCCGTGCACCGGGAACTGCCCGCCGGCTCGCCCCTCGAATTCGTCAACGGGGGCGGCACCGGAAGCTTCGAGACCACCGGAGCGGAAGCCGCGGTCACCGAACTCGCGGCCGGATCCGGGCTCTACGCCCCCGCGCTCTTCGACGGCTACCGCGCTTTCCACCCGGAACCCGCCGCCTTCTTCGCCCTGCCCGTAGTCCGCAAACCCGCACCGGGGTTCGCCACGGTGCTCGGCGGCGGCTGGGTGGCGTCCGGCCCGTCGGGACCCGACCGGCTGCCCCGCCCCGTCTGGCCGACGGGACTGAAGCTCCTGAGCACGGAAGGCGCGGGCGAGGTCCAGACCCCGGTGCACGGGCCCGCCGCGGACAGCCTGTCCCTCGGCGACCGGGTCTGGTTCCGGCATGCCAAGGCCGGCGAACTCTGTGAACACGTCGACACCCTGCACGTGGTGGACGGCGACCGGCTGGTGGCGTCCGTCCCCAGTTACCGCGGCGAAGGAAAGGCATTCCTCGGATGAGCACGTTCGATTCCCTCAACCCGGCCACCGGCGCCGTCGTGGCCACCTTCCCCGTGGACGACGACGGCGCGGTGGCGGCCGCCGTCGACCGCGCGCGGGAGGCCGCGGCCTGGTGGGACGGGCTGGGCTTCGACGGCCGGCTCCGCCGCCTGCTGGCGTTCAAGCACGCCGTCGTGGCGGGGCTGGACGAGCTCGCGCGTCTCATGCGGGAGGAGACCGGGAAGCCGGTGGACGATTCCCGGCTGGAGGTGATGGCCGCCGTCGAGCACATCGACTGGGCGGCGAGGAACGCGCAGCGGGTGCTCCGCAAGCGCTCGGTGCGGCCAGGGGTCCTGGGCGCGAACCTGGCAGCGAGCGTCGAGTACCAGCCGCTGGGCGTGGTGGGTGTGATCGGCCCGTGGAACTATCCGGTGTTCACGCCGATGGGGTCGATCGCCTATGCCCTCGCGGCGGGCAACGCCGTGGTGTTCAAGCCGAGTGAGTACAGCACCGCGGTGGGCTCGTGGCTCGTCGAGGCCTTCCACCGCGCCGTGCCGGAGCTGCCGGTCCTTCAGCTCGTGACCGGACTCGGCGCCACGGGTTCGGCGCTCTGTCGCTCCGGCGTCTCCAAGCTCGCCTTCACCGGGTCCACCGCCACGGGCAAGAAGGTCATGGCGGCCTGCGCGGAGACTCTCACCCCCGTGGTCATCGAGGCGGGCGGCAAGGATGCCGCGATCATCGCCGCCGACGCCGACGTCCGCGCCGCGGCCCAGGACGTGGCCTTCGGCGCGTGGGGCAACGCCGGGCAGACCTGCATCGGCATGGAGCGTGCGTACGTGGAGGCTCCCGTGTACGACGAGTTCGTCGCGGAGCTCCGCAGGATCGCGGGCACCGTGACGGCGGGGCCGGGCGACGCGGACCGCATCGGGCCGCTGACGATGCCCAGCCAGCCCAGCACCGTCCTGCGGCACATCCAGGCCGCCCTCGCAGACGGTGGGCGGGCCGTGGCCGGCGGAGAGGAGTCGGTGGCGCCGCCGTTCGTGAAACCGGTCATCCTGCTCGACGTTCCGGAGGACAGCGAGGCCGTGCGCGAGGAGACGTTCGGCCCGACGCTCACGGTGACCCGCGTCGGGTCCGTGGCCGAGGCCGTGGAGAAGAGCAACGCGGGCGTGTACGGCCTGGGCAGCGCGGTCTACAGCAGGGACCTCGGGAAGGCAGGGGCGATCGCACGCAGGGTGCGGGCCGGCATGACGTCCATCAACAGCGTCATGTCGTTCGCCCTGGTCCCGGCCCTGCCTTTCGGTGGGACCGGGGATTCCGGGTTCGGCCGGATCCACGGGGCCGACGGGCTGCGGGAGTTCGCCCGTCCGCACAGCGTGGCCCGGCAGCGTTTCCCGCTCCCGGTGCCGGTCCTCTCGTTCCGGCGCGAGGCCTGGCAGGTACGGCTCATGGGGCGTCTGGTGACGCTGGTGCACGGCCGCCGTCGGTGATCCGCACAGGGGTTCGGTGCCCGCGAAGAACTATTTGAACTGACCAGTCAGTTTAGATACTCTGGTGTCAGACGTTCTTCACGAAAGGCACCTCCCCCATGCTCGACGCCCGTGCGCTCCAGGTGAACGGCCGCAGGACCGACCTCCTGCCCGCCACCTCACTGCGTGTCTCCCCCGGCGAACTGCTCCTGGTCCGCGGCGAGAACCAGGATGACCGCACCGCCCTCGCCCTGACCCTCACCGGACGCATGAAGCCGTCCTCGGGTCACCTGTCCTGGAACGGCAGCACCCGGCTCAAAGCCGTCCGCAAGGCCTCCGCCCTCGTGGACTCCCCCGGCATCAACGAGCCCGAACAGCACCTCTCCGTCTGCGACCTGGTCACCGAGGACCTCGCGCTGATCCCCCGCCGTTACCGTGGCGCCCTGCTCGCCAAGCCCTGGCTCAAGCTCAACTCCTTCGAGGACGTGGAAAAGCTCTGGGTCGACGAACTTCCGGCGGAACGCCGCGTGAGCCTCCTGACCCAGCTGGCCCTCGCCGATCCCGCCGTCGACCTGCTCGTGCTCGACTCCCCCGACCGGCACAGCGCCGACCCCACCGTCTGGCTGGAGCGCTGCGAACAGCTCGCGTTCGACGCCGGGCGGCCGCTCGCCGTCGTCGCGGTCGTGGCGACCCTGCCGGACGGCTGGGAAGGCCCCAGCGCGGTGATCGGCAACTCCGTTCCGCATGCGGAGCTGCCGCCGGGAGCCGAAGAGGAGGCGGAGGAGGCCCTGGCCGCCGGCGCCGCGCAGGTCGGCGATGCCGCGTCGAGTGAGTCGAGTGAGACGCCGGATGCTGACAAAAACAGTGCGGATGAGAACGTGGAGGAAGCGAAGTGACCGTTCTACGCCTGGCCCGCTCCGAGCTCAAGCGCATGACCAGTGGTGTGCTGCCCAAGCTCACCATCGTCGCCCTGTCCCTCGTCCCCCTGCTGTACGGGGCCATCTACCTCTATGCGAACTGGGATCCGTACAACAACCTGAGCGGCATCAAGGCCGCCCTGGTGGTCGAGGACACCGGCGCCACCCCGTCCAAGCCCGACGGCACCAAGGGTGAGGAACTGAAGGCCGGCGCGAAGGTGGCCGACTCCCTCGTGGACGCGCACCTCTTCGACTGGCAGCGCGTTCCCACCTCGCAGGAGGCCGATGAGGGCGTGCGGACGGGCAAGTACGCCTTCGCCCTGAAGATCCCGAAGGACTTCTCCAAGAACCTCGTGTCCCCGTCGACGTTCGACTCGGCGCACCAGGCCATGCTCAACGTCACCACGAACGACGCCAACAACTACCTGCTCAGCACGATCGTGGACAAGCTCACCACCGCCGTGCACGCGAGCGTCGCCCAGGAGGTCGGCGAGCAGACGGCCGATCAGCTCCTGTCCGGCTTCGGCGTCATCCACCAGAACATGGTGAAGGCGGCCGACGGCGCCAAGACGCTGTCCAACGGGCTCGCCCAGCTCCAGACCGGCACGGCTGATCTCCACAAAGGCACCACCGACCTCAGCTCCGGCGCCAGCCAGCTGGTCGACGGTCAGGGCCAGCTCGTGGCCGGCGCGAACAAGCTCTCCGACGGCGCGAACCAGTTGAGCAGCGGGCTGTCCCAGCTCAGCCAGGGCGCCGCGCCCCTGCCGTCCAGCACCAAGCAGCTCGCCGACGGCGCGGCCCAGGTGGCCGCCGGCAACGCGCAGCTCAACGCCAAGGTGCAGGGCGCGGTGAAGGACCTCCAGACCGTCGAGACCCAGGCCGACGCGGACGTGAAGACCACGGTCAGCAAGCTCGTGAAGGACCAGTTCATCACCCAGGAACAGGCGGACAAGATCCTCGCGGACCTGAAGACCGTCCAGGGCTCGAGCCCGGTCCAGGAGGCCAAGGCGAAGATCAACGGCGCCGCGGCGGACATCCAGAAGCTCTCCGATGGCGCCGCGGCGGTGTCCGCGGGCGCCAAGAAACTCTCCGATTCCGCGCCCACCCTGGTCAACGGCATCAACCAGGCCAACTCGGGCGCTTACCAGCTGGCCGACGGGGCGAAGACCCTCGCGGCGGGCGAGCAGAGCGCCTACCAGGGCGCCACCAAGCTCAACTCGGGCGCCACGCAGCTCAACGCCGGCGCGGCCAAGCTGCAGGACGGCGCCAAGACCGCCGCGAGCGGCGGCAAGGAACTGGCCACCAAGCTCGCGGAGGGCTCGGGCCAGATCCCCAACCCGAACGCGACCCAGCGGGAGAGCGTCTCCAAGGTGATGTCCGATCCGGTGGCCGTCGACAAGCTCGCGCAGACCAAGGCGACCACCTACGGCGCCGGCCTGGCCCCGTTCTTCCTCAGCCTCTCGCTGTGGATCGGCGCCTTCATGCTGGTGCAGGCCATGCGCCCGCTCACCCAGCGAGCCCTGGCGTCCAACGCGCCATCGTGGAAGATCGGCATCGCCGGCTGGCTGCCCTTCTTCGTGGTCTCCGCGGTGCAGACGGCCCTGCTGTGGGCCGTGGTCACGCTGGGCCTGAAACTCGAATCGGCCAATCCGGCGCTGACCTTCGTCTTCCTGCTGTTCGCGGCGATGGCGTTCACGGCTCTCATCCAGGGCATCTGCGCCCTGCTGGGCACGCCGGGCAAGTTCGTGGTGCTCATCCTGCTGGTGCTCCAGCTGGTCTCCTCGGGCGGCACGTTCCCGTGGCAGACCACCCCGGAGCCGTTCCACGTGGTCCACGACATCCTGCCGCTCGGCTACGTGGTGACCGGCATGCGCCACCTCATCTACGGCGGCGACCTGTCCATGGTGGCCCCCATCATGCTGGGTCTGGTGGGCTACGCGGCGCTCGGCATGGCGATGTCCACGCTCGCGGTCCACAAGCACAAGCTCTGGACCCTGAAGAGCTTCAAGCCGGAGATCTCGGTATGAGTCCCGCCGAGCCGGCCACCCGCCCAGGACTGCCGTCGGCGGTCGGTGACGCCGGCGGACCCGGCCAGGGTCCTGCCGTGGGCGACGACGACGGCGCGGGCCGCCGTCGTCGTCCCCAGCGGACGTCGGCCTCGCGGCAGAAGATCTTCGACGCATCGATGCAGCTCATCGGCGAGCGGGGCGCCGCCGAAGTGACGGTGGACGAGATCGCGGCCGAGGCCGGGGTCTCCAAGGGCACCGTGTACTACAACTTCGGCAGCAAGTCCGAGCTGATCGCGCAGCTGCTCCGGCACGGCGTGGACATCCTCCTGGCCCGTTTCGCAGCGGTGCCTGCTGTCGAGGATCCCGTCGCGGCCATGGAGTCCGTGGTGTCCGAGGCGATCGCGTTCCTGGACGACTACCCGTCCTTCGGGCAGCTCTGGATGAACGAGAACTGGAAGGCGGAGAACGAGTGGCGTGATCTGATGCGGGAACTCCGCTCGGAACTGCTCGACGTGATCTCCCAGGCCCTGGACCGGATCGGCCAGCGGTACGCGGTGAACCAGGACGTGTCGCGGAGCGGCCTGGAGGCGGCGATCTTCGGTGCCTGCTTCATCGTGGGCCTGGACCGCAAGAGCTTCCATCCGGGGCGCTCCCAGGAAGCCAGCGTCGAAGCCATCATGACTTTCGTGAAGGGCTACCTGGCGCGCTGACGCCCGCCCCTCGGTCCCTGGACCCGGGGACCGAGGATACGGACCAGGAAAACTGTCAGAACCCTCTGAAAGAATGTCGCCATGCGGTTGCTCACCACCAAGATCATGCTCGGCGCGGCCCTGGCCTGCGCCGCGCTCCTGATCCAGACGGTCCTGGCCCCAGAGACGCTGGGCCTGGTCCTCCTGTTGGTGTGCGCGTTCATCGGCTTCGTCTGCGCCATCGCGTCCGTCGCCATCCTGCGCCGCAACAAGGTGCTGCTCGCCGCCGGAATCCTGACCACCGTTGCCGTCACGTTCGCCCTGGCGTACGTCCGTCTCTGGGGGCTGGGATTCTCCGAGGGCTACGACCGGATGCACACCACCGGCCCCGGCGCAGGAAGCGATCTGTACTTCTTCCTGAGTCTCGCCGCAGGACTGCCGGCCGCACTCCTGCTGTTCCTGGGCAGCGTCTGGCCCGTGAAGAAGGCTGGTGTCACCGGACGCAAGCGCCCCACCCGCACGGCGGGCAACCGGAGCGCTCGACCGGCGGCCGGCCGGTCCGGGGGAGGCCGCTCGACGGCGAGGACTGCTGTCAGGCCCGCGGCACCTCGAAGGACACCAGGCGCGCGTCCTGACCGTCCAGCTCCGCCCAGGGCTTCACGCTCTCAAGCACGGTGATCCCGCTGGTGGGGTAATGCTCCGCCATGTCCATGTAGGCGGTCTGATCCGAGTCGCGGTCCGCCAGGAGCAGCGCGAGGTCCTGTACCCCCGGCATGTGGCTGATGATCATCAGGCTCGTCACCGTCTCCGGCACGTGGTTGAGGACCGTGAGCATGCGCCGCCCGGTCGCGGCGTAGAGCCCCGATTCGAGCTTCGGTGTCGGGGCCTTCTCCCCCAGCTCTTCGCACACCCAGGTGCAGGTCTGGCGGGTCCGCACCGCGGTGGAGCACAAGATGAAGTCCGGGACGTTCCCCGATTCCCGCAGCCAGGCCCCGGCCGCCGCCGCATCACGATGCCCACGGGGTTCCAGAGGCCGGTCGTGATCCTGGACCCCCAGAGGCCAGTCCGCCTTGGCGTGACGCATGATGATCAGGCGCTTCACGTGATGCTCGCTCATGGGAAAACACTATCCCCGCGGAGGGTTCTCGTTGGACGTGCGGGGTGGGGCGCCGCGGGCATCCTTCGGCGCCTGCGCTTCAGCCCCGCCGACTTTTGCGGACCGGCTCGCCTCAAGCTGTCAGCGGGGCGGGGCTTCTACGCGACAACGGCGCTCTCCGGATACCCCCGGCACCCCACACACAGACCACCCGTCACGGCCGCAGGCCAGGTCACCCACTCGCTCGCACAGAACCGGCCCCACTCACGGGTGATCCCCCACCAAGCCGGACGCACTCCCTCTGACCGGGAACGAGCAGAAGGACGGGGGTCCCCGACAGCGCCGTTGTTGCGTGAAGGCCCCGCTGCCTCAAGCCCGACAGAAGCCGGAAACCTGAAGTGCAGCGGGGCCGGAGCGCAGGCGCGGAGGGGATCCCCGTCCTTCTCACAGAACCGAAAACGTCAGATGGAGTACTCCGGCGCGGCCCAGACGACCACCTCGGGGTGCTCGTAGAAGCGGTAGCCCTGCCCGCGGACCGTGCGGACCGTGTTGGCCAGGCGGCCCAGCTTCGAGCGGAGACGGCGGATGTGCACGTCAATGGTGCGCTCGTTGGGGACTTCCTCGGCGTTGCGCCACAGGTTCTCCAGGAGCTCCTCGCGGTCCACGGTGCGAGTGCCGTTCTCCACGAGGTAGTTCAGGAGCTCGAACTCCTTGAAGGTCAGGTTCAGGGTGTCGCCGTCGAGGTGGACCTCGCGACGCGCCAGGTCGATCAGCACACCACTGGGGCGCTGATCGGGGACGGCGGCCGGGCGGGGCGCCTCGACGCGCTGGCGGTTGGCGACGGTCGGATCGCCGAAGGTGCTGCGCACGACGTCGAGGGCGGAGCCCGGAGCGCTGGCCGGCGCGACGGCGACGGCGGCGTAGCTCTCAGCCCCCTGAACGAGCGACTGAGCGTAGGCGCGGATCTCCTGGGCGAGCTTGGCGATCGACTGCCCGGAGGCGGCTGCCGTCTCCTCATCGATGCCGACGTAGAGGACGAAGCCGCGAGCCACCGTGGGGGTGCCTGCTGCGGGACGGGCCGGTGCGCCATTGGCGCCGCGGGCGATCACCGGGGTGGGTGCGGTCACGGGGTGGCCCTCGACGGCCGGGGCGCCCGGCTGCGGAACCGCACGGAGCTGGCCGTATCCCTGCTGGGGGTAGCCGGGCTGCTGGGCCGGGGCGGGGGCTGCGAACTGGCCGTTGTAGCCGGCCGGGTACTGCTGCGGGGCCGCCACCGGGCGGTTCGCGAATTCGGGGCGGACGGCAGGTGCCTTGTTGGCGTTCCGCAGGGAGATGTGGACGTATCCGGATGCAACTGACATGTTGTTTCAAACCTCTGAGAGTGAATTTGCCGTCATCGCGGCTCGAATGTTGAGTCCCCGCAATGAATCAGGAAAGTGCCCTTCATTGGGCGGGGTGAGGACGGTTGCCTGAGCTGAGGGGTGGAGGTCAGGCGCACATTCGACAACAGCCAACCATCCGGCCAGCGGGTGCGCTGGAGAGGGTCGCTGCGGCTGCAGATGCTGTTGAGTTGGTATTCACATCTCCGAGTGTGCAACGTAACAAACACAACTGGCAAGTAACAAAGCTGTGGACCGTCCACATGGCGAGACAAATGTGTCCATTGTGACCGATCTCACCATTCTGACAAGAGGCCTCGGGAGATGCGAATCAACCCTTTCACGGTCGATCTCGGCGCGATTGATCGAATTTTATGAACCAGATCAGGCATCCAGCGCATGAAAGTTCAACTGTGAACTGAAACTCATGCCAGATCCGCTTGACCGCATGGTGGACGCTTCAGCATCCACGAGGCCCCTGAGGCGAGATCTGAATCCGGGAAGCGTCGTTACCTAAATGTGACATGAGCGCGTCCGCCACCTAGACTGGTCCGTGGGGCAGAGCGTCCACCGGAAGAACGGGACACCACCAGGGTGTCCGCGTCCGGAGTCCACGGACCCGCCCCTTCCAGAAGCATCGAAGGGTTGAGCATGACCGCGAACCGACCGCGGACCACCGACGGCCGAGCCGCCGTGGAGTCCCGCGCCGTGCGCGCCACCAGGAGCACCCGCGGCGAGAGCTCGACGACCGGAGCACGGGCCGCCACGACGTCCGCTGTGCCGAGCGCCCGCCAGAAGCGATCCGTCCTCAGCCAGCTCCCCAGCATCCTTCCGCGCACCCGCGGCGCCCGGGCCGCCGTCGTCGGCTCCGTTCTGACGCTCGCGCTGGCCGGCGGCCTCGCCACCCAGGCGTCCATCGCCGCGCAGGACACCCGCCCCGCGGCTCCCACGGCGCAGGCGGCCCCCGAGGTCAAGCTCAGCGCCCCCCAATTCCGCAAGGTCAAGAACGTGGGGCAGAAGTTCGACTTCTCCGTGCTGGCCACCCTGTCCTCGGAGAGCGTCTCGGCAGGCGCCGAGGCCAGCAAGTCGGCCCGGGAGGCCGCCAGTCAGGCCTCCGCGCTGAAGCAGGCGGTCGACGCGCTGAAAGAGGAAGCCGCGCCGCCCAAGACGGTCGACGATCCGGCCGCCGCGCAGGCCTTCGCCGCGAGCCAGCTCGGCAAGTACGGCTGGGGTGCGGGCGAGATGCCGTGCCTCGTGACCCTGTGGACGCGGGAATCCGGGTGGAAGACCACCGCGCAGAACGCGGACTCGGGAGCCTACGGCATCGTCCAGGCGCTGCCGGGCACCAAGATGGCCTCCGTGGCGCCCGACTGGCAGACGAACTACAAGACCCAGATCACTTGGGGCCTGAAGTACGTCTCCGAACGCTACGGCTCACCCTGCGGCGCCCTCGGCTTCCACTACGCCAACAACTGGTACTGAGCCGACCGTTGCCGGGCCCGCTGCAAGCGGGCCGGCGCTCCTCGCACCGCCCGCGCGGATCCGATGCGGCGCTCCGGCACCTCCTCCGGCCTGTTCTTTCTGATCGCCGTCGAGAGTTCGCGGTTTTCCGCAATTGTTTGACTTTGTCGCGTCACAGATCGCGTCAAGTCGTCTAACTCTGTTCAAGTGGGATTCGTGCGTCGATCAGATCGACGCCCGCACCCACCCGGGGACAGCGGCATGGGGGCGTGCTTCTTCTCCTCGTTGCACTGCACATCGCCAACGGTGAGACATCATGTTTTTTCACATCGCGGTCCAGGAACTCGGCTTCCAGTCATCGGACCAGCTCGCGCGCCATCAAGGTCAGCCGCTTGAGATCGTGCGCATCTTCCTTCGTTCGAAGCTGCGCACGCTCTCCGCGTCCTCATCGAGTTGCGCAACAAGATATGAATGTTTCACCGCGGGAATCATCTAGGGGTGGAAATGAAGGACACGCAGCTCGGCAGAGGGAGGCGCGCATCAGCTTTCGGCAGAAAGGACCGTTATCCGGTCGGCCCTTCGCGCCGAAGGACGCGACACGACGGAGCGGGATCGACGCACGGACACACGGCGCAGGGAATCCCCCACCATCCGAGTGATCGGGATCTTGTTGCGTAGGCGCAGCGACGTCGAACTTCTGGCCCTCACCCGTTCCGGGGACATGGTCGCTTTCGGGGCCCTGTTCGCCAAGCACCGCGCTTCCGCGTACCGCATCGCCTACGGCCTGACGCATGACCACGGCGCGGCCGAGGACGCCGTGAACGACACCTTCGCCGCCGTGCTGGCGGCCATCAAGTCGGGCCGCGGCCCCCAGGGCGTGTTCCTCCCGTACCTTTTGTCGAGTGTCTCGCGGACGGTTTGGAGGAATTCCCGCCGTCGACGCCGCGAAGTGCTGGCGGATGACCTGGATTCGGTGGGCGAAGCTCCCGAGGTGACCGATCGGGTGATCGCCGCGTTCGAGAATGAGTCGGCCCGGAAGGCCTTCGAGTCACTTCCCGAACGATGGCGCATGATCATCTGGTATCTCGATATCGAGGATATGCAGCCGAAGGATGTCGCGCCTTCTTTGGGCCTGTCGCCTAATGCCGCCGTCGTGCTGCATCGGCGCGCGAAAAGAGCCCTTCGGGTCGCATATCTCCGGGAACTTCTGGGACAGCAGGAATCGGAAGACTGCCAGTTCACTATCGAATATGTGCCGTCTTATCTGAGCGGAACTCTGACGGCCCGGAAAAAGGCCTGGTTTCACCGGCATCTGGAGACGTGCCGCACGTGCCGCAAAGCCATCACCGAGCTCCTCGACAGCGGCGTCTTCCGTGTTCAGGACGAGAACCGTCCCCCGGGCTGGCCGTGGAAGGACTACATGACGCACCTCATGATCTGGACGTCGGTCGCTTTGATCGTCGCCTCTCAGCCGTCGAACCACGGGCTCGATCCGACGGGGCTGCTGCATCGGATCAACGCCTCCGTGATCAGTCATTCCGCGGCTGGAAATCCCTAGTCGACCCGTCGATTCCACGGCGTGCGATACAATCAAATGGTATCCCGCAAAATGCCCGTTTTTGGGGGCATATTCATGCCAAGGAAGCACCTGAATGCCCGACGAGACCGGTCCACAGCAGTGCTGGCGAAACCTTTCCCTGCTCGGTTTCTCGACCCGTTGGATTTATGCCTGGCGGGCATTGGATGTCGAAACCATTTCCACCCTCGTGGGTGAAAACATCGAATTCCATCAGAGCCCTGACGGGACGTCGGAACCGCTCAGAGGAGTGGCCGAACTCGTCGCGGCGCTCAGAGCTCCGGACTTCCGATGGGACCTCGCCGACGCCGTGCACCTCAGAGGTCTCATCACCGCGGAGAACGTGCTCGTCATCGACTATCGGAACGACGCCGGCATCTCATTCACCGAATCGCTGGAGTTCCTTGCCGGCCGGGTCAGTCTGCGCCGGGTCGAGGTCTACGCTCCCTGAGGCATCAGGCTCGGCGTCCTCAGCGGGCTTCTGCGACGGGACGTCCTTCCGCGCATCGACGACCTCCTGGACCCGGTGGTCCATGTCGCGACGGGCGCGGATCACCCCGCCGGCCAGCTGCGCCAGGGCGAGCACAGAGAAGGCGATGACGGCGGGCAGCACGGGGAGGATGCCGGCCGCCCACAAGGACAGGACCACGACGCCGCCGAACAGCGGGAGCAGCCGCAGCCAGGATGCCGCGGCCGTATGTCGCGGGCGCGGTTCGCCCGCTCGCCCCCTCGCGGTTGCCTTCATCGTGGACGCCTCGCCTCGCTCTCGGTCCTGTGGGAGCCGGTTCCGGTGGGAACGCGGTCGTCGAGGGCCCTGAAAGTTCTCTCCCCGACACCGTTCCTAAGCAGGGTACCGGCCGGAGATGACGCGATCCTGAACGAATTCCACCCCTCCCCGGCCACGCGCCGTCGTGCGCTCACAGCGAGCACACAGCGAACGCCTAGGCAGAAGCGAAGGCGAGGGTCCAGAGTGGAGGTATGTCGCTGCCACCGTCACTCCAGTCCCTGCCTCGTCTGACCCGCCCGGACGGATCCCCGATCCGCGCCCTGGTCCTGGACGACGAGCCGATGCTCCGTGAGCTGGTCGCCATGGGTCTCAAGCTGAGCGGCTGGGAGGTCCAGTACGCGGAGGACGGCCCGTCCGCGGTGCGGGTGGCCCGCGAGTTCCAGCCGGACGTGCTGGTCCTGGACATCATGGTGCCTGTGTTCGACGGCGTCGAAGCCCTTCAGAAGATCCGCACCTTCATGCCTGAGGTCCCGGCGCTCTTCCTCACCGCGAAGGACAGCGTGGAGAACCGGGTCGAAGGGCTGGCGGCCGGCGGCGACGACTACGTCTCCAAGCCGTTCAGCCTCGAGGAGCTCACCCTGCGCCTGCACCGCCTCGTGCAGCGCTCCGGCGCCACCGCCAAGGACGCGTCCGAACTGGTGGTGGGCGATCTGGTGCTCAACATCGACTCGCGGGAGGTCCGCCGTGGCGGCGAGGAGATCCAGCTGACCGCCACCCAGTTCGACCTCCTCCAGTACCTCATGGAGAACCCGCGGCGCGTGCTGAGCAAGAACCAGATCCTGGACCACGTGTGGCATTACGACTTCGGCGGCCAGGCGAACATCGTGGAGCTGTACATCTCCTACCTGCGCAAGAAGATCGATGTGGGACGTCCCCCCATGATCCACACGGTCCGGGGCGTGGGCTACGTCATCCGGCCGGGTGCCGAATGACCGCACAGAGCATCCCCGAGGGCGCCGTTCCCCCGCCGCCCGTCAATCCACCGACCGGAGGCGGGCCTTCCGACGGCAGCCCCTCGAGCGCCGGGCCCTCCAGCACTGGCCCTTCCCCTGCCACGCCCCGTTGGCGGCGTCTCAAGTCCTGGCCCCTGCGCACCAAGCTGGTGCTCGTCACCATGGCGCTCCTGACGGTCATCGCCGCGGTGCTCGGCTCGGTGGTCTACGCGACCATGGACCGCGTCCTGACCAACGACGTCGACTCGCAGCTGCGGCTGGCCAACCACCGTGCGGCGGCGACCCTGGGCGGCCCGGTCGGGCCCGGCGGGTCCCCCGAGTTCCGCGGCCAGGCTCTCGGCACGATCACGGCCGTGTCCTTGAGTGACGGTTCCCAGGGCGCGGCGGTGATCCTCCGCGACGACGGGCAGTTCGCCCCGCTTCCCACGAGCGACCTCCGGAAGATCGCGCTCTTCTCGGCCACACCGGAGGCCTACCGTCCGGGCGCCGCCCCGGTCACCAGCCGGCTCAGCGTCGGCGAGTACCGGATGCTGGCGTCCACCACCCCGAGCGGGGCCGTGGTGGTCACCGGGCTCCCCCTGGCCGGCAAGAACGACGCCCTCGGCGCCCTCGTCCTGACCACCCTCCTGGTGTCGGCGGGCGCTCTGGTGATCTGCGCCGTCGTCGGCACGTGGCTCATCCGCCGGACGCTGCGCCCGCTCGCTCAGCTCAGCGAAGTGGCCGGACAGGTGGCCGAGTCGCGGCTCGACGTCGGCGAGGTCGCCCTGGGCGTGCGCGTCCCGGAGAGCGCCACGGACCCCGACACCGAAGTGGGCAGCGTGGGTCATGCCTTCAACCGGATGCTCGACAACGTCGCCGGCGCCCTGGCCGTGCGGCACGCCTCCGAGGTGAAGGCCCGGCAGTTCGTGGCGGACGCCTCCCACGAGCTCCGGACCCCGCTGACGGCCATCCGCGGCTACAGCGAGATGCTCGGTCTGACCGAGTCCCTCAGCGATCAGGGCAAGGAGTCCCTGTCCCGGGTCCAGAGCCAGTCCG
The DNA here is from genome assembly GCF_900105345.1 of Arthrobacter woluwensis. Taxonomy (NCBI): domain Bacteria; kingdom Bacillati; phylum Actinomycetota; class Actinomycetes; order Micrococcales; family Micrococcaceae; genus Arthrobacter; species Arthrobacter woluwensis. Next base: position 118,000 of record NZ_FNSN01000004.1, read on the forward strand.
TCCGGATGAACGCGCTCGTCGAGGACCTGCTGACGCTCGCCCGGCTGGACGAGGGGCAGGCGATCCAGGGCCGCCCGGTGGATCTCGTGCAGCTCGCGGTCGAGGAGGTCATGGAGAAACGCGCCCAGGACTCCGGTCATGACTGGCGCCTCGCGGTCCCCGCGGGAACCGTGGACGCCTGGGCCGATCCGGCGCGGCTGCGCCAGGTTCTGGTGAATCTACTGACCAATGCCCAGAAGCACACGCCGGAAGGCACCAAAGTGGAGGTCAGCGTCGCGGTCTCCGCCGACGGCAGGCCGACCCTCACGGTGACCGACGACGGCCCCGGCATCCCCGAGGAGCTGCAGCCCGAGGTGTTCTCCCGCTTCACCCAGGCGGACAAGGCCCGGACGGGCGGCTCGTCCGGGCTGGGTCTCTCGATCGTGCAGGCGATCGTCCAGGCGCACGGCGGGATCGTCACGCTGGAGTCCCGGCCCGGACGCACCGTGTTCTCCGTGGAGCTGCGCCCGGCCGAGTGAACGGCGAAGGGCGCCTGCCCGCCGCGCCCGGAAGGACGACGGCGGCCAGACGCCCTGGGCGCGACGGCGATGGGGGCTCAGGCCTCCAGGACGCTCGCGACGCCGTAGAGGCGGTCGCCGGCGTCGCCGAGGCCGGGGACGATGTACGCCTTCTCATCGAGGCGCTCGTCGATCGAGGCGAGGACCACGGTGACGTTCGTGTCGGAGAGCTCCTCCTCGAGCTTCGCCAGGCCCTCGGGCGCGGCCAGCAGGCAGATGCAGGTGACCTCGTCGGCGCCGCGGCGGAAGAGGAACTTGATGGCCTCGCGCAGCGTGCCACCGGTGGCCAGCATGGGGTCCAGCACGAAGACCTGGCGGCCCGTGAGGTCCTCCGGGAGGCGCTCGGCGTAGGTGATGATATCCAGGGTGTGCTCGTCACGGGCCATGCCCAGGAAGCCCACCTCGGCGGTGGGGACCAGCTTGGTCATGCCCTCGAGCATGCCGAGGCCGGCCCGGAGGATCGGGACCACCAGGGGCGTCGGCTTGGTGAAAGCCGTGCCGATCGTGGTGGCCACCGGGGTCTCGATGGTGACGGGCTGGGTACGCACCTCGCGAGTGGCCTCGTAGGCGAGAAGGGTGACGAGCTCTTCGGTCAGCTGACGGAAGACGGGCGAAGGCGTCGTCTTGTCCCGCAGCACGGTGAGCTTATGGGCGACGAGCGGGTGGTCCACAACGATGGTGCGCATGGGTCAAATTTACAGGACGCCGGCCGCATGCCGTCCCTGGCGAACCGCGGCACTTCCGCTCGCGAACCGCCAGTAGGCGCCCGTATCCGTCGGGCATAGGGGCATCCTCTGGCGGTTCGCGAGCGCGGGAGGGCGGATACGCTGGTGGGCATGATCCCGCACGACGCCGACCACGAGCACTGGATGGGCCTCGCCCTCGCCGAGGCCCGGGAGGCGCTCCGCACCGAGGACGTACCGATCGGCGCCGTGCTGCTGGGTCCCGACGGCGCCGTCCTGGCCACCGGCCGCAACGAACGCGAGGCCCTGGGCGACCCCACGGCCCACGCCGAAGTGGTCGCGATCCGGGCCGGAGCCGAGGCTCTCCGCCGCAGGATGGCCGACGACGGCGGCGAATCCGACGGCTGGCGTCTGGAGGACTGCACCCTGGTGGTCACGCTCGAGCCGTGTGCGATGTGCGCCGGGGCGATCGTCCTGAGCCGGATCCCCCGCGTGGTGTTCGGCGCCTGGGATGAGAAGGCCGGCGCCGCGGGCTCCGTCTTCGACATCCTCCGCGAGCGCCGCCTCAACCACTGGGTGGAGGTCTACCCCGGGATCCGCGAAGACGAGTGCGCCGCCCTCCTGCGGGACTTCTTCGCCCGGCACCGGGGCTGACCCGGGAACCGCTCCCCCTCACGGCGCGCGGGAGCCGGCGCGCCCCGTCGTCGTGCCCTCCTCATCCCTCAGCTCCCTCCCCGCACACCCTCGCCCGAATATTAGTTTGACTAAGCAACCTTTCCACTTATATAGTTGCCACAAGCAATTACAGGAGGATCGGATGCCGGTAGAGCCAGCAACAGCGCGGGCACTCATCCGCGGGGTCGTGGATCTGCAGCGCGCACTGCGCTGCCTCTCGCACGACTCCCTGGCACCGGGAACCAGCACGGCCCTGCTCGGGGTGCTCCACATGATCACCGAACACGGTGGGCGTGCGGTGGACATCGCGCAGCGGCTCGGAGTGAGTTCCCCCGTGCTGAGCCGCCACCTCGCGGAACTCGAGGAACGCGGCTTCATCACCCGGACGCAGGACCCCACGGATCGCCGGGCCCAGCTCCTGGAGGTCACCGAGATCGGGCAGGAACAGCTCGCCCGGGCCGAGGAGGACCGCGTTCAGGCGCTCCTGAGCCTCCTCGGTGACTGGGACGAGGACCAGGCGCTCACGTGCCGCTCCAACCTCACCGACCTCACCATGGCCTTGCAGTCCTACCGTCGCAAGCCCTCCCCGTACGCCGCCGCCACCCCCGCAGGAGACTGAAACTTGAATCCCACCCACGAGGCTCAGCCCATGAGCCACCGGCAGATCATGGAGGCCTTCACCGGCCTCCTTGCCGCGTTCTTCACGGCGATCGTGTCCAGCACGATCGTCTCGAACGCGCTGCCCACCATCATTTCCGACCTCAAAGGCACCCAGACGGACTTCGCCTGGGTCATCACGGCCTCCATGCTGGCCAGCGCCGTCACCACCCCGATCTGGGGCAAGCTCGCGGACCTCTACGACAAGAAGATCCTGGTCCAGCTGTCGATCGTCGTCTTCGTGGCGGGTTCGGTCGTGGCGGGCCTCTCCCCCGACATCCCCATGCTGCTGACCGCACGCGTCATCCAGGGCATCGGCATGGGCGGTCTGATCGCCCTGTCCCAGGCCATCATGGGCGTCATGATCGCCCCGCGTGAGCGTGGCAAGTACTCCGGCTACCTTGGCGCCGTTCTCGCCGTGGGCACCGCCGGCGGCCCGCTGCTCGGCGGTCTGATCGTGGATCACTGGGGCTGGCGCTGGACGTTCTACGTCTGCGTCCCGCTCGCGATCATCGCCCTGATCCTGCTCCAGATCACCCTGAAGCTGCCGCAGATCCGCCGCAAGGCGAAGATCGACTGGCTGGGCACCATCCTGCTCAGCGCGTCCGTCTCCACCCTGCTGATCTGGGTCTCCTTCGCGGGCAACCCGGACTACTACGAGTGGTGGTCCTGGCAGACCGCGGCGATGGTGGGCGGCTCGGTCGTCGGCCTGCTGCTCTTCATCCTGGTCGAGGCCAAGGTCTCCGAGCCGATCATCCCCCTGAAGATCATCTCCAACCGCACCACCGCGCTGAGCATCGTGGCCTCGGTGGCCATCGGTGTGGCCATGTTCGGCTCCTCCTCCTTCATCGGCCAGTACTTCCAGGTGGCCCGTGGCGCGACGCCCACCGAGGCCGGCCTGCTGACCCTGCCGATGATCTTCACCAACCTGGTGGGCTCCACGGTCGCGGGTCAGCTGATTTCCCGCTACGGCAAGTGGAAGGGCTACCTGGTGGCCGGCACGATCCTGACCGCGGCGGGCATGCTCCTCCTCGGCACGATCGACCACGAGACCGACTTCTGGATCACCGGCGTCTACATGGCCGTCCTGGGCCTCGGTCTCGGCATGACCATGCAGAACCTGGTCCTGGCCGTGCAGAACACCGTCGCTCCGCGGGACATCGGTTCCGCGAGTGCCTCGGTGGCGTTCTTCCGGACCGTCGGTGGCGCGATCGGCGTGTCCGTGCTGGGCGCCGTGCTGGGCAACCGCTCATCGGATCTGATCAAACAGGGCTTCATCGACCACCACATCAAGGTCCCCGCCGGATCCGGCGCGTCGAGCACGAGCCTGGACGTCAAGGACATGCCGGGCCCGATCGCCACGATCGTCAAGGCCGCCTACGGTGACGCCTCCGCGCAGATCTTCCTGATCGCAGGTTTCGTGGCCATCGCCGCGATCATCGCCGTGCTGTTCATCAAGGAGGTCCCGCTCCGCAAGACGGTCGAGATGCAGCCGGCCAAGGCGGCTTCCGAGGGCTCCACCGCGGAACCCGACACGACGACGGCGACCCTCGCCGCGGTCGCTGCTCCCTCCGGAGCCGCGGGTGAGGCGCTCGCCAACGGTCTGAATCCGAGCGACGCACCGGAGCAGCACGTTCCGGCTCACGTCGCAGGACATCAGCGCACCGCCCCGGCGACGCACGACGGCGGCCTGGAGGGCGGGCTCGACTCCGAGCTGCGGCTCCTGCTGGCTGAGCGCGAGGCGCCCGGCGTTGTGCCCCAGGGCGACACCGCGGCCACGCTCGCGGCGCTCCAGCAGACCCAGCTCCTGCTCGCGAAGCAGCAGGAGCAGCTCGCCAAGCTGAGCGAGAAGGTCAACACCCAGCTGCTCGCGCAGCTGGAGATGTCCGAGCGGCAGGGCCAGGCGGCCGGCGAGCTGGCGAGGATCCAGGCCGAGCTCGACGCCGAGCGGCAGCTCCAGAAGGAAGCCGCGCTGTATCTGGCGACTCGAGGACGGCACAGCGCGGGCTGAGTCGGCCGGCTCCTGCGGAGGGGCCGAGAGGGGCGTCCACCGGTTGCGGTGGGCGCCCCTCGGGCGTTTCCTGGGTTCGGGGGAGGCTCGGCGGTTCGGCGAAAAGCCCGGGAACTGGCGGATCCGAGCCCCGGGATCGGGCCCGGAGGTCCTCCGTTTGGGCGGGGGTGTCCGGCTACGGTAAAGTGGTCAACCGTTGGTGACGTGTCCGAGCGGCCGAAGGTGCAACACTCGAAATGTTGTTTGGTGTAACAGCCAACGTGGGTTCAAATCCCACCGTCACCGCCAGAGCGAAGGCCCTGGAACCCTGAGAGATCAGAGGTTCCAGGGCCTTCGTCATTGACGGGACCGCTCACAACCCCAGAGTCCGGAGCTCGAAGCTGTTCGGCGTTGAGATGGTGGCGTCGCAGGTTCCGGGGCCGTCGGGAGTGCTCAGGACCGCGTGACCGTCGCCGTCGCTGACGAGCCGGAAGGTGACCTCGCCGTCCTTCTGCGGCTCGAATCCGGGCATCTTGGGCGTGGGATAGCCGATCACGAAGGTCAGGTCCGCACCGCTGGCATCCCGTGCATGGACGAGAAGGTCCGTGTGCTCCGGATGGGATGCCACGTCCTTCACGACTACCGTGATCTCCTGCCATGCCCTGGCCGTGGCGGCCCTCCTGGCGTTCCTGTAGGAGCGGACGCACATGACACTCACCGTCAGAAGCCCAAGGAGCGGGATCGCGGAGACCAAGGCGATCATTGACGCGTTGGATCGCACCGTCTCGTCATGGCCGACGATCAGGACACCAGAGAAGTCGGCCGGGTTGTAAGCCAGGGTGACCTGCGCCTTGTATTTGGGCAGGCTGCCGCACCGAACCTCATTTTTCACGCTCGCCTCGCGCGGGACGCCGTCGAGCACGAACCGCACCGTGGTGGTGCAGTAGACGCCACCCTTCGACGTAGTGCTCTCAATGTTCGCGACCACGGTCGCCTGCGTCTGCGGGTAGTTCCCCCACACCGGGTTGGTGGCCCACGCGAGCAGGACTGCGACGCCGACGGCGACCACGGCGAACACGGCCGTGGAGATGACCGCGGCCTTGAGACGGCCCTTGCGGACTGACGCCGACTTCCACACCAGAGCGCCAGTGCCCGCGACCTCGCGGGAGGGGATGTCCAAATTCTTGGTGAGCTGCACCGTGTCCTTCTTCGTTCGTGCCACAGAGGTCTGTTGCGGGAGCGTCCTGGGGTGAGTCCGTCAACCGAACGAGGGCAGCCCGACGATCTCGAAGGCCGTCGCTCCAGGGGTGAGAAGGCCCTCGACCGGCTCATCCGCGATGAGGAGCTGGAATCCGGGGGTCCGGCCTCGCGCCCAGGGGAACTCGGCGATGTCGACCCGCTCGCCACGGACCCGCGCCCGGCAGGTCCAGTGGGCCAACGGTGCGGACACCAGCCAGGGCACGACCACGGTCTCGAGCAGACCGGACAGAAGATCGTCGGCCGGATGCTCGACGGTCCGTTCCCGGCCCACGGAATCAGCCGCGTGAGCGTCCAGCCGGCTCAGTTCAATTCTCATAGGCCAACTATCGCGCGAGGCCGGCACCCTGCCCAAGTGACACGGCCGGGCCCTCCCGAACCGTACGGACGGCCGACCCGGCTCACCCCCAGGCGTCCGGCCCCCACGAAAAACTCCCCCGGTGCCGAACCGATATTTCGGTCCGGCTCCGGGGGAGCATCGTCAAGCCTGAGAACTCAGACCTTGGCCCGGCGGTAGCCCTCACGCTGTGCCGCGGCTTCGGTGGCGAAGCACCTCTCCGGAGCGGTCCGGGTGTAGTAGCGCTGACCCGGCATGTGGTAGATCATGCTCGAACGGTTGCCCTTGATAGGCGCCCAGGCAGGGCAGTTCCACTTGCTGATGGGAGCGGTGGCGACAGGCCGCGGCGGTGCCACGACGCGCACGTACTTCTGCACGCTCGAGCTGGCCTTCAGCGTGCCGGTCGACACGATCCGCAGCGACCACTTGCCCGAAACGCTTGCGGTGAACGAGGTGCGGACGAATCCCCGGGTGTTGCTGTTCAGCGTGCGGACCGCCGCGTTGGGCTTGGCGCCGTCCGGGTCGAAGTACACGACCGCCTTCACGGTGCCCGTGTTGGCCCAGGTCCGCCCGTTCAGGCGCTGAGCCTGTCCCTGGATGGTGATCGGCTTGCCACGGGTGACCGTGGCGGGTCCGGCCGCGTAGGACGCGACGCGGGTGGCGACGGTCGGAGCCGCCTCGGCAGGCGCCGCCACGACCAGCGAGGCGACGACGGCGACGAGCGCCGTCAGGGCCGCGATGACCGCGCGCCCCAGAGATTTCATAGACACGGAATGTCCCCCAGTGAAAAAGTCCGGTTCAACCGGTGATGCGAGTGATGCGGTGTCAGCATATCCGGCTCTCCGCCGCGAACACAGAGGAGGCTCCGAAACGTCGCTCCGCGACGGGCGGCGCCGACGCCGAAGGCCGGCGCCGCCCTCTCGAACGGCGCCGGCCTCGGCATCTCACGGCCCCGGGGACCTCGGTTCACCACCTCATGCGGAGGCGAACAGACCCTCCCCCACGAAGCCGTCCGGACCGCACCCCGGGGGGATGGCGAAGACCGCCGAGCCCACCGGCGTCGTCCACTGATTCAGGATGTCCAGATCGTCCAGGCGTTTCTGGATCGGCACGAATTGCCGGTCCACATCCGCCTGGAACGACGCGAACAGCAGCCCCGAATCGGACACCCCCGGGCCTCCAGGTGGGACGTCGTAGTTGAACGCCCTCCGGAAGATCCGCTGGGACGGGTCCTCCGGCCGCGCGCGGCGCAGATGGGAGAAGTCCGCGATCACGGGGAAGCCCACCGGATTCAGGGCCTTGAAGTCCGGTTCGTCGTGCTCGTCGGACCCGGTCAGCGGAGCGCCGTTGGAGAGTTTCCGCCCCACCGACTCCTCGCGTCCGGAGCGGTCCAGCTCGTCCCACTTGTCGAGGTTCATGCTGATGCGCCGGAGGACGAGGGACGTCCCGTTCTCCACCCAAGCCCGGTTGGTCCCGTCCCCGAACACGACGCGCTCGAAGCTCTCGCTGCCGGGCGACGGGTTGGAGGTCCCGTCCACCTGACCGAAGAGATTCCGCATGGTCGTGCCCGGCCTCTCCGTGCCGTACGCCCGCCGGAAGCCCTGTTGGACCCACCGGACCGTGGTGAAACTCCGGCTGTCCTTCAGCAGCATCCGCTGAGCGTGCGCGACCGTGAGCGGGTCATCGGCGCAGATCTGCAGGAGCAGATCCCCGCCGCTGTACTCCTTCACCAGGCGGTCGATGCCGAACTTCGGCAGTGGCCGGAGCCACGAGGGCGCCCGGCCCGGCGCCGCGACCCGGAAGAGCCCCGGCCCGAAGCCGAACGTGACCGTCAGGTTCGCCGGGCGGAACGCCAGCTCGGCCTCCGTGTCGGCGAGGGCGCCCTCCCCCTGCGTGAGGCGCGCGGCGTCGGAGGTGAGCAGCTTCAGCAGGGACTTCACCCCCGCCGCCACGATCCCCGGCTTCAGGTCCAGAGCCACGAAGGCGCCGTGGGCCTGCGCCGCGGTGCCGATCCCGGCCTGCCGCGGGCCGAAGAAGGGCACGGTGCCGGCTCCGTTGTCGGGCGTCTCCGCCGCCACGGACGACGACGGCGCGCCGCCCACCAGCTGCGTCCCGGCGGCGGCCAGGGCCCCCACCCCCGCCGCGGCGCCACCGAGGAGGAGGTTCCGGCGTCGTACCCCCTGGGAAGATCCCGCGGCGGAACCCGCGCCCGTCGGCTCCTCCGGACGGCCCTCAGGGGCGCCCGCCGGCTCCACGTCCCGCGGACTCACTTGGCCGGGGAGGTCGTGGGCTGCGCGTGCCCGGAGTGATCCTCACCGCCGTGACCCGAGTGCTGGCTCGAATCCCCACCGGGCGCGTAGTTCTCCTTGGCGCCGGAGAAGTCCTTGACCTGGGCGGTGAAGCTGAGGGTCGTGCCGTCGCTGGCCTTGAGCTCGAAGGGGATCTCGTCGCCGGCGCGGTACGCCTTGGCGAGCTTCACGAGCATGATGTGGTTCGCGCCGGGCTCGAGCTTGAGCTCACCGCCCGCGGGAATGGTGAACCCGCCTTCCTTGGCCCGCATCTGCATGCCGCCGCTGGGGTTCATGACGGTCTCGTGCAGTTCGGCCATGGGCGAGGCAGGGGTGGTCACGGTGGTGATGGTGATGTCCTTGCCGCTGCCGTTGCGGACGGTCCCGAACGCGGCGGTCATGCCGGAGGACGCCGCCTTCACCCAGGGCTCGCTGATCGAGAGGGCCGGCGCCGGGCTGGTCGAGGACGCGGCCGGGGCCGGAGCGTTCCCGGAGGAGCAGGCACTGAGCGCGAGAGCAGCGGCAGCGGCGAGGGACAGCAGGGAAAGGGTCTTCTTGGTGGTCATGGTGACTCCTGATCTGTGCCCGTCCGGGCAGCGTGAGGCCGGGACGGGTGAAAGTGTGGGATGAAAAGGGTGCCTGTCAGGCGGCGTCGTCGCGACGCAGGCGCTGGAGGGCCCGAACGGCGAGGAAGAGGCCGAGGCCCACGGCCGCGCCGATGCCGCCGGCGATCAGCCAGCCGGGGACCCCGGCCGCCTGACCGGATTCCGACGTGGCGCCGGCCTCAGCGGACGGCGCGGTAGCTCCGGCCGCGGGTTCGGTGCCCGGCGCGAGTCCGGGCGCCGGAATGGTGCCCACCTTCGCGTTCGCTCCGACCAGGAACGAATAGCTGCCGCTGATGGGGTGGCCGTCGCTGGAGACGACCCTCCAGCGGACCTGGTACTCCCCCTCCGGAAGGTCCGGCGCGAGGGGCTGGGCCAGGGTCTCCCGTGCGAGCACGGGCTTCCCCTGGGCCCAGTTCTTCGAGGCCGCATCGACGACGCGGATCTCGTAGCCCAGGTCCATGAGGGCCGCGCTGAACGTGACGGACACCTGGGTGGGTGCTGCCGACAGGCGTTTGCCGTCGGACGGGATGGACGAAACCAGTTGGTCGTGCGCCGAGGCCTTCGGTGCGCCCGCCAGGAGAACGGCGAAGCACAGCACCAGAACGGCCGTCAGCACGGAGGCACGACGCCCCGGGTTCCGCCATGCAAGGAATGGCAAAGAACTCATGACTGCTTCCTGCCCTGCGGGACACAGGGGCCCGGCAGGGCGGCTGAGAAGTGTGGCGCGGAGACTCCGCGCAGGTCTCACGGCACCGGCGCACGAGGCGGACCGGTGGCCGGGGTGACTAGAACGACTCAGACAGCAGCGGCGGGCCGCGGTGGCGCATGACCAGCAGGGGCACGCCGAGATTGCGCAGCGGCGTGACGCGCCGGTCGAGCGGCATGGTCAGCGATCCGGGCACGACGACGAGCGGCGCCACCCGGGGAATGACAGGAAGGAGCCGCATCCGCAGAGCGGCGAGAAGCTTCAGGAGGGTCACCTCGCCATGGCGCAGCACGGCGATGGTGAAAACCGCGGCGACCACGTGGCCCAGCCACATGAGCGGTGAGGAATGATCCATGAGCGCCATGGACCCGTCCGTGGCGACGCTGCCCGGGACCGGGGCCATCGACCGGGCCGCGTGTCCGGCGTGACCCATCCGGGCCATGTCGTGCGCCATCGTGGCGGCCGGCATGGTGGTCATTCCCGCAGTCGTCCCGGCGGTCATCCCCGCGGGCGCCATGCTGAACAGGCCGTGGAACAGCGCCTGGCTGAACAGGACACCGGCGGAGAGACGCCAAAGAGAAAGGGGGCTTCCGGTATGGAGTGCTTTCCCGGTGAGCAGGGTTTTCCCGGCAAGCACCGTGCACACCAGCCCGGACAGGACCAGGGAGAGCAGCAGGACGGCGGCCGCGGGAACGGCTCCGCCCGCGAGGACATGCGAGAAGGCGGCGATCGACGTCGCGGCGGTGGCTGCGACCCAGCCCCGTGCGAAACGCGCTCCGCGTGCCGTCATGGTCCTTCCCCGTCCGTCCTGGAAGGGCGCACCGCCCGTCCAGGCCCGATTATCCACGAATTTCTACGAGCTGTCGAAGTGTCGGGGGCTCCCGGCGGCCCTCCTCCTCGACATGGCGCGGGGCGAACGGTCCAGATCGGAAATCTGAACAGCTGGTCAACTTTAAGCGCTGAAAGCCTTGACCATGCCACGAATGCAGGGTGAGACTTTTCTCACACTTGTTCAGTTTTCGCATCGAGGCACACCGGAGGTTCCCATGCAGAGCACGACCACCGAGGCCAAGGCCCCGGATTCCCTCGCACCCGGGAGACTGGGCACCGTCGACATCGTCTTCTTCGTCGTGTCCGCGGCGGCGCCACTCACGGTGGCCGCGAGCGCGGCGCCGCTGTCGTTCTTCCTTGGCGGGATCGGGGCGCCGGGAGCCATGCTCGCGAGCGGCGCGGTCCTGATCCTCTTCGCCATCGGCTTCACGGCCATGTCCCGGTTCGTCCGCAACACGGGCGCCTTCTACGCCTACGCGGCCGCCGGGCTGGGCAAGCCGGTGGGCATCGGCGTCGCCTTCGTCACCGTGATGGCATACGCGTTCCTCCTCATCGGCTTCTACGCCCTGCTCGGATTCTTCGCGGACCTGACGTTCGGGAATCTGTTCGGCATCCACCTGCACTGGGGCGTCTGGTCGGCGCTCTCGGTGCTCCTGATCGGGCTGCTGGGCTACCGTCGCATCGACGTCGGGGCGAAGGTCCTGGCAGTGCTGCTCACCGCCGAGGTCCTCATCCTCCTCATCGTCTCGATCGCGGCGATCGTGGAGAACGGCGCCCACATCGCCGAGGCCACGGCCGCCTCGTTCAACCCCGTCAACATCTTCTTCGTCCCGGGCGCCAGCGTCCTGTTCGTCTTCGGCTTCGGGGCGTTCCTCGGCTTCGAGGGGACCGTCATCTACGCGGAGGAGGCGAAGCAGGCCGACCGCACGGTCCCCCGCGCGACCTATCTGGCCATCGCGTTCCTCGCCGTCTTCTACGCCTTCACGTTCTGGGCCCTCACCGTCGCGTTCGGCGCGGACGGCGTGCTGGCGCTCGCCAACTCGGACAAGCTCGAGGAGATGATGTTCATCGCCGGCGAGCAGTCGCTGGGAGCCTGGGCCGGCGTCGTGCTCCAGATCCTGGTCATCACCAGCTTCTTCGCCTGCGCGCTCGCCTTCCACAACGCCTGTGCGCGGTATGTGTTCTCTCTCGGCCGCGAGCGCCTGCTGCCGACGGTGTTCTCCCGCACGCACCACCGCATGCGGTCGCCGCATGTCGCGAGCCTGGCGCTGACGGGCGTCAGCCTGGTGGTCATGATCGCCGGGGCGCTCTCCGGAACGGACCCGTATCTCGGGCTGAGCCTGTGGACGTACGCCGCGGGCGTGGCGGGTCTGGTCTTCGCCCAGGGCGTGGCCGCGGTCTCCGTGATCGGCTTCTTCCGGAAGGACCGGCGGGGCCATGGGGTGTGGCGTGTGGTCGTCGCACCGGTGCTCGGCGCCCTGGGGCTCATCGCCGCGTTCGCCATCATCGTCTCGCACTTCGATATCGTGTCCGGCATGACCGGCCCTGTGAATCTCCTGCTGATCGGCGTCGTGCCGCTCGTCTTCGTGGGCGGTGTGATCGCCGGCCTCGTGATGCAGCGGCGCTCCCCCGAACGCTACGCCGCCCTCAATGCCACCGTGGTGGTCTCGGCGCCCCAAGAGCGCGCCGCCGCGTCCGCGCCGGTGGCGGCCGAGGAGCCGGTGGCATGAGGGCCAAGAGCAGACAGCGCCGCCAGGACCTCATCGCTGCCGCGAGCAGCGTGATCGCCGAACACGGCATCGCCAACGCCAGCGTGCGCGCGGTCGCCGAGCGCGCCGAGGTCAGCACGGGCAGCGTCCTGTACCACTTCGAGAGTTTCGACCAGCTGGTCATGGAGGCCGTGAAGGGCGTCATCGACGAGTTCAGCGAACAGCGACGGCGTCTGATCGACGGCGTCTCCGACCCGGTCGAACGGCTCCGCCTCATGATCGAGGCCGGGATCCCCGAGCACATCAGCGACGAACTGCGGATCGTGTACCAAGTGGTGTCCGCGGCCCAGGACAACCCGCACTACCGGCGCAATCTGGCGCTCGTGGTGGAACGGCAGGTCGCCCTGTACGAGATCGTGCTCGAAGTCGGCACGGCTCTCGGAGCGTTCCGGCCCCGCATGGAGATCCATGCGATCGCGGAGAACCTGGTGGCCCTCGAGGACGCCTACGACCTCTACCTCATCGACCCCGACGACTGGCAGCGTGACCGCTATCTGCGGAACACCCTCCTCTTCGCGGAGCTCGCCCTGGACTGCACGCTCATCACGCCCGGCCCGTCCGAACCGTCTACGCCCACCCCGTCCACATCACCCACCTCCGAGGAGCAGCAGTGACCGCACCCCTTTCCGATCCGAGCACGAGCCGTCCGTCCGGGACCGCTCCGCTCGGCGCCGCGCCGCGGGCCCGGGATCTCGGCATCCCGTTCGACGGCGAGCCCGGACCGTGGAACGCGATCACCGACGTGCCGGGCCTGGAGGTCGGGTACGCGACGCTGATCGAGGACGGACCCGTGGTGACCCGCACCGGCGTCACGGCGATCCTGCCGCGGGGCAAGGCGGCCGCCGGGTCGCCCTGCGCGGCCGGACTCGCCGTCCTGAACGGCAACGGCGAGCTGACCGGGAGCACCTGGATCGAGGAGTCTGGACAGTTCCAGACGCCCATAGCGCTCACCAACTCCCATGCGGTGGGAGCCGTGCACCGGGGAATCGACCGGTGGATGGCTGAGCATCACCCCGCGGTGGCGGCACAGTGGATGCTGCCCGTGGTCGGCGAGACCTGGGACGGCTACCTGAACTCGATCAACGCGGACACCGTCCGTCCCGAGCACGCCGCGGCCGCCCTCGACGCCGCCCGCACCGGTCCGATCGCCGAAGGCAATGTGGGCGGCGGGACCGGCATGAACTGCTACGGCTTCAAGGGCGGGACGGGCACGGCCTCCCGGGTGGTCCGTTCGGGCGACGACTCCTGGACCGTGGGCGTGCTCCTGCAGGCCAACTTCGGCTCCCGGAAGGAACTGCGGGTGGCCGGGCGACGGCTCGGGCGGGACTCCCAGGCCCCCGACCCCATGACTACCACCGACTGGTTCGAGCGCGACACCGCCTCCCCGGCCCACGCGGTGGCCGGGGCCGGGAGCGTGATCGTGATCGTGGCGACGGACGCGCCGATGCTCCCGGACCAGTGCCGCGCGCTCGCCCGCCGGGTGAGCCTGGGACTGGCGCGCACGGGCACCACGGGAAGCCACTTCTCCGGCGACATCTTCCTCGCCTTCTCCACGGCCAACGAGGGCGGCCTCGGCTCGCGCATGGGCGCCGGCGGGGTGGTCATCGAACAGCTCGCCCAGGTGGCGTGGGGCAGTATGGACCCCTTCTACGAGGCCGTGGTCGAAGCCACCGAGGAGGCAGTCCTCAACGCCCTCGTCGCGGCCCGGGACATGGTCGGCCGCGCGGGCCACAGGAGCCATGCGCTCCCCCACGAAGAGGTCCGCGCGGCGTTCGCGTCGTGACCGTGCCGGCCACGGCTCTCTGAACGACGACGGCGGTGGGCCGGGCGCGCTGCCCGGCCCACCGCCGTCGTCGTGCTGCGGGAGCCGTGCCCGCCGCCGCCCTACTCGAACGTGAGCTTCGGGGGCGCCTGCCGGAATCCCTTCGTGCGGACGGCCAGGAAGATCACGCCCACCACCATCCAGCACACGCCCACCGTGAAGGACGTCGGCGCGAGGGAGGTCCAGAGCCAGATGGTCAGGGCGAATCCGATGAGCGGCAGGACCAGGTGGATCAGCAGATCCCTCGGGGTGCGGCCCTTGCGGTCCCAGATGAAGTACTTCACCACGGACAGGTTGACCATCGAGAAGGCGAACAGCGCGCCGAAACTGATCATGGTCGCGGCGATCTCCAGCGAGAGGACCAGGGAGAGCAGCGACACCACGGACACCGAGACGGCCGCGAGCACGGGCGTCCCGAAGCGCGGGTGCAGCTTGCCGAAGGCGCGGGGCAGGAGCCCGTCGCGGCCCATGGCGTAGATGATGCGGCTGACGCTCACCTGGCTGGTCATGGCCGAGCCGATGCAGCCCGCCACGAACACCGCGATGAAGATCGCGCTCAGCACGGGGCCGCCGACCTTCTCGATCAGCTCGATGCCCGCGGTGTCCAGGGAGCCGAAGGCGTGCCAGTCGGGGAAGACGAGGCCGCCGGCCCAGGCGACGGCGATGAAGATGACCCCGCCCAGCACCGTGGTGATGACGATGGCGCGCGGGATGTTCCGCTGCGCGTCCCGGGCGTCCTCGGAGAGGGTGGAGACGGCGTCGAACCCGAGGAAGGACAGGGCCAGCACGGCCGCGCCGGCGAAGATCGGGCCCACCCCGCCGGAACCGGTCTCGAACGGGGCGAGCACCGAGGGCGCGGGATTGCCGGAGAGGTACGAGACGGCCAGGGCGATGAACACCACGATGATCGCCACGGCCATCGCCACGATCACGCCGCTGAACTTGCCCACGAACTTCACGCCCAGCGCGATGAACGCCAGCACGACCACCACGCTCACCAGCGAGAACACCCAGCCCGGCACGGCGGGGAACGCCGAGTTCAGGTAGAGACCCACGAGCAGGAAATTGATCATCGGCAGGAACAGATAGTCCAGCATGAGCGTCCAGCCGGTCACGAAGCCGAGATGGCCGCCGAACGTCTGGGTCGTGTAGGAGTAGGCGCTGCCCGCGGCCGGGATGACCCCGGAGATGCGGGCGTAGCTGAGGGCGGTGAAGAACATGGTCGCGAGGGCGACCACGTAGGCGGCGGCCAGGTGGCCGTCGGTGATCTGGGTGACGGTTCCGAAGGTCGTGAACACGGTCACGGGGGCCATGTAGCTCAGGCCGAACATGACCAGCGCGGCCAGGCCGAGGACGCGGCGGAGCTGACGGGGACGGTCGCCGGGAACCAGGCCGGCCTGTGCCGGGGGTTCGAGTGGGGTGGATGCCATGGGGAGGTCTTTCTGTCGGGGAGGCACGCGGGGTCTGCTCGGCGTGCGGCTCAGTGCGCGGCGGGGAGCAGCGCGGTGTGGGTGCGGCGTCCGGCCAGCCAGGTGCCTTTCACCTGGATGTCCTGGATCTCTTCCTGGGCCACGTCCCGGGGGTCGTGGGAGAGCAGCACCAGGTCGGCGCTCAGGCCGGGGCGCAGCGAGCCCCAGCGGTCTTCGGCGAACGCCTGATGGGCGACGCCCGAGGTGTACGCGGCGAGGGCGGCGTCGACGTCGACGCGTTCGGTGGGCAGCCAGCCGCCCGCGGGCAGGTGGTCGGGGGTCTGGCGGGTGACCGCCGTCGCGAGTCCGGGCACCGGTTCGTGGCAGGTGACGGGCCAGTCGCTGCCGAAGGACACCGCGACGCCCCGCTCCACGAGGCTGCCGATGGGGTACTGGCGTTCGGAGCGCGGGCTGCCGAGACGCGGGATGGTGAGGAGGTTCATGACGTCGTCCTCACGGGCCCAGAGCGGCTCGAAGTTGGCCACGACGCCCAGTTCCGCGAAGCGCGGGACGTCCTCGGGGTCGATGACCTGCAGATGAGCCAGCACGGGACGGCGGTCGCGGGGGCCGTTGCGCCGCGCCGTCTCCTCGATGCCGTCCAGCGCCATGCGGATGGCGCCGTCACCGATCGCGTGGATGTGGGCCTGGAAGCCGAGACGGTCGACGGCGGCGAGCGCGTCGTTCAGTTCGTCCTGGCTCCAGTTGGGGAGGCCCGTGTCCTCCGGGGAGTCCGCGTAGGGGCTCAGCATGCAGGCGGTGTGGCTTTCGATGATCCCGTCGGCGAAGAACTTGATGGTCTGCGCGGTCAGCAGATCGGATCCGACCGCTTGGACGGCCTCGCGTGCCGCGACGAAGGTGTCCAGGTTCTCCCGCCACCGGCCGGGCTCGGCCAGGAACGCGAGATTGAGGCGGGTGTTGAGCCGGCCCTGCCGCGCGGTCTCGAGGTAGACGTCCAGGTGTTCGAGGGCGGCCCAGGCGTCCTGCACCCAGGTGATCCCGGAGGCGGCGAGCGTCCACGTGGCGCTTTCCAGGGCGGAAACACGCCGGCTCAGCGAGTATCCCGGAGCGACCCGCTCCACGAGTTCCAGCGCGCCGTACTCCTGCAGGGTTCCGAGAGGGCTGCCGTCCTCGCGCCGGACGATCCGGCCACGGTCCGGGTCCGGGGTTCCGGCGTCGATCCCGGCCGCACGCAGCGCCGCCGAGTTGACCCACAGCGTGTGGTAGTCCCAGGCCTTGAGCACCACGGGCCGGTCCGGCACCGCTTCGTCGAGCCAGGCGGCGTCGAAGAGTCCGGCCGGGGCGAGCGTGGCGTCGTAGCTCGCGCCGATGATCCATTCCTGGTCCGGATTCTCCTCCGCGTATGCGGCGACGGCGGCCACGATCTCGTCGACGGACCCGCACGAACGGATCTGGGGGCCGAGGTCCTCCATCCCGCCGAAGAGCGGATGCGCGTGGCCGTCCGCGAAGGCGGGACCCAGGAAGGCGCCGTCCAGGTCCACGACGTGGTCCGCCTCGCCGAGCAGCGCTTCGGCGTCCGGGCCGACGGCCGCGATGACGCCGTCGCGGACCGCGAGGGCGGTGGCGTCGCCCTGTGCTGCGCCATCGCCCTGTCCGGGGCTGCGGGGATCGGCCGCGACCACGCCGCCGTGGAAGACTGTCAGGACCATTCGAACTCCAAATATTTAATGGGATTAAATAATTGTGGATCACAGTAGTCTGTGATGTACGCAACACGCAAGAGGGGACAGTCATGATGTCAACCGCGCCACGACGGGCGGGACGGCCGAAGAGAAGCGTGCTGGACCGGGACCTGATCGTCCGGACCGCCTTTGACGTGCTCCGACGCACCGGCCCCGAGGACTTCACCATGGCCGCGCTGGCCGGCGAACTCGGCGTGAAGACCCCTGCGCTGTATCACCATGTGGGCAACAAGACCGAGGTCCTGAGCTCCATGCGCGAACTCATCACGTCCGGGATCGACCACTCCGGCTTCGGAACCCTCCCCTGGCTCGATGCCACACGGCGCTGGGCCCGCTCCTACCGCACCGCCTTCGCCGCCCACCCGCACGCGATCGCCCTCCTGGCCACGACGCCCGTCACCGGCGCCAACCCCACGCTGAGCATGTACGAGGCCGTCACCCAGGGCTTCCTCGACGAAGGCTGGCCCGAGGAACTCGTGGTCAGCGCCATCGTGTCCCTGGAGAGCTTCATCCTCGGCTCGGCCCTCGACGCCGTGGCGCCCGCCGACATCTTCGACACCGGCGACTTCGCCGAACAGGTGCCCGTCTTCACGCAGGCCCTGGCCGTCCGGGAGCGCTTCCTCGGCCGGGAGGACGACGCCTCCTACGCGACCGCCGTGGCCGACCAGGCGTTCGATCTCGGTCTGGACGCCTTCCTCGCCGGCCTCTCGGCCTCGCTCGAACGGCTCCGCAACAGGCCCGGGGACGCGACCACCGCCCGGTAGAATGGCCCGGATGGCACTCGCCATCCACCCCGATCTCCGCGTCCCGGGCCGTGCCCGGTGAAGCGAATCCTGCCCGCAGAAGGAGGAGCCGTGCCCTCATCGCATCGTCTCCTCCGGCGTGCCGAGCGGGGCGTGGCGCCGGCCGCCGCGGCACGGACCCGACGCCCCGCGCCGTTCCACCTGCTGCGGACCGGACTCCTGAGCACCGGGATCCTGACCCTCGCGGCAGGCGCCCACACGCTGGCCGGCGGCGCGCTCCCCGCGCCGGCGATCCTCGCCGCCCTGCTCGCGCTGACCCTTCTGGCCTCGGTCCTGGCGACCAAGATCCGCCTCGGACTCCCGGCCATGACCGCCGTGCTCGGCGCCGGCCAGGTGCTGCTCCACGAAGCGTTCACGGCACTGGCCGACACGGGCACGCCCCAGACCGCCCTGCCTGCGGTCCACCAGCACGACGACGGCGCCGCCCTGGCCGGCGCGCTGCAGCACCTCTCCCCGACTCTCGGACACTCCGCGGGGCACGGCTCCCTGACGCACGACCCGGGGATGCTCCTGGCCCATGTCGTGGCCACCCTGCTGACGGCACTCCTGCTGGCCCGGGGAGAGGCCGCCCTCTGGGCCCTGGCCGCGTGGCTGCGCCCTCTCTTCCGGGCCACGAAGACCCCGGTCCTCCCGGTCGCCGGGCGGGCACTCCGGGCTCCGTTCGCACCCGAGCCGCCGCGGCTTCCGTGGCGGACCCTCCGCCGTGACAGGCTCCGCGGGCCGCCGCGCGTCGTCGTCCTCTGACGACCGCCAGCATGCCCTTACCGGTATATACGCCGGAGAACACATTTTTTGGCGCGCCCTCGCGCGCGCCGCGAAAGGCCACCATGTCACGCATCCTGAAGTCCACCCTGTCCGCAGCCGGCGCCGCCGCTCTCCTCGTGGGAAGCGCCGCGGCCGCGAGCGCCCACGTCGGCGTCACGCCGGACAAGACCGGAGCCGGCTCCTACGCCCTCCTGACCTTCGGCATCCCCCACGGCTGCGACGCCCAGCCCACCACGAAGGTCACGATCAGCCTTCCGAAGGAACTCGACGACGCCACTCCCACGGTGAACCCGAACTGGACCATCCAGAAGGTCACCGAGAAGCTCCCCGAGCCCAAGAAGCTCGAGACCGGCAACTCGATCACCACCCGCACCAAGGCGATCGTCTACACGGCCAAGACCCCGCTCGATCCGCACCAGCGCGACGCCCTGGTCCTGTCCGTGAAGGTGCCCAGCACCCCGGACACCACGCTCTACTTCCCCACCCTGCAGGAGTGCAGCACGGGCTCGACCGACTGGAGCCAGATCCCGGCCGCCGGCCAGGACGAGGAGTCCCTCAAGTCCCCCGCCCCGTCCTTCAAGGTCACGGCCGCTTCCGCGGGCGGTGAGCATGGCGGCCACGGCGCCGCGACCCCCGAGGCAGCCGCGCCGGCCTCCTCCACGAGCGACGACGGCGCCTCCGCCGCCCGCTCCTGGGTGGGCCTGGGTGCCGGCGTCGCGGGCCTCGTGCTGGGTGGGGTGGCGCTCGTCCGCACCCGCCGCGCCGCCGCGAAGTAGACGCCGCCGGAAGGGTTTCTGAGGCCTCGCCGGCCCGGGAGCCGGTCCACCGCATCAGCCGGTGGGTCCGCCCCGGGCCGGTCGTGGCCTTTTTGTTCCCCAGCTCAGGCGTCACAGGACTAGGGTGGGTTCCATGAGCACTCCGAGGAAGTTCCTGACGTCACGAACCCTCCCTCTCGGGGCCGCAGCGACGGTCCTCGTACTGGGGATGGCCGCCTGCAGCACTCCGGGAAGCGGCAGCAGCCCCTCCCCGTCCAGCGACTCGCCGTCGCCCACCGTGACGACGCCTGAACCGAGCGCCACCACGCCGTCGAGCTCCCCGTCGGCCACGGCCACTCCGCCGCCCACGACCACCACCCCGCCCGTCGCGGCGCCCAAGCCCTGCACGGCCGATTCGCTCGCCGCGTCCCTGAACACGGCAGGCGGTGGTGCGGCGGGCAGCGTCTACGGCACTCTGACGCTGAAGAACACGGGCGGCGTCACGTGCACCGTGACCGGATTCCCCAAGGTCGAGCTGGTGCCGGGCACGGCCGCTCCCGCCATCGGCGCGCCCGCCGAGCAGGACGCGTCCGTGCCGGCGACCACCGTCACCCTCGCCCCCGGCCAGGCCGCGGGCGCTCAGCTGCGGTACAGCCAGGCCGGTCTGCACCCTGACTGCGTGCACGTGGCGGCGCACCAGTACCGCGTTTACGCTCCGGGTTCGAGCGATCCGCTGTTCATCCCGGTCACGGTGGACGGCTGCTCCAATGCGGCGGTGAAGCTCCTCACCGTCCAGGCGCTCAAGGCCGCCTGAACCTCACCGAGGATTCCCGCGGCCTCGCCTCCCCGGGCCGCCGCCCAGCGGCCCGGGGAGACGGCGTGCAATTCCTGTCAGTCCCCTACGGCAAGATGGTCCCATGTCAGACGAAGCCCTGAAGGACGCCGCCGGGAAGACTCCCGCGGAGGTCCTGTCGCGCTTCGGGAAGGCCACGCGCCAGTGGTTCCTGGGGGCGTTCGCCGCGCCGACCCGGGTGCAAGAGGAGGCGTGGCACGCCATTTCCCAGGGTCACCATGCCCTGGTGGTCGCGCCCACCGGTTCCGGCAAGACCCTCGCGGCGTTCCTGTGGGCCCTGGACCGGCTGATCCACGGCCCGCTCGCCGGGGACGGGGACACGGCTGTCCCCGTGCCTCCGCCGGAGGACACCTTGGACATCCCGGATCTGCCGGCGCCGGCGGCCACCACGAAGGCGGCGGGGAAAGCCAAGCCCCGCACCAAAGTCCTCTACATCTCCCCGCTCAAGGCGCTCGGCGTGGATGTGGAACGCAACCTCCGCGCCCCGCTCATCGGCATCACTCAGACCGCCAAGGGGCTGGGCCTGCCCGCGCCGAACGTGAGTGTGGGCGTCCGCTCCGGTGACACCCCCGCGAACGAACGCCGCAAGCTGCTGAGCCATCCGCCGGACATCCTCATCACCACGCCCGAATCCCTCTTCCTCATGCTCACCTCCAGCGCGCGGGAGACGCTCACGGGCGTGGACACGGTCATCCTGGACGAGGTCCACGCGGTGGCCGGCACCAAGCGCGGGGCCCATCTGGCGGTGTCGCTCGAACGGCTCGACGCCCTGCTGGACCGGCCCGCCCAGCGGATCGGCCTGTCCGCCACCGTGGAGCCCCGGGACCTCGTGGCGCGCTTCCTCGGTGGGGAGTCCCCCGTCTCCGTCGTGGCCCCTCCGGCGTCGAAAACGTGGGAACTGACGGTAAGCGTGCCGGTGGAGGACATGTCGGACCTCCCGACGGCGGCCTCCGCCCACGACCTCGGGCCGGCGTCGGGGCTCCAGCCGCAGGCTTCGATCTGGCCTCATGTCGAGGAGAAGATCGTGGACCACGTGCTGGCCCGCCGGTCCACGATCGTCTTCGCGAACTCCCGGCGCCTCGCCGAACGGCTCACCGCACGGCTCAATGAGATCTATGCGGAGCGCCAGGTCGAAAGCGCCTGGGTGGACGGCGCCGACGAGGACGGGCTCGACGGCGGGCTGGCTGACGACGGCCTGCGCGACGCCGACCTCCCCCGCCCGGCGACGGAAGCCGTGGCGGCCGCCGTCGAACGTCTGCGGGACGGCGAGAAACCACGAAACGGCGCCCCGGCGTCGACCGCGACCCCGGCCCACATGATGGCCCAGGCCGGACAGACCACCGGGGCCGAACCGATCCTGGCCCGCGCGCACCACGGCTCCGTGTCGAAGGAACAGCGGGCGCAGATCGAGGACGATCTGAAGTCCGGACGTCTGCGCTGCGTCGTGGCCACGTCCAGCCTGGAACTCGGCATCGACATGGGCGCCGTGGACCTGGTGATCCAGGTCGAGTCGCCGCCGTCGGTCGCGAGCGCCCTCCAGCGCGTCGGCCGCGCGGGGCACCAGGTGGGCGAGGTCAGCCAGGGCGTCCTGTTCCCCAAGCACCGCGCCGATCTGGTGCACACGGCCGTGACCGTGGAACGCATGACGGCCGGAAAGATCGAGCGGCTCAGCATCCCCCAGAATCCCCTGGACATCCTGGCCCAGCAGACAGTCGCGGCTACGGCGCTGGGGCCGATCGACGTCGAACAGTGGTTCTCCGTCGTCCGCCGCTCCGCGCCCTTCTCGGCGCTGCCCCGCGGGGCCTTCAACGCGACCCTGGATCTGCTCGCCGGGCGGTACCCGAGCGATGAGTTCTCCGAGCTCAGGCCACGCATCATCTGGGACCGGAACGCCGGGACCATCGAGGGCCGGCCCGGCGCCCAGCGTCTGGCCGTGGTGTCCGGCGGGACCATCCCGGACCGCGGCCTGTTCGGCGTCTATCTGGTGGGCGAAGAGGATTCGAAGTCCAGCAAGCGCGTCGGCGAGCTGGACGAAGAGATGGTCTACGAGTCCCGCGTGGGGGACGTCTTCGCGCTCGGCGCCACGAGCTGGCGGATCGAGGACATCACCTTTGACCGGGTCCTCGTCACGCCGGCCTTCGGTCAGCCGGGCAAGCTGCCGTTCTGGAAGGGCGACTCCCTGGGCCGTCCCCTCGAACTGGGACAGGCGCTCGGCGCGTTCATCCGGGAGGTGTCCGGCGCGGACGAATCGGCCGCCGTCGCGCGCTGCGAAGGCATCGGCCTCGACTCTTACGCCGCAGGCAATCTCGTGGCTTATCTGACCGAGCAGCAGCAGTCCACCACGGTGGTGCCGAACGACCGGGCCCTGCTCGTGGAACGCTTCCATGACGAACTGGGCGATTGGCGCGTGGTCCTGCACAGCCCGTTCGGCATGCCCGTGCACGCGCCGTGGGCCCTCGCCGTGGGCCGCCGACTGCAGGAGCGGTACGGGCTGGACGGCTCGGTCATGGCCGCCGACGACGGCATCGTGCTGCGCGTGCCCCTCATGGAGGACGAGCCGCCGGGGGCGGAGCTGTTCCTCTTCGAACCCGAGGAACTCGAACGGATCGTCACGGAGGAGGTGGGCGGCAGCGCCCTCTTCGCCTCTCGGTTCCGCGAGTGCGCCGCGCGTGCGCTCCTGCTCCCGCGGCAGACGCCCGGCAAACGGCAGCCCCTCTGGCAGCAGCGCCAGCGTGCCGCGCAATTGCTGGACGTCGCCAAGAAGTACCCGCAGTTCCCCATCGTCCTCGAAACCGTGCGGGAGTGCCTCCAGGACGTCTACGACCTGCCGGCCCTCCAGGATGTGGCCGGGCGCATCGAACGCCGCGAGATCCAGATCTCCGAGACCACCACGTCCCAGCCGTCCCCGTTCGCCCGCAGCCTGCTCTTCGGCTACGTGGCCCAGTTCCTCTACGAGGGCGACTCCCCACTCGCGGAGCGCCGGGCCGCGGCCCTGTCCCTGGACTCCGGTCTGCTGAATGAGCTTCTGGGGCGCGTCGAACTGCGCGAACTGCTCGACCCGGCCGTGGTCGAACAGACCGGGCTGGAACTGCAGCGGCTCCTGCCGGACCGCCGCCTGAGGGGCGTCGAGGGGACGGCCGATCTGCTCCGGCTTCTCGGTCCGCTCACCGTGCCGGAGATCGCGGAACGTCTGCAGGATCCGCAGGACGCCGAGGAGCATGCCCGCCAATTGGTCGCCACGGGCCGTGCGCTCCGATTCAGCCTCCGGGGGCGGGAACATCTGGCCGCTGTGGAGGACTCGGCACGGCTGCGTGACGGGCTCGGTGTGCCGCTCCCGATGGGCGTCCCCCTCGCCTTCCTCGAACCGGTGGCCGATCCGCTCGGCGACCTGGTGGGCCGCTACGCCCGCACGCACGGACCCTTCACGACGGCGGAGCTCGCCACACACCTCGGCCTCGGCACCGCCGTGGTGCTCTCCGTCCTGAAACGGCTGGCGACCGACGGCCGCGTGGTGGAGGGCGAATTCCGGCCGCATCCCGAGCTGGTGTCCGGGCCCGAGGCGGCGCCCGCGGACGACGCAGTGCCCCCGGGCGACGCCGCGGGTGTCAGTCACAGCGAGGCGTTTCCGGACCCGAGCCTTCCCGGCGGCGCGTCCACCGGCGAGACGGCCCGCCTGGTCGGTGGGCAGGAGTGGTGTGACGCCGAGGTGCTCCGGAGGCTCCGCCGTCGTTCGCTCGCCGCCTTGCGCGCCGAAGTGGAACCAGTGGACGCCCAGGCGTTCGGCCGCTTCCTCCCGTCCTGGCAGAATGTCGGCACGTCCCGCAGCCCTGCGCCTCTCCGAGGACTCGACGGCGTCCTGACCGTGGTGGACCAGCTCGCCGGAGTCCCCATCCCGGCCTCCGCCTGGGAGACCCTGGTGCTCCCTGCCCGCATCCGCGACTACGCCCCCACCCTCCTGGACGAACTCATGGCGAGCGGGGAAGTGCTCTGGACCGGCACCGCGTCGCTGCCCGGCAACGACGGCTGGATCAGCCTCCACCTGGCGGAATCCGCAGCACTGACCGTGAATCCTGCGCCCGAATTCGAGCCGACGGCGGCCCAGGAACGCATCCTGGAACACCTGGCCGGCGGCGGCGCGTACTTCTTCCGCCCGCTCAAGGAGAGCGCGGGAGGCCTCGACTCCGTGCTGACGGATGAGGAGATGATCGCTGAGCTCTGGGGTCTGGTCTGGGCCGGTCGCGTCACCGGGGACACATTCGCCCCGGTCCGCGCGCTCCTGGCCGGAGGCGGAACCGCGCACAAGCAGGCACCGAGGCCGTCCCGCGCGCGTCCGCTCCGCCGCTCGCGACTCGGCGGCACCAGTGGATTCCCCGGCGCAGGACTGGACGGTCCCGGGATGGCGACGGTCCCGCCGCTCGGCGCGGGACGCTGGTCCGCGGTCATGCCGCAGCCGCTCGACCCCACGGTCCGCGCCCACGCGCTGGCCGAGCTGCTCCTGGACCGTTACGGCGTCCTGACCCGCGGTTCCGTCGTCTCCGAGCAGGTGCCGGGCGGGTTCGCCCTTCTCTACCGCATCCTCAGCAAACTCGAGGAAAGCGGCCGGACCCGCAGGGGGTATTTCATCGAGAAGCTCGGGGCCGCCCAGTTCTCGGTCCCCGCCACGGTGGACCGGCTGCGGTCGTTCTCCGAGGACGGCACCATCCTGGCTGCGGAGGACCGTCCCCACACCGCGGTGACGCTCGCCGCCACGGACCCGGCCAATCCCTACGGCGCGGCCCTGCCCTGGCCGACGGTCGACGGCGCGGCCAGCGGGCACCGCCCCGGACGGAAGGCCGGCGCCCTCGTGGTCCTCGTGGACGGGCGTCTGATCCTGTACGTCGAGCGGGGCGGGAAGACCCTCCTCGGCTTCACGGAGGATGAAACCCTGCTGACCGAGGCCGCGTCCTCACTGGTCACGACCGTCCGGCGCGGCGCGGTGGACCGGCTCGCGATGGAGAAGGTCAACGGCCGGGACCTCCTGGACACCCCGCTGGCCGCCGCCTTCCTCGCCGCCGGAGCCTATTCGACCCCCCGGGGAGTGAGGATCCGTGCCTGAGGGGGATTCCGTCTGGCGCGCAGCGTCCCTGCTGGATGCCTTCCTGCGCGGCACGACCCTGCTCGCGAGCGATTTCCGCGTGCCCCGCTTCGCCACGCTGGACCTGAGCGGGTGGCGCACCGACGAGGTCGTGGCGCGCGGCAAGCACCTCCTGCACCGGCTCTCCCCGCCGGAGGGGGTCGGCCGGGAGGGGTTGACGATCCACTCGCACCTCAAGATGGAGGGCGCGTGGCAGTGCTACGGGCCGGACGAGCGCTGGCGGAGACCCGGCCACACGGCCCGGGTGGTCCTGCGCACCGAGCGGGGCTCCGCCGTCGGGTTCTCCCTCGGCATCCTCGAAGTGCTGAAGACGTCCGCCGAGTCCAGCGTCGTGGGCCATCTCGGGCCCGATTTGCTGGGACCGGACTGGGACCCCGCGACGGCGGAGGCGAACCTGCGGGCCGACCCCGCCCGGCCGCTCGGCCTGGCGCTGCTGGATCAGCGGGTGATGGCGGGCGTGGGGAACATCTACCGGAACGAGCTCTGTTTCCTGGCCGGTCTCCACCCGGCGGCACCTGTGCAGGCTCTCCTGGACCGCGCGGAGCGCCCGGCCGGCGCGCTGGACCTGAGCGGCGTCGTGGCGGAGGCCCATCGCCTGCTGGACATGAACCGCGACACCCCGGCCCGGCAGACCACCTCGCTGCCGCAGGGGATCCGTCCCGCGGGCGGAGGATCCTGGCCCCGGTACCACGTGTACGGGCGGACCCGACAGCCCTGCCTGCGGTGCCGAACGCCCATCCGGGAAGGATCGCTCGGCGAGCCCGGCACCTGGACCGGGGGCCCATCCGCCGGCCGAACGGGCGGCCCCTCCCGGGGGCCCGCGCGCGTGACGCAGGACCGTGTCATCTACTTCTGCCCGCGGTGCCAGCCGCTCCCTGCCGATCCCACACCCCGGAGGACCCCATGACCAGCCTGGAAGACCGCCTCGAGACCATCTTCTCGGCTCGCGACCGGGAGAACATGCAGCCCACCATCGACGCGTTCCTCGAGGTCCTCGCCGAACATCCGGATCATCCCGAGGTGCTCTATCACGTGGGCGGGGCCTACGACACCGACGGCCAGGAGTCGGTCGCCGAGGGGTACTATCAGCGAGCCATGGAGGCAGGGCTCGACGGCGAGAGCCTCCGCAAGTGCTACCTCCAGTACGGCAGCACCCTGCGGAATCTCGGTGAACTGGAGCGGTCCGCCGAGCTGTTCCGTGCGGGGCGGGAACGTTTCCCGTCCTCGCTCTCGCTGGGTGTCTTCGAGCTGCTGACCCTGCATGCCCAGGGCCGTCATCATGCGACTCTGTCGTCGGCCCTGACGCTCTTCGCGGACCACGTCGACTCCCCGGAACTCGCCCGGTACGAGGCGGCGCTCCGCGGGAACGCCGAGTATCTGGCCGGCCTCGACCGCCAGACCAGCTGAGCTCCCGGCGCGGGCGCGGCAGCGGGGTGCGCTGTCCACACGGCCGTCCCCCGGGATGTCCACCTGGGCGGTCACGTGGCGACAGGTGACCGCGGATCTCGCTAGGCTCGGAACAGCATTGAACGACCCACAGCTCAACCCACAGCACCGGAGGTGTTTCATGGCCGCAGCCGTCCACGAAGTCAAGGCAGTCGTCGTCCGGGAGAAGGGTGCTCCCGCGAGCATCGAGACCATCCTGGTGCCGGACCCGGGTCCCGGGGAGGCGCTCGTCGACGTCCTGAGCTGCGGCGTCTGCCATACGGATCTGCACTACAAGCTCGGCGGCATCGGGGACGACTATCCGTACCTCCTGGGTCATGAGTCGACGGCCGTCGTGAGCGCCGTCGGGCCGGACGTCACCGATCTGAAGCCGGGCGACCGCGTCATCCTCAACTGGCGCGCCGTCTGCGGCACGTGCCGCGCGTGTGCCAAGGGGCAGCCGCAGTACTGCTTCGCCACGCACAACGCCACCCAGAAGATGACGCTCCAGGACGGCACCCCGCTGTCGCCGGCCCTCGGGATCGGCTCGTTCGCGGAGAAGACCCTGGTCGCCGCGGGTCAGTGCACCAAGATCGACGATGATGTGGACCCGGCGGCCGTCGGCCTCCTCGGCTGCGGCATCATGGCCGGCATCGGCGCCGCCATGAACACCGGCGAGGTCAAGCGCGGGGAATCGGTGGCCGTGATCGGCTGCGGGGGCGTGGGCATCGCCGCCATCGCGGGCGCCAAGCTGGCCGGCGCGACGACGATCATCGCCGTCGACCTGGATCCCGCCAAGGTGGAGCTCGCGAAGACGCTGGGCGCCACGCACGGCATCGTCTCCGGTGACACGGACCCCGTCGAGGGCATTCGTGAGCTGACCGGGGGCTTCGGCGCCGACGTCGTGATCGACGCGGTCGGCCGTCCGGAGACCTACAAGCAGGCCTTCTACGCCCGGGACCTGGCCGGGCGTGTGGTGCTGGTCGGCGTCCCCACACCGGAGATGACCCTCGACCTGCCGCTGCTCGATGTGTTCGGCCGCGGGGGCTCGCTCAAGTCGTCCTGGTACGGCGACTGCCTGCCCAGCCGCGACTTCCCCATGCTCGTGGATCAGTACCGGTTGGGCCGCCTGCCGCTCGATGCCTTCGTGACCGAGCGCATCGGCCTGGGTGACGTCGAAGCCGCTTTCGACAAGATGCACCGCGGCGAAGTGCTGCGTTCGGTGGTGGAGCTGTGACGGCCCGCATCGACCACCTGGTCACGTCCGGAACCTTCTCCCTGGACGGCGGCACCTGGGACGTGGACAACAACGTCTGGATCGTGGGTGACGACGCCGAGGTGCTGGTCATCGATCCCGCGCACGACGCCGCGGCGATCGCCGACGCCGTCGCGGGCCGGAAGGTCCAGGCGGTCCTGCTCACCCACGGCCACGACGACCACATCCGGCACGCCCGCGAGTTCGCCGACCGGGTGAACGCGCCGGTGCTCCTGAACCCGGCGGATCAGATGCTCTGGGAAGCCGTGTACCCGGGAACCACCCCGGACGCGGAGATCGCGGACGGGCAGCGCTTCGAGGTCGGCGGCACCGAGCTCATCGCCCTGCACACCCCGGGGCACTCGCCCGGGTCCGTGAGCTTCCACGCACCCGGCCTCGGCACCGTCTTCACCGGGGACACCCTGTTCTCCGGTGGCCCCGGCGCCACGGGACGGTCCTACAGCGACTTCCCGACCATCATCGATTCGATCCGGGACCGGCTCCTGTCGCTTCCGGCCGAGACGGTGGTCCACACCGGCCACGGTGATTCGACCAGCATCGGTGCCGAGGCTCCGCATCTGCAGGAATGGATCGACCGGGGCCACTGACCCCGCACCCATCGACTGCTCCGTAAGGTGCCGTTCCAGGTCCGAAGGGGACTTCTACGGAGCAGTCGAGGGGAAGCGCTCGACGGCGGACGCCTCCACAGTCTCCCTGGGCTCCACGTCCGATTCAGCCACTCCGGCAGCCGCGGCCTCCGCCGGCCGCGTCGTCTGCACGGGCGCCGCAGCCTCCACCGACGGTGCCGCCTCCACCGGAACCGCCACCGCCTCGGCCACTGCTCCGTCGTTGGTCTTGACGGTCGCACGGCGCACGCCCGGGATGGCGAAGACCGGCATGAGCCACTGCACCAGCGGACCGATACCGAAGGCGTACGCGACCGTTCCCACACCGAGCACGCCGCCCAGAGCCCAGCCGATGGCCACCACGGTCACCTCGATGAGAGTGCGGCACCGCCACAGCGGCCATCCGGTGCGTCGGGCCAGGCCCGTCATGAGCCCGTCCCGCGCCCCGGGCCCGAAATTCGCACTGATGTAGCACGCCGTGGCCACAGCGTTCAGCACGAGTGCCCCGAGCAGGAACAGGATCTGCCAGACCAGCCCGTCCGGCTGCGGGATGACCGGCATCGACAGGTCCACGAACAGCCCCACCAGGACGGCGTTGGCGAGAGTCCCCCAGCCCGGCTTCTGCCGCAGAGGGATCCAGAGCAGCAGGATCAGGAAACTCAGCACGATGATCACCACACCCGTGCTGATGCCCGTCAGATGTGAGACTCCCCGGTGCAGGACGTCCCAGGGTGCCGTGCCCAGTCCGGCGCGGACGAAAAGAGCGATGGAGAAGCCGTACAAGGCCAGTCCGGCAATGAGCTGAGAAATCCTTCGGAACATCATGGTTCCACTCTCCCAGGAAGTGGCTATGAAAAACATAGCCACTTTGGAATACTGGCTTCATGCATCAGGCCACTTCAGGAACCGTCTTCGTCAGACTTCTCGGCGAGTGGCGCCGAGGCTCGGCGCCGGCGTACCGCGAGCTGGCCGACGTCGTGCGGCTCCTCATCCTCGACGGCAGACTCCCGCTCGACTCGGCGCTGCCCAGCGAACGGACGCTCGCGCTCGCCCTGGGCGTCAGTCGCACCACCGTCACGGCCGCCTACAACGCACTGCGCGAGGAAGGCTACCTCTCCGCAGGACAAGGCACGCGTGCCCGCACCTCCATCCCCAGCCGGGCCGGCGAGGAGGACCCTTGGGCGGCGCGCGCGGACTACGCGCCCGGACTCCGTGCCCCGCACGGCGTGGTCGACTTCGCGTACGCCTGCCTCCCGGCCAACGGAGCGGCCGTCCATCAGGCCTACACGGCGGCTCTCAGCGAGCTTCCCGCCCTGCTGCCCGGCTTCGGCTACGACTCGTACGGCCTCCCCGAGCTCCGCGAGGCGATCGCCGCGAAGTTCACCGCCGAGGGGCTGCCCACCACCGTGGACCAGGTCATGGTCACCGGAGGGGCGCAGCAGGCCATGGCTCTCGCCCTTGCGGCGTTCGTGACCCCGGGCAGCCGGGTGCTCGTGGAACACCCCAGTTACCCGCACGCGCTGGACGCGATCGGCGCCCGGCAGTGCAAGGCCGTCCCGCTCGCGTTCCCTCTCACGGACGGCTGGGACGTCGATGGCTTCGAGGCGGCCCTGGCGCGGCACCGGCCCGCCGCCGCGTACCTCATCCCGGATTTCCAGAACCCCACCGGGCGCCTCATGCCCGCCGAGCAGCGACGCCGCGTCGCCCGGGCCGCAGCGGCGTCCGGCACCATGCTGATCGCCGACGAGACCCTGCGTGACATCGACTTCGACGGCACCGCTCCTCCGCACCTGGGGTCCTACGCACCCGGCGTGGTCACGATCGGCTCCCTCAGCAAGACCCATTGGGGCGGGCTGCGCATCGGCTGGGCCCGGTCCTCGGCGGAGAACATCCAGCGCATGGCACGGGCGCGGACACCGCTGGATCTGGGAGGACCGGTCGCCGAGCAGCTGGCCGGCCGGCACATCCTCCAGCATGACCTGCCGGGACTCGGCCCCCGGCTGAATGAGCTGCGGGCCCAGCGCGACACGCTGCTCGCGCTCCTGGAGGAACACCTGCCCGAATGGCGGACCGAGGTCCCCGACGGCGGCTTGTCCGTGTGGTGCCGACTCCCGCGGCAGGGCGCCCACGGTGAGGCCGTGAGCAGCGCGGCGCTCACCCTCCTGGCGGCCCAGCGCGGAGTGCGCCTCGCGGCGGGGCCGAGGTTCGGCGTCGGCGGGGCGTTCGAGCACTTCCTCCGGCTCCCGTTCACGCTTCCCGCCGACGATCTCGAACGGGGCGTCCTGGCCCTCAAGGACGCGCAGGCTCAGCTGCTCCGCACTCCCGGTCTGCGTCGGCGGCTGCCGGAGCCACCCGCCGTCGCGATCGCCTGACCCGCTCGCCAACCCCACCTCCGATCGACTGCTCCACACGATGCCGTTTCCCGCCGATTCCGGCCCGGAATGACATCCTAGGGAGCAGTCGATCCGGGAGTGGGGGCGCCGTGCCGCATCCGCTCGCGGGCGGTGCCGGTCCCCCGCCCCACCGGAACGTGCTGCGCGGCGGCGGCGAGACCGAAGCGGGGCATGTCGCTGTAGACGGTCTCGAAATCACCCGTGCGGACCCGATATGTCTCATGCCAGACCCCGACATCGCCGCTTCCCGCCAGCTCCTTCATGAAGCGGCGCCACGGTTCAAGGTGGGGCGCCTCCCGATCCGCTGCGAAGCGATTGAGATGCTCCGGACTCTCCCAGTAGCTGAGGATGATCGTGGTCCGTCCGAACCACGTGTGAAAACCGAGCATGCCCGCCTCCGGCGTGCGCGACAGGTGCGCGAGCATCTTCGGCATCGCGGACGTGACCTGCGCGATGCGGCCCAGCTTCCACCAGCGATTCGCCCGCATCCCGATGAGGAACACCGTCACCTCATCGCGCGCGCCGCCGTCCTGCCCCGTCGGATCGCCCTGCCCAGCCGGATCCTTCAGCGCCGGATCCTTCAGTGCAGGATCTTTCAGCGCCGGATCCTTCAGGGCCGCCGTGTACCGACCCGGGAAAACTGTGGAACTCATGACGCCTCCGTTTGGTAACGTTGTTACAAAACAAGGTTATGAAACAATGTCAGGCATGGCAAGACCTGTGACTCATGACGATCAGCTCCGGCACACCCTCCTGAACACCACGGCCGCCTTGGTCGCCGAACGCGGCCCGGCCGGAGTCACGCTCCGCGATCTCGCCGCGGCCGCGGGCACCTCGACCACCGCGATCTACTCGCTCTTCGGCGGCAAGGCGCAGCTCTTGAAGGCGGTCGTGAACCACGGCTTCGCCTCCTTCGGCGCCGCGCAGGAGGCAGCCGCCGACGGCGGTCTCCGCGCCCTGGGCATCGCCTACCGCCAGTGGGCGCAGGACCACCCCGCCCTCTACCGGCTCATGTTCGGCGGCCTCCTGAATCTCAAGGAAGGCCGGCAGGACCCACCCGAGCCGGAATCCGAGATCACTCTGCAGCCCTTGCTGTCCGCCATCAGGGCAGGTCAGGAGCGGGGAACCCTCCGCGACGGCTCACCGCAGGAGATCGCCGCCGTCATCTGGGCCCAGGTCCACGGGATGGTGAGCCTCGAGATGGCCGGCCTGGGCTCACCGACCGCTGACCGGGGCACCCAGTACCTGGCCGCACTCGACGCGATCGAACGCGCCTGGGCAATCTGACGCCCCACAATCCGAGCCCACGCCCCAACCCCATCCCACCCTCACCCCCCCACAAAGATCGACTGCTCCATAGGATGTCGTTTTCCGCCGGAATCGGCGTGGAAACCCATCCTATGGAGCAGTCGATCCATAGAGCAGTCGATGGGGAGTGAGGGGCGACGAGAGGGTCAGGCGTAGAGACCCTCGAGGTAGCGGCCCCACGCGGCGGCGGTGGCCTCGGAATCCGCCGACCCGGAGAAGTCGTGCACCGTCAGGCCGACCACCGAACCGAAGTGGTTCCGGCCGAAGAAGCGGTACAGCGCGTCGCCCGTGCGGATGCCGAAGAACCACTCATTGGCGTAGTCGAGCTCGCCCTTCAGCTCGCCGACGCCCGGGACCGTCACGTCGACCTTTTCCCCGGCGTGCGCGTCGACGATCCCGAAGGACTCCTTGAGCTTGTCGAACGCATCGGGAGCCCCGGAAGCGGCGGGGCCCTGGACGTCTGTGAAGACCACGGGCTGACCGTCGAAGTACTTGAGGTACTGCCCCAGGGTGTGCTGGTAGAAGAGCGTGTGCTTGGACGCGCCGTCGTACTGCTGGTCCCAGTCGTCCGTGAAGACGCCACTGTGCACATAGCGGATCCGGGACTTGCCACCCGGCAGTGCCTCGATGGTGTTCTCCAGCTGGTTGAACCACCCGTCCGGGCCGTCCATCCTCGAGATCACGTGCGTGGGGTACTCCTTGACCGGGTACTCGGCGGGCCACTGGTCCGTGGGGAACATCCAGGCGGCGGTGGCGTCGTTGATGGCCTCCCACACCCGCTCCGGCGTGGCCTCCACCTCGGTGGTGGCTTCGATGCGGAATTCGCGATTCTCACTCATGGTCCTGCTCCTTGTCCGGGGTGTCGGTGATGTCGTGCGCCGGCGTGGCGGGCTGCCCGCCGGTCTTCAGTTCGGGGTGCAGCGCCAGCACCAGACGGTGCCTGCGCGCCCCGGGGGTGCCGGCGTCGTGATACTTCTCCACGAGGGAGTCGACGACGGCGGAGAGCTCCTGCGCGAACTCAGCGCGGTCGCGGGCGCTGGCGAAGCTGAGCTCGGCGTCGATCGCGAAGGTCGCCAGCGGCTTCCGCGCGGCGACGGCTCCCGCGATCAGCTTGCCCACCTCCTGGACGAGCCGGCCCGCGAGGGCCAGCATCCAGAAGGCGGAGAAGCGGTCCGTGTACTTCTCGGGTTTCGGCGCCATGGACGCCAGGGCCAGCGGCGAGATCAGGTAGGAGCCGGCACTGGACTGCATGACCCTCTCGGTCATGTTGCCCTTGCGCCGCTCCTCGACCAGTTCGACGAGTCCGGCCGATTCGAGCGCCTTCAGGTGGTAGTTCACCTTCTGACGAGGCGCTCCGATCCGCCCGGCGACCGTGGCCGCCGAGGCGGGTTCCACGAGCGCTTCCAGGATCCGCGAGCGCATCGGGTCCAGCGAGACCTCGGCAATCCGGGGATCCTCGATCACTTCGATGTCCTTCATGGCTCCATGATTTCACCGACAAATTTTCTTGTCAAGGACATTTTTCCCTCCGCCCATCGACTGCTCCATACGATGCGTTTCCGGGCCGGAAAACGCGGAAAACGGCATCCTATGGAGCAGTCGATCAGAGGGGGCAGCCTCAGAGCGCTTCGGCGACCTCGACCAGGAGTCCCTCGGGGCCGCGGAGGTACGCCAGGAGGAAGACGTCCTGGTAATTGACCAGTTCCCGCACCAGACCGTAGCCCGCAGCCTCGGCGCGCGCCACGACGTCGCGCACGTCATCCACCTGATAGCAGACGTGGCTGAAACCGTAGGTGTTGACCGGGCGGCCCTCGGATTCGCCTTCGGCGGGCGGCGCGATGAACCGGGTGAGTTCGAGCTTCCCCTCTCCCCCGCCGGGCGGCCGGACCATCGCCATCTCCACCTGGGTCCCGTCGAGCCCGTTGACCCGATCCGCCCAGGGACCGCCGACTTCGGCCCGGCCCTCCACCTCGAAACCGATCGCCTCGAAGAACGCGATCGCCCCGTCCAGATCCCGCACGGTCACACCCACATGGTCCAGCCTGAAAGTGCTCATGGCGCCAGCCTACGCCGGGGTCCTCGCGTCGGGGAGCCCCCGGATGCGCCACCCGCTCAGGGACCGAGATTGCACTTTCTCGGGGTTCCGCGCCCACAAGCCCGAGAAAGTGCAAGGTCACGCGAGAGCCGGCCCGGCCGAGCCGAGCGACAGGCCGACTAAACTGTCCCGGTGATGAAATCCCCCCTGCCGGTCCGCGACGGCGTCAACGCCACCCGCCTGCGCCTGCCGCACGACGGCCCGTGGGAGACCGCGCTGGAGTACATGCTGCACCGCTGGGGTCACATCGACCCGCAAGGGATCCTGGACCGCTTCGACGCCGGAGAGATCGTCGGCGAGACCGGCGCTCCCCTGGACCGCACCACTCCCCTGCGCGACCACGTCTTCATCTGGTACTACCGCACCCTTCCGCCCGAGGAGCGCCTGCCGGTCGAGCTGTCCATCCTGCACCAGGACGGCGATCTGCTCGTCGTCGACAAGCCACACTTCCTGCCCACCACGCCCGGCGGCACCTACATCCAGGAGTCCGCCCTGGTCAGACTCCGGAAACTGCTCGACATCCCGGACCTCATCCCCATGCACCGCCTCGACCGCATGACCGCGGGCGTGCTGCTGTTCTCCACCAATCCGGAGACGCGCGGGAAGTACCAGGTCCTCTTCGAAAAACGGAAGGTGCAGAAGGAGTACGAGTGCGTGTCCGCCGTCGTCCCCGAGGACGGCTTCGCGGACCCGGAATTCCCGGCCCTCGTCCGCAACCGCATGACGAAGTCGCGCGATTACCTGCTGGCGCAGGTCGTCGACGGTGAACCGAACACGGAGACGCGCATCGAACGGGTGGAGCTCATCGAGCAGCCGCATCGGACGGCAGCGCACGACGACGCCGGTCACCCCCGCGGGCGCGCCCTCTACCGTCTGGAGCCGCACACCGGGAAGACGCATCAGCTGCGCGTGCACATGGCGTCGCTGGGGCTGGGGATCCTGAACGATCCCTTCTATCCTGTGCTGCTGGACCAGGCCCCGGACGACTACGAGCGTCCGCTCCAGCTGCTGGCCCGGGGAATCCGCTTCGTCGATCCGCTGTCCGGCAAACCCGTCGAGTACCGCAGTGAGCTGACGCTGTCGGAGGCGCGGCGGGACTGACGCCCCGCGACCCTCACCGAACAGGACGAACGCGCCACTCCTCAGCCGCGCCGACGGCGCGCGATCTCCTCGGCGAGCGCCTGCACCCGGCCAGGGTCGGCGTCGCGGGCGAGAGCGACATAGTGATCCATCACGGCCGGCCGGTAGCGCACGGGCATCGCCTGCCCGGACGCCAGCCGGGTGAGCTCGGTGATGCTCAGATCTTCATCGGCGAGGCCGCGGAACGCGAGCCCGTCAGCTGTCTCCACGTCGAACAGGAGCACGACGCGGGGCCTGCCCTCGCCGCCCACTTCGCGCCAATCGACCAGGACTCCGAGGGCGAGCAGACCGTTGCGCAGTTCGGCGGTGCGTTTCCGTGCCTCGCCGCTCAAATAGGGGTTCGGCGCGACTCCCGGGAAGGCCGGACCGACGCCGAGAGCTTCCCGGCTCAGATCAGGCCTGAGCGCCTCGACCAGGTCTTCAAGCTTCCTCTTCCGGGAACCGAACATGCCGTCCCTCCTCGCCGCGGGCCGAATGCCGGCCGGATCTGAACCCTTACCGGGATTCTACGGTCCGGCAGGTTCAGTCGACTCAGTAGTTCGCGAAACGGCCGGCCACGCCCATGCCGAACCCCAGCACCCAGAGCACGCCGAAACCGACGCCGATCCAGCCGAGGACCTTGCCCGCCGTCGCCGTCACGCCGAGTGCCTCGGCCCGGCTCGCCTGCACGATCGCCACGGGCCCGAGGACGATTCCCAGCACGAACAGCCCGATCACACCCGACACGAGGGACTGCGTGCGGTGCCCGACCCCCTGCAGATACGCCGTCTGGCTCTCCAGGGTCAGCTGCCCGTCACGCAGCCTGGCCAGATACGCGGCGTCCTGGCTGGGCCGGGAACCGGCGACCACCGCGAGGATGACGAGCGCGGCCACGACCCCCAGCGTCAGGACGATGATGAGCAGGACCGGCCACGGTCCGTCGAACAGTCTTCCCATGGAAATACCCCCAAGATCTCCGTACGAGTGATCCGCACCCGCGGACGATGCCCACTGTACCGGCCCTTCGCCACGGGCTCCCGGCCCCACCCCGGTTCCCGGTGACGTACCTTGTTGCCATGGACTTCTCCGATCCCACGACGTGGAGCACCGCGCTCTACTGGTGGATCGTCCCCCTCGTGATGGCGGACACCGTCTTCCCGCCGCTCCCGTCCGAGGCTCTCGTGGTGGCGGCGGGCGCTCTCGCGGCCGAGGGGCACTGCTCACTCCCCCTGGCGCTGGCCCTCGCCGCGCTGGGATCGTTCCTGGGCGAACTCGCGGTGTTCCTGCTGTTCAAGCGACGGCTGGCGCACCTCATGGACCGGTGGAGCCTCACCTCGAAAATCCATGCGGGCATCCGCCGTGCGCTGGAACGCGCCGGACGGACCCCCACCTACGGCGTGATCATCGGCCTGCGGTTCCTGCCGGGCGGCCGACTGGTCCTGTCCGCGGGCTCCGGAATCGCGGACATCCCCACCCGCACCTTCGTCGCGTGCTCGCTCCTGGGCAGCGTGCTGTGGGCGACCTGGACCGTCGGGCTCGGCTACGTCACCGGGCAGACCACCCGCCTGCCGTTCTGGGTCAGCTCACTGCTGGGCCTCGCGGTGGGTGTGCTCGTGGGCGCCGTGCTGGGGCTCGTGGTCACCCGCCGCCGTCGCGCTTCCTGACCGTGAGTTCGGCCGGCCGGACGACGGCCGGTTCGACGACGGCGCGGGGCCCGGCCTCCCGGTCCCCGCGCCGCGTGGCGCCGTGAGGCTCAGCCCGTGTTGCGCAGGCCGGCGGCCACACCGTTGATGGTGATGAGCATGGCGCGCTGCAGGGTCTCGGCGATCTCCGACTCCCCGGCTCCGGCCTCCTCGCGGACGCGGCGCAGCAGCTCCACCTGGAGGTAGCTGATCGGGTCCAGGTACTGATCGCGGACGCGCAGGGACCGCTGCAGCGTGGGCTGGGCCTCGAGAAGCTCCGACTCACCGGTCAGGCGCTCGACCTCCGCCACCGTCAGCGCGTGTTCGGCGCGGATGGCGTCGAAGAGGCGGTGCAGTTCCTCCGGCACCAGGGTTCCGACGTAGTGGCTCGCGATGTCCATGTCCGTCTTGGCCAGCGTCATCTCGACGTTGGACAGCACCGAGGCGAAGAAGTTCCAGCGCTCCGCCATCTCCCGGAGCTCGTGCTCCAGGCCGGCTTCCCGAGCCGCCTTCAGACCCGAGCCCACACCGAACCAGCCGGGCACGATCTGCCGGGACTGGGTCCAGCCGAACACCCACGGGATGGCCCGGAGACCCCCCAGACCGGCCCCGGAATCGGGACGCTTGGACGGGCGGGACCCGATGTTCAGCTGACCCAGCTGCTCCACCGGGGTGGAGGCGAGGAAGTACGCGGGCAGATCGGGATCGTCGATCAGCGAGCGGTAACGGGCGAACGCGGCGTCGGAGATGACGTCCATGACCTGGCCGTACCGCTCGCGCTCCTCCTCCGTGGTGCGCGGCGCACGGTGCAGTGCCGAGCCCTGCATGACGGCGGCCAGCGAGAGCTCCAGGTTCTCCCGGGCCAGCTCGGGCAGCGAGTACTTGTCGCTGATGACCTCGCCCTGCTCGGTGAACTTGATCTCGCCTTCCAGGACGCCGTTCGGCTGGGCCAGGATGGCGTCGTAGGTGGGTCCGCCGCCACGGCCCACGGAACCGCCGCGGCCGTGGAAGAGCCGCAGTCGCACGCCGTGCTTGAGCGCCACGTCGCGGAGTTTGCGCTGCGTCTTGTGGATCTCCCACTGGCTGGTCATCACACCGGACTCCTTGTTGGAATCCGAGTAGCCGAGCATGATCTCCTGCACGTCTCCGCGCAGCCGCACGAGTTCGCGGTAGGAGGGGTCGGAGAGCAGCTGGTCCACGATCTGCTCCGACGCCCGCAGCTCGTCCACGGTCTCCAGGAGCGGTGCGAAGCCGATCTTGGCGTACCGGGTCTCGCCGTGCAGCTGGACGAGTCCCGCCTCACGGGCCAGGACCGCGGGGGCCAGGACGTCGTCCGCGCCGCGTGTCATCGAGATGATGTAGGTCTCGATGACGTCCGGACCGTATGCCTTGAGCGCCTGGCGGATGACGCGGAAGACGTTGTACGTGTTGTCCGCGGCGCCGTCCAGCACGATCGGGTGGCCCGAGAGCGGGCGGTGCGAGGCCAGCTCGGCCCGCAGCACCTCCCAGCGCTCGTCGCGGGAGAGCTCGGCGTACGGGCCGCTCAGCTCGCCGATGCGGTCGAACAGCTGCCCGACGGCGTCGTGGTGGTGGTCCGCGTGCTCACGGATGTCCAGCGTGGCGAGCTGGAGCCCGATCGAGGCGACCGCACGCTGCACCCGGGCGAGCGCGCCGTCGGCGGCCAGGGACGCGGAGTGCTCGCGCAGGGAGTCCTCCACGAAGCGCAGATCCGCCAGGATCGCCTCCGTGCTGACGTAGTCGCGGCCCGGTTCGTGGGCGCCGCCCGCGGCGATCCGGCGGCCCGTGTTGAGCAGGCGCGCCTTGATGCAGGTCAGCTTGAGACGGTAGGGCTCCTGGGCGTTCAGCTCGAGGACGCGCTTGTCGAGGCCGGGCAGCTTCGCCAGATCCTCACGGAGCGATTCCTGGAGCTCCTCGCTGGAGCCGGCGAGGGCCGTGGAGTTGGAGAGGACGGAGATCAGCTCGTCCAGGAGGGAGATGGCGATCCGGATCGCGTTCTGGTTCTGCAGCTGCAGGATCTCGCGGGTGACCTCGGCCGTCACGTTGGGGTTGCCGTCCCGGTCGCCACCGATCCAGGACCCGAAGCGGATGGGGGCCTTCTCCGCCGGCAGGGTGACGCCGTGCTCGGACAGGAGCTCGCCGAGTTCGGTCATGACCTCCGGCATGGCGCCCGTGAGGATGTTGCCGAGGTAGTAGATGGCGTTGCGGGCCTCGTCGATCGGGGTGGGACGGACCTGACGCAGTTCGTCCGTCTGCCACATCTGGTCGATGATCTCGGCCAGTCGGCGGTCCTGGCGGCTGCGTGCCGCGGTGCCGTCCTCGGTGGGCTCGGACAGGACGTCGGAGAGGGCGCGGAGCTTGTCCAGCACGGAGCGGCGCGAGGCCTCCGTGGGGTGGGCGGTGAACACCGGGCGGACGTCGAGTTCGTTGACGAGGTCCTGGAGGGCCTCGGTACCGGCGTGTTCGGCGATCTCGGTGACGGCCCGCGCGAGCCAGCCGTCCTTCTCGGCCCGGGAGCGCAGAACGCGGACGCGGTGCACCTGCTCGGCGGCGTTCACCAGGTGGAAGTAGAAGGCGAAGGCGCGGACCAGACGGGTCGCCTCCTCGAGCGGCAGGGAGGACAGCAGTTCGCGGACCTGCTGCGCGACGTCGTCTGCGCTCCACGGCCCGGTGGCCTCGCCGACGCCGCGGGCGGCTTCCTTGGACTCCTTGGTCAGCAGGCGCACCTGCTCGACGAGCTTGAGGAGCTCGGGCCCGTGCTGGCGCACCAGGGACTGACCGAGAAGCGTGGAGACCCGGCGCACGTCGGCACGCAGCTCCGGGGCCAGTTCCTCACTGGGATCGGCCGGGTTCGGGACGGCGGAGGGCAAGGGGTTGTTCAACGGCATGGGCGCTTCCTCGGGGCAGGGGATGGCCAGTACACGTCGCTGGATACTGAGAGCCAGATCGGCTGGCTGCTGAGCATGTGATCTTAGCCGCAAGCCACCCCTCAGGGGAACCGTCGGCCGCCGTGCGGACCGTTCAGGAGGCGGTCTGCACGGCCTTGACGCGAGGCGCGTAGCCGCTGCGCCAGACGTACACGAGAGCGAGCAGCAGTCCGCCGACGAGGATCACGGCCCACCAGGGGAAGCCCGGGATGGTCGGAAGGGCGGCGGCCGCTTCGAGGTCCGCGGGAGGGGTCGGAGTGACCCGTTCGCCGGTGACGAGGATGCGCTGGGAGTTGATGCCGAGCGGGGTGCAGGTCACGAGCGTCACCAGATCCTTGCCCGGGACAGCCTGCAGCGGTTTGGTCTGATCCGGGTCCACCACCTGGGTGTTGATCACCCGGTAGCTGATCACTTCGCCGGCGACCGACAGGCTGAACATGTCGCCCTCCTTGACCCGGTCCAGATCGGTGAACATGGTGGCGTTCGCCAGGCCGCGGTGACCGGTGATGACGGAGTGCGTGCCGGAACCGCCCACGGGCAGGGAGGTGCCCTCCAGGTGGCCCAGGCCCTTGAGCAGGGTCTCGTCCGAGGTCCCGTGGTAGATGGGCAGGTCCACCCCGATGGAGGGGACCATGAGGCGTGCCATGACGCCCGTGGCGGAGTCCTTGAGGATCGAGTCGTAATTCAGCGAGCTGTCGCTGCTCTTGCCTTCGCCGGTGGGCAGGCGCTGATTGGCGTCGAGGACGGCGCCGGAGGCGAGGGCCTTGTTGTAGGCGTGGGCGAGGCGGAGCTGTTCGTTCTCGCGACCGCGGTCGGCGTCCACCGACGTCGCGCTGTTGGCGATCACGCGGGACTGCTCGAGCTGGGAGAACCAGGAGGCCGCGGTGGGGTACAGAAGCACCGCCATCCCGGCCAGGGCGATGACGGCGACCACCACGGCGGCCACCGGGAGACGCCAGGTGCGAGCGGGGCGGGCAGCGCGCCGGCCCCGGGCGGTGCCCGGGGCCGGCGCTGTGCTGGGAGTGTTCATGAACTCACCCGTTGGTGGTGGTCACCGGTCTCAGCGCTGTGCTGCGCGACGGCGGCTGATGACCAGCGCGGCGCCGACGGCGACCAGGACCAGGGCGATGCCGGTGACGGTCAGCAGGAGCTGACCCTCGGCGCCGGTGAACGGCAGGGTCACGGCGGGCTGCTGCGTGTTGGCGATCTTCAGCACGACCGGGGCGGTGTCACCGTTGGCCTTGACCGTGACCTGGGTCCACGGATCCTGGGGCAGGGTATAACCGGCCGGAGCCTGGGTCTCCTTGACCCAGTAGGTCTTGCTGGTGACGTCGTTGTTGCCGACCCAGAGGCTGATGGAGGCCTTGCCGTTGGCGTCGGTCACGAGGGTGCCCACGGGCTGAGCGGCGTCCTTGGCGGTGTAGATCTCGAAGTGAGCGCCGGAGAGGGTCTTGCTCTCGTCCTGCTGGGCGTACTTGAGGATCTGCAGCGGGCCCCAGTTGGTGCTCGGCTTGTTGGTGTCGACCTTGGAGCCGTTGGTGTTCACGGTCGCGGTGTTGGTGATGACGCCGTTGTCGCCCAGGGAGGTGACCTTGGTGGTCACCTTGGCGACGACCGTCTGGCCCGAGGAGAGCTTGGCCACGCCGGCCGGGGTGAAGGTGATGGTGACGAGGCCGTTGGACTCGGTGACGGTGTAATCGGTGCCGGAGGTGAAGCCGTCCACGGTGGCGGAGGTGTAGCTCAGGCGGGAGTCCAGCTGGTCGGTGATGACGAAGGACTTGTAGGTGTCACCGGCGGCCAGGGCCGGCACCGGGGCGTTGATGGTCCAGGTGACCTGGGAGCCCAGGACCGGAGCGACCGGATCGGCCACCTCCTTGGTGGGGGTGGTGGTGTTGATCTTGTTCTTCGGGTACACGTGCACGTCGTAGAGCCAGTTGCCGTTGCTCTGCGGCAGGGGCAGCGTCACCAGGAACGGCTGGGCCGGGGAGATGACGTTGTTGGTGCCCGGGTCGGTTTCGGTGACCAGGTACACGGCCTGCGGCAGGGACTGGGTCACGGAGCCGTCGGCGCCGGTGGTCACGCTGACCGGGGTGCCGAACGCGTAGCCGTTGGCCGCCGTCACGTCGGAGGCCTTGACGCCCTGCAGGAGGTCCCAGCCGGCCTGCGTGTGCAGGTCCAGAGCCTGGCCGTTCTTCGAGGTCACCGGGGTGATCTTGAAGGTCACGCCGGCCAGCGCGTTGCCGAGCTGCGAGGTGTCGGTCTTCTGGGTGCCGTCACCGGCCGCGCCGGGCGTGCCGTCGTACTTGTGGATCGTCAGCGACGTCGGCGTGGACTCGTTGATGTTGCCTGCGGAGGGCGCCGGGGTGTCCGCCTGGGCTGCGGCGGCGCCGCCGACCAGTGCGAGCGCTACGGCGCCGGCCAGTGCGGCGAAGCGCCGTCCCAGACCAAACGTGGAGTGGCCCATGGTGTTGTTTTCCTTTCGGAGGTCACCGGCGTCGTTCGCCGGAGATGCGGGGATGGTGTGTCGTCTGTGGTGGAAGATCATGACTTGGCTGCCCGGCGACGGTGCAGGACGCCGGCGGTGACGCCGGCTCCCAGCAGCACGGCGAGCCCACCGAGGGTGAAGAGGTCCGATCCGGTGCCGCCGGTGAGCGGCAGCGTCACGGCCGCGCGCTGCACGTTCTTGAACGCCGTCGTGAACGCGAAGTCCTTGCGATCAGAGGTGAGCGTGAAGCGGTGCGGAGTCGTGTCCAGGACATAGCCGGCCGGCGCGGACTTCTCCACGAGCGTGTAGTCGCCCATGTCGAGTCCGGCCAGGTTGAACGCGCCTGCGGCCGGGTCCTTGTCGGCGCCGGTGCAGGACGCCGCGGAGGCGGCGACGCAGTCGGTGATCTCCTGAGTGGCGCCGCCCGGACCGGTCAGGGTCCAGACGGAACCGGCGAGGGCGCGACCGGACTCATCGG
The DNA here is from genome assembly GCF_900105345.1 of Arthrobacter woluwensis. Lineage (NCBI taxonomy): Bacteria > Bacillati > Actinomycetota > Actinomycetes > Micrococcales > Micrococcaceae > Arthrobacter > Arthrobacter woluwensis. The sequence continues at coordinate 161,467 of NZ_FNSN01000004.1, forward strand.
CCTTCTTCCAGGTCACGGATCCGGCTTGGTCCTGGTTGGTGATGGTGCAGGTGACATTCGCGCCGGCCGCGACGGAGACCGTCTTGCCGTCGGCCGCGAGCGTGCCGCCCTGGCAGGTGATGCCGGCCTGCGTGTAGCCCGCCAGGAGGTCCTCGGAGATGACGTAGGAGCCGGTGGCCACGTAGCGCTTCTGGCCGGTGTTGTAGCTCAGCACGTTCTGGCCCTGGGTCGCCTTGAGGTGACCGTTCCAGTCGGTCGCACTGCGGGTTCCGCCGTGCGTGTTCTGGACGTTCTTGATCACGGTCAGGGTCTGGCAGGTGACGGTGTTGGTCACCTGGTAGACGTTCTCGGTGCCGGGGAGCTTCACGGTGGTGGGCTGCCCGATGGCCTGGGTGCCGTTGACACCCGGTCCGGAGATGGTGGCGGAGCTGAGGGTGCAGCCGGGGAACGCGTTCGGGTCGATGACCGTGGTCTCGCCGATGCCGACACTCTGGCCGATCGTGAAGCCGGTGCGGCGCTGGCCCCAGGTCACGGAACCGGTGCCGGTGCCGACGGGGGTGAGCGACGGCGTCGCGGAGATCCCGGCGGGCTGCTGGCCGTCGGCGTAGCTCTTGCCGTCCACGACCCAGGTCTTGTTGACCGTCACCGCGGCGGAGCGCGGCGAATTGACGATCCGGCACAGGATCTCCTGCCCGGTGACCGGGATGGTGACGGAGCCGGACGTGCCGGTGCCGGAGACCGCGGGGGTCATGGGCTGGCCGTCGACGGTGCACTGGTAGCTGCTGGTGTAGCCGGAGAGGTTCGTGCCGCCGGCGCCGGTCTCGGAGAAGTTCACGGTGGTGCCGCGGACGGCGGGCAGCGGGCCCACCCGCTGGGACTGGACGCCCGTGGCCGTGCCCGCGGTGGTGGCGGTGCCCAGGGTGGTGGAACCCTGGGTCAGGCTCAGGGCGAACTGGTCGGTGTCATTCACCCGCCCCTGCACGTCCTTCTCCAGCGTGATGGTCGCCGGGGAGGAGCAGGAGGCGAGGTCGGTGCCGGAGTAACCGGAGGTGGACGACGCCACGACCGTGGCGTTGGTCCAGTTCGGCATGTCGTAGGAGGTGACCGTGTTGCCGGTGCCGAGGTAGGCCTTGCCGGAGGCGTCGAAGGCCACGCCGTTCACGTTCGCGTTCGTGGTGAAGGAGTTCGACGTCGACGACGGGATGGTGCCGCCCGTGCCGGCCGCAAGGTTGGCCGCGGTCACGGAGAAGACCGTGGTGGTGCTGCCGACGCCGCGCACCACGAAAAGGTTGCCCGCGGCGTCGAACGCCATGTCACCGTTGGAGGCGGAAGCCGCGTTGGTGGAGGTGTCCAGCGTGCCCATGAAGGTGAAGCGGGGCGAGCTGCCCGGGTTGTACCGCCAGAGGTAGTACTGGGCGCCGTTGCTGGAGAAGCCGCCGAAGTAGTAGGAACCCGTCTTGAGGTCCACGGCGCCGGCCACGAGCTGGCCGTTGTAGCCGTCCAGCGCCGTGTTGTAGGCGTCGCCCGTGTTGCTCCAGGCGAGGCTGACCGGGTCGAAGGAGAACATGGTGGCCGTTCGGCCACCGTTCGTGCGCTCGTAGGCCAGGACGGGGGAACCGCCCGTGCCGATGCCGAGGCCGTTGAAGCTGGAGACGCCACTGGCCCGGGAGCCGATCGAGGTCACCGTGCCGGCGGTGACCTGCTGGAGCTGGCCGTTCGCCGAGACGCCGTACACGACCCCGGCGGTGCACTGGATGACTGAAGCGTTGGGTGCTGCGGGCACGGAACGTGGCACCGGGGTGGCGAGAGCCTGCGCGGGCGCAGCCCCTCCCACCACGGCGCCGGCGATCAGCGCACACAGCAGTGCGACGTGCACGATCAGTGGACGTCTTCTCCCAGCTGGTGGGTTTCCAGGCCGAAACGGCACGAACATCAGACTCTCCTTAGGGCGGGTACAGCGTCGGGCGACGGGGGCATCACGGATTCCGGCCGGGTTTCCAGCTGGGTTTCCGGCGCGGCTTCAGCCAGGAAGATCTCCTCGGTCGGAGGCTCCCGGTGGCACGTGCAGCGGCAGACCAGGCAGGCTTCATGCATCCCGTCCCGGCAGTCGAAGGTCATGTACTTCGGCAGCCCGTCTCCGGCACCCGCTCGATCAGAGCCCGGATGCGGAGCACGGCGTCCCGGTGAGGAGACGCGGCGCAATGCACGCACGATCCAGTTCACGTCCGTCCTTCCCTCTGGCTTCAGTGCTCTACCGAGCCGAGGGCGGCCGCCCCTTATCGCCTGTTCATAGGTCCTAGTGCGCGATCTGATGCATTCGTGACGAGAAAAAGTCGAATTTCACTCAGAATTTTTTTTGTTGTGCAAGTCACATAAAAGAAGGGCGTCCATTTAGAGGGACAGATCACACCTCCATCAGGTGCTTTGAAGGGCGCGATAGGGCCGGAAGCCCGGCGAAACAGCGCGTGGCCGGCACCTCGCGTGCTGACCATCCGCCCGCAGTGGAGGACTCCGCACGCAGGGCTCAGGAAGAAGTGCGGGTGCCGGCTATGCCGCACAGGCGGCGATCTTAGGGAACGCCGGCACCCGCATCCCGGACACCGAGCCGTATCAGCTCAGCGCACGGAAGTCCCGGTCCAGGAGCAGAACGAGACCTGCATCGGGGGCCACGACCAGACCGTGACCCCCGACATGTATGAAGAGCACCGCGACGGTGAATCGTGACGCGACCGCCGTCATCGGACGAAACATCGTGGTCGCCCGGGGTGGAACCGGCCGGCTCAGACTCCTAGGAGCCACCGATCCGGACTCAGGCGGCGAACAGAGTCAGAAGATGATCGGGCACTGCAGCCAGGGGAACAGCAAACACGGAGTTGTCGTCGGTTCCGGGGTGGGCGTCACCGTCGGCGTGACAGTCCCGGTCGGGGTCGGAGTGCCCGTCGGGGTCGGGGTCGCCGTGTCGGTCGGGGTCGCGGTCTGGGTCGGCGTCGAGGTCTCCGTCGGGGTGGGCGTCGCCGTCGTCGGAGTGGCGGTCCCCGTCGGCGTCGGGTTGACCGTGCGCGTCGGGGTCGGTGTCGACTCCGTGGTCGGTCCGGAGGTCTCGGTCGGCGTGGCGGAGCTGCTCGGCGTCGCGCTCTTGCTCGGCGCCGGCGAGGCCGTGCCCGGCGTCGAGGGCGCCGGAGTGGGCGTGAGCGCGGGAGGAGCCGGGAGCAGCGGGGCGATCAGCTGCGGCAGGTCCGACGGGCTGGGCGCGGGATTCTGGGCCGGGACGTCAGGCTGCGCGGCAGCGGGCTGCGCCGCCGGTCTCTTCGCGACCGGAGGCTTCGCAGAGGTCTGCGACGACGGCGCCTGCGCCGCGTTCGGCGCGGCGGCCTGGCTCTGCGGAGCGGACTGCTGCGTCGCCGGAGACTGCCAGGCGGCCAGGACCGACGGCGCCATCACCAGACCGACGGCGACGACCGCGATGCCCGCGACCGCCGCGGCGATACCGAGCGCACCCGCTCCTGCTGCGGCGCCACCGGCGGCACCGCCACCGGCAGCTCCGCCGCTCGCGCCGGCCCCGCCCCCGGCGGCTCCCCCGCCGGCGCCCGCAGCCGCGGCGCCGCTGAGCACCCCGGTGCCCAGGCCACCGGTGGTGCCGGCGAGCGACCCGAGGACGGCGGTCTGGCCCGCGGAGGTGAGCCACCAGGCGGCGGGTCCCACGCCGATGACCAGCGGCAGGAGCACGGCCTTGATGGTGGCGCGCACATCACCGAGCTCCACCATGATGGCGGTGCACTTCGCACACGTCTCCAGGTGGTCGCGCACCTTGCGTTCGGCGCCGCGGGGCAGGCTGCCCCGGACGTAGCCGCCCAGCTTGTCGCGGTACGGCTTGCACTCCTCCGGAACGTCGCCCGTCACGTGGGCCTGGAGGTACTCGCGGCGAAGCGCGTCCCGGGCACGGACGCCCAGGGCGGAGACGGCGTTGGGGGCCAGGCCCATGATCGGCGCGACCGCGGCGGGCTTCTGGCCCTCGACGTCGAGGTACCAGATGACCTCCTGCCAGCGCTCGGGGAGCGCCCGGAACGCGGTGGCCGCCGCCTGGCTCTCGAACTCCATCAGCGTGGGGTCGTCTGGGGTCTCCAGGCGGTCCAGCTGCTGCTCATCGGCCGTGGGGATGGCCCGTCCGGCGCTGCGGTTGCGGGCATAGGCGGTCCGGCGCACCACCTGGAGGAGGTAGGCGCGGAAGAAGGTGTCCGGGCCGTCGCCCGACCGCAGCTTGTCCAGCACGGCGTGGAAGGAATCGGCGACGACGTCTTCGGCGTCGGCGTAGTTGTCGACGGCCTGGCGGGCAATGGAGAGTGCCAGGGGGGCGTGACGTTCATAGAGCACGCCGAAGGCTTCTTGGTCCCCTTCGCGGACCCGGAGACACAGATCCCCGTCACTCATCTGGGTGTCGTCTGACACGCCATACCCCCTCCGCTGCACCGCGTTCCCCTCCGAAACGCTCCCCGTAGAAGAGAAGTAGTCTTGGAGTGCAGATCGTGACGCCGGATTCTCCGACTTTTTTAAATTATGACACTTCACACGAAAGCGGGAAGTAGCGTCACGATGTGCCAGCTGTGCACACTCAATTTTACGTTAGACATGCACGATCAGCACTGGACGGGAAGGGGGGCGCCATCATGCACCCGACGCCGGGTATGGAGAACCAGGACCACCTGTCCTGGCGCGAGTTGGTGGAGACGTGGCGCGCTGCCAGCCTCGGCGCCGGCTGGCGACATACCGGCGACTGGGACCTGGCTCCGGTGGAGTCGATCGCCCAGCAGCTGCTGACGGATGCACGGCTGTCCTCCGAATCCAGTGCCAGCCTGGGTGTCGCCCGGGCCTGGGCCGGCGTCGGCGCGCGCGAAGTCCTGCTGGACCTCAAGGCGCTCTACACGTCCATGGGCCAGGAGCTCGATCTGGATGCCACGGCCTGCGCCATCGATGCCTGGGCGGAGACCAGCCACGACACCGCGGAGCTCGGCTGCCTCGACGTCGCCACCGGCCTCTACACGCCGTCCCACTTCCGGCACACCGTCGGAGAGATGCTGGCTGCGGATTCCGGGCCGGTGCTGGTGACCTCGTTCGCTCTGCGCCACAACTGCGCAGCCGCCCCTCTGAGCTGGACCGTGCTCGCCGAACTCGGTGATGCGGTGAGCCAGGCTCTCGGCCCGGGCTTCTGCGCAGCCCACATCGCCGGGACCGTGGCCGTCGCCGGACGCGACGACGAAGATTCCCTCCACCGCCTCCAGGAGTGCCGCACGGCCCTGGAAACCCTGCGGGACGGCGTCCTGATGCCGGTCGCCGTGACCCAGGAGGAGGCCTCCCGGAGCGGCTTCGCAGGGGCTCCCGGAATTTCCCTGAAAAAGATCTCCGGCATCGCGTCACGATTCGAGGGCTGACCCCACTCAGTAGTCGGGAGGTCCCGAGGCACGCCCCCCATCGTCTCGGGGCCGGGCGCCGTGGTTCACGCCACGGCGCCCTCCTCTTTTTCATCGATCCCTGGTCGATTCAACCTGCGCAGCCTGTCTCCGGCACGGGGAATGAGCAGCGGCGCAGCGTGGTTAGGTGGAGTGAGTTCTCGACCAGGAGGAACCATGAACCCCTCAGCCCCGCAGTCATCCGCCGTCACGCCTCAGGCCGCCGCCGACCCGCAGGAAGCCCGCTGGCTCCGCTTCCGGGACAACCGCAACACCGCACTGGCCACGTCCCACGGCTGGCTCACCCTCACGTCGCTGCAGTGGCTTCCCGACACCCCGACCGCGCTGGACGGCGTCCCCGGGCTCTGGTGGACGGACGGGACCACCGCCTGGCTGCGCGCCACCGAGGAGGACGGTCTGCGGGCCGTGGCCGACGGCGGCACCGGCGCCGCGGACACGGACGGCGGGCGGCAAGGCGGCGTCGTCGGCACCGTGAGCGCGCGGCTGAACGACGAAGAATCGCTCGACTGGGTGACCTTCGGAGGACCGGACGGCACGCAGGTCCTCGTGGAACTGGCGGTCCGGGGCGGGCGGTACGCGATCCGCACCCGTGACGACTCCTCCCCCGTCCTCACCGGGTTCCAGGGCGTCCCGGTGTTCGACTACCGCCCGGAACTCGTGGTCACCGCACGGTTCGAACCGTACCCGGAACCGCGCGCCGTGCCGATCGCCACCGCGAATCCCCACGTGAACAGCGTGCATCACTCGGTGGGCGAGGTCGTTTTCACGCTGCCCGGCTCGGAGACGGAACACCGCCTTCAGGCCGAGGAGGAGCAGCTCGGCGCCCTCACCATCACCTTCCACGATGCGAGCAACGGCGACACCACGGACGAGTGGCGCAAGGTCTCCACGGCCCGGCCGCGGCCGGACGGCACCGTCGTGATCGATTTCAACCGCGCCATCAACTACCCGAGCGCGTTCACCGACTTCGGCACCTGCCCTGCCCCGGTGCCCGGCAATGCGATCCCCTCGGCCGTGGAGGCCGGCGAACGGAAGGCGCGCTGAGCACCGCCCTCAGTGGATCGCTGAGACCCCGGTGATCTCGCGACCCACGATCAGGGTGTTGACCTCGTAACTGCCCTCATAGGTGTAGATCGCCTCCGCATCGGCGAAGACCTTGGCGGCACCATAACCGGTGACGATCCCATTGCCGCCCAGCACGGCACGGGCGTGGGCGACGGACTCCCTCATGGCGGTGGTGACGTGGGCCTTCGCGAGCGCCACCTGGGGCATGCCCGCGAGGCCCTGCTGGTCGAGCTGGGCGATGCGCGTCATCATGGTGGCGCCGGAGACGGCGTTGCCGAGGATCTTCACCAGGCGGTCCTGCACCATCTGGAACGAGGCGATCGGCTTGCCGAACTGCTCGCGGCGGATCGCGTAGGAACGGGCGACGTCGAAGGCGGCGAGCTGCTGCCCCACGGCCTGCCACGCGACGAGCACACGGGAGCCGCGGAGGAGTTCGTTGGTGTCGGCGAAGCTGGAGATCCCGGCGAATCGGTCGGCTTCGCTCACCCGGACGTCCCGCAGCTCGATGTCCGCATTCTGCACCGTCCGGAGGGCCGTCTTGCCCTCGATCCGGGTCCGGGTCAGCCCCGGGAGGTCCCCGGCCACGATGAATCCCCGGATCGCCCCCTCCGCTCCGGGCGTCCGGTCCCGCGCCCAGAGCAGCATGTGGTCGCAGAAGGTGCCGTTGCCGATCCAGCGCTTGGAGCCGTTCAGCACCCATTCGTCACCGTGCCGGACCGCCGTGGTGGACAGGCCGCGGGCGATGTCCGAGCCGTGCTCCGGTTCCGTGAGCGCGAAGGCGCCGGTGGTGCGGAGGGAGGCGGCGTCGTCGAGCAGCCGGTCCTTCTGATCCTGCGAGCCGAAACGGTGCAGGGACTCGACGAAGAGGTCGTGGTGGACCATGAAGAACGTGCCGAGGGAGACGTCCGCCCGGCTCAGCTCCGCGATGAGCAGCCCCATGAAGAGGTGGCTGTACCCGCGGCGCGTCGGGGTGTTGATCTCCAGGGAGGCGAGTTTGGGCAGGAGTTCGAACGGGAACTCGGCGGCATCCCACCAGGCGGCCGCGTGAGGCTTCACCTCGGCGTCCAGGAAGTCGCGCACTTCCGCGAGCTTGGCCCGCTCCTTGCCGCTCAGAAGGTCTTCGACGCCGTAGAAATCGGCGGTGGGCAGTTCCGGGGTCATGGGACAGCCTTCCCGACGCCCCGTGGTCGACAGGGCGCCTGTGCCGGTGCCGGAGACCTGATGCGGGTCCGGCATGCTGGTGATCAACCGCATCGACGTCTGGCCGGATGAGGCCATTGCGTTAATGCATGTTAACTACATCACATTCCTGCCCGGGTATGGAACGGCCGGGACAGGGCCGTCGACGAGGCAGCCGCTAGGCTCAGCTCATGGACGCACAGCACCGGGCCGCGGAGGCGGCCCGCTCGGTCATCGCCCGCCACGGCCGCCGTCTCGCGGGCCTCCCCGGAACCCACCTGGGGAGGGTCAAGGCGCCCAGCCGCGCCTTCAGTGAACTCGGCGTCTGGCACTACTGGTGGCAGGCGCATTACGTCGACGCCCTCGTGGACGCCGCGCTGCGCGAAGAGGATCCGGACGGCCGGAAAGCGGCCCTCGCCCGGCGCGTCATCCGGTCCATCCGCCTGCACAACGTCTTCCGCTACGTGAACTCCTTCACCGACGACATGGCGTGGCTCGCCCTGGCGGCCCAGCGGCTCCAGGCCCTCGACCCCGGAGCGCGTCACGCCCGCGGCCTCGACGCCCTGCAGCGGACCCTCAACCGCCAGCTCGTGCTCGCCAGCACGGCCGAGCTGGGCGGCGGCAGCTTCTGGAGCAAGGCCCGGGATTTCAAGAACACCCCGGCCACGGCCCCGGTGTCCCTGTACTTCGCCCGCAGCGGGGACACCGTCCGCGCCAGGGCTCTCGTCGACTGGCTCCGGGAACGCCTGCTGGACCCGGACACGGGCCTCTTCCTCGACGGCATCCACCTCCAGCCCGACGGCAGCACCACGGTGGCCCGCGAGGTCTACTCCTACAATCAGGGGCCGGTGCTGGGGTCCTACCTGACACTCGGCGCCGCGGATGACCTGCGGCACGCGGAGGAGCTGATCCAGGCCGTGTCCGACCGGCTCACCCACCCCGGCGGAGCCCTGCAGACGCACGGCCCCGGCGACGGAGCCCTCTTCACGGGAATCCTCGCGCGCTACCTCGCCCTTGCTGCCCGGGACGACCGGCTGGCGCCCACGGCGCGGGAGACGGCGGCCGCACTCGTCACGACGACGGCGGACGCGTTCTGGGCGGGCCGGCAGGAGTCCGCGGACGGCTGGGTCTTCCCGCGAGAGACGACGGGCGGCCACGACCCCGCCCTGCTGGGTGGCACGGTGGAGTTCGCCGCCCAGCTTCAGGCGTGGATGACCCTCGAAGCCGCCGCGACTCTCATGCCCGCTCGGTAGGCCCGTCCGCGAGGTCACCCTCCGGACGCACGGCGGGCTGCCCGGACGGTCCTTTCGCACCGACCGCACCGTCTGCCTCCGTCGTCGCCACCGGTCTCCTGCTGAGCAGCAGGTCCCCCACCATGACGGCGGCGATGAACACGAGCGAGAGGCCCGCGGACGCGAGCACGTCCGTGAGCCAGTGATAGCCGAGATAGAGACGGGTGAACGCCACCAGGGCCGTGAAGGCGACGGCGAGCACCGCGCCGAGGGCGAAGGCGTTCCGGCGGGCGGAGTGGGCCGCCAGGAGATATGCGAGGGACCCGGCGAAGACCGCCGTCCCCAGGGTGTGGCCCGAGGGGAACGAATACGACTGGTCGATGGCGAGCATCATCTGGACCGGGTCGGGCCGGGCCCGGCTCAGCTCGTGCTTGATGAGCGTCGACGCCAGCACCGCGAGACCCATCGCACCCATCAGCAGGACCGGACGGCGCCACTCCCGGGACACGATCATCCACCCGAACCCGGCGATCGCCGTGATGACGGTCATCCAGCTCGGTCCGGTCAGCGTGGTGATGAACGCCAGGATCGCCGTGGCCACGGGGGTCCTGAGAGAGATCGCCCAGTCGTGCACGGGCTGATCAGCGGCGCCCACCCCGAAGTTGCCCAGGAAGCTGAACATCATCAGCACGAACCATCCCGCGCCCACCACGACGAAGGCCGCTGCGAGCCACCGGACCCGTTCGGGACGGACCGTCAGGGGCGGGCTGGGGCGCAGGCGGGGCGTGGTCATCGGATCAATCTAGCGAGCCCACCTTGGGGAATCCCCGGAACGCCGGCCGCACGGGTGACCCGGCGTCCCCTCGGCCGCCTCCCTTCCGCTCAGCGCAGCCGGGGCGGCACGTTCCCCGCGGACCGTGCCCGCTCCCCTGCCGCCCGGGTCTGGGCCGGAGTCTCCCCGATCACCTTCCGGTAACTGCGGCTGAAATGCGCCTGGTCGGAGAAGCCGAGCCGGTGCGCCAGGTCCGGCAGGGAGGCCGTGGCATCGCCGTACAGCACCGTGGCCGCCTCCTGCAGGCGGCGGCAGTCGATGAGCCACTTCGGGGTCACCCCCACGTGCTCCTTGACCAGCCGGTCCAGCGACCGGACCGGGAGCCCTGCGGCGCGGGCGAGCTCGTCGACCCGGAGCATGTCCGGGTCCTCCTCCGCCAGGCGGCACACCTCATTGCAGAGCCGCATCCGCTCGTCGACGCGTGCCGCGAACGGGGCTAGCCACTCCGCGAGCGCCGCGTGCAGCGGGGCCGGGCCGGCGTCGTCGCCCTCCATCACGGCGCGGACCGCGGCGACCGGCGCGCCGTGAAGGGGCACCACCCGGCCCACGAGCGCAGCCGGCGGCCCGGCGCTCGAGAGTTCGGCGCTGACGGCTTCGGCGCTGAACAGCCTCGTGACGGCGGGGCGGAGCAGCAGGCCCAGCGCCCAGGACTCGCCGTCGAGATCCCGCGTGGCGACCGCCGTGCCGAGACCGGACAGCACCGCGCCGTCCGGCCCGAAGACCACGTTCGACGCCGGGTAGCTCAGCACGCGCTGCCGCTGGACGGCGCCGTCGGGCAGGGACCACCGGACGCGCCAGAGATGCCGCACCACGTCCTCCGTGCCGGCCGGCGGAGCGAAGCGGTCCAGGCGGACGCCGGCCGCGCCGGGGTTGAGGTGTCCTTTGGAAGAGATCACGATCCCATTCTGCCCGTGTCGGGGATCACAGACCCTTGCCGGAATTATTGCAGAGTATGTAAAGTTGCAGAGTCTGCAAACTTGTCGCCGAATCCGGCACACTCTTCCCCAGAACCCTTCACTGAAAGTCCTGGTCTCTTTCATGTCCACAAGCACTGCTCACGCAGCATCTGCCGAGGCCCAGCAACCCGGCTCAGGCAATCCCGTCATGACGCATCGCCAGATCCTTCTGGTCATCTACGCGCTCATGGCCGGAATGTTCCTCTCCTCCCTGGACCAGACGATCGTCGGCACGGCCATCCGCACCATCGGCGATGACCTCCACGGGCTGGACCAGCAGGCCTGGGTGACCACGGCCTACCTGATCACCTCGACCATTTCGACGCCGATCTACGGCAAGCTCTCGGACATCTTCGGCCGCCGCCCGCTCTACCTCTTCGGCCTGGGCGTCTTCCTGGTCGGCTCACTCCTCTCCTCGTTCTCGGACTCCATGCTCATGCTGGCCGCCTTCCGCGGCTTCCAGGGCATCGGCGCCGGCGCCCTCATGTCCATTCCGCTGGCCATCATGGGCGACATCCTGGCTCCCCGGGAGCGTGCCAAGTACCAGGGCTACTTCCTGGCCGTCTTCGCCGTCTCCTCCGTGGTCGGCCCGCTGATCGGCGGCGTGTTCGCCGACGCCGACCAGATCCTGTGGATCGCCGGCTGGCGCTGGGTCTTCCTCATCAACGTTCCGATCGGCCTCGCGGCCCTCGCCATGGTGCTCGCTTTCCTGCACCTGCCCAAGTTCCACGAGCACGGCAAGGTCAGGATCGACTGGTGGGGCGCGACGGCGGTCATCGTCACCCTCGTCCCGCTCCTCCTGGTGGCCGAACAGGGCCGCGAATGGGGCTGGGGCTCCGCGGGCTCCATCGCCTGCTACGTGATCGGCGCCGTGGGTCTCGCGGCCTTCATCATCATCGAATCGATCATGAAATCGGACGCCATCATCCCGCTGCGGCTCTTCCGCTCCGGCACGTTCTCCATGGCCACGGTGCTCGGCTTCCTGGTGGGCTTCGCGATGTTCGGCGCCATGCTGACCCTCCCGCTGTACCTGCAGCTGGTCACGGGCCTGACGCCCACCGAGTCCGGCTTCGCCACGCTGCCCATGGTCGCGGGCCTCATGATCGCCTCGATCGTGTCCGGTCAGCTGATCGCGAAGACCGGCAAGTACCGGATCTTCCCGATCACCGGCACATTCGCCACCGCGTGCGGCTACCTGGTGCTGACGTTCATGACCATCGACAAGCCGCTCTGGTTCCTCATGATCGGCATGTTCCTGATCGGTCTCGGCCTCGGCCAGCTCATGCAGACCCTGACGCTCGCCTCGCAGAACTCGGTGGAGCCCCGCGACATGGGTGTGGCGACCAGCTCGTCCACCTTCTTCCGCCAGATCGGCGGCACCTTGGGCACCGCGGTGCTGCTCTCCGTGCTGTTCGCCGTGATGCCGAACAACATCACCACGGCCATGCAGAACGAGAACGATCTGAAGGCCTCCCTGGACGCCGCCCTCACGCCGTCCGTGGCGAGCGCCCCGGCGAACAAGGGCGTCATGGATCAGCTGTGGAACCCGATCGTGAACCCGGTCAAGGACGAGCTCCAGAAGGGCCTCGACCAGGGCACGGCCGCCGCAAAGAAGGCCGCGGACGACGCGGTGACCCGGCAGGTCACCGCCGCCGTCCAGGCCAAGGTCACGGCGGGTCAGCTTCCCGCGGAAGCAGCCCAGAGCATCATCGATCAGCAGGTCGCCGCCGCGAAGCCGGCCGCCGAGCAGAAGGCCCTGGAGGCCGCCGCACGGCAGGCGAACGCCGCCGTCGTGAACGGGAGGCTCGCCATCGACTTCAGTGACGCCGGTCAGCGTCAGGCCGTGGTGGACAAGCTCGCGCCGACCATGATCGATAAGCTGAAGGAACAGAAGTCGGAGAATGGCGGCAGCGCGTCGACCTCGGACACCTCGTACCTCAAGGGTGCCGATCCGCGCCTGACCCGTCAGTTCATGACCGGGTTCAACACCTCGGCGGTCAGCATCTACTGGGTGGGCCTGGGCGTGATCGTCCTGGCGTTCATCCTCAGCTGGTTCTTCAAGGTGCCGCCGCTGCGCCAGCGTTCGGCTCTGCAGGAACAGGCCGATAAGAACACGGCCGCCCAGCTCGCCGAGAGCTGAGCGGCTCCAGGACTGAACCGTGATCCGGCCCCGGCACCTCCCGGGGCCGGATCACGGGCAGACCGGAGGAAGCATCCATGACCCCCATGACGTCCGAAACAGACGCAGTCCACGGTTCCCTGCGGGAACGCAAGAAGCAGCAGACCCGGCAGGCGATCCATGATGCCGCACGGGCACTGGTGCTCGAAGAGGGACTGGCGCAGGTGACGATCGCGGACATCTGTGCCCGGGCCGGGATCTCGGAACGGACCTTCTTCAACTACTTCCCGTCCAAGGCGGCAGCGTCCCTGGGACTGCCGAGCAACCCGCTCTCCGAGGCCCGCGCGCACCTGTTCCTGGACAGCGAAGGGCCGATCATCGATGACCTCTGCCACCTCATCGGCAGTCTCTCCAGCGGACCGGACAGCGTCCCGCGTCTGAAGAAGCTCGTGGACAACGAGCCCGAGCTCATGGCCGCCGTGCACCACTGGATGTCCGGACTGCGGGCCGAGATCATCGCCCTGGCCGAGCAGAAGACCACCCCGCTGCGGGCCCGCGCCGCCACCTCCCTGGTGTTCGCCGCGCTCTTCCTGCATTCGGACAGCAGCCATGCCGGGATCGAGGACCGGCCGTCCGCCGAGGACCTCCAAGCCATGATCAAGGTCCTGGCCGAGGTGGCGCAGGGGCACTGAGCCCCGGGGCCCTGCCCGTGGCCGATTTCTTCAAGACGCAGCCCAGTGCCGCGCGTCAGAGTGGTGTCATGAGCGAAACACCAGCACAGGATCAGCCCACCGCGCCCGCCACCGGCGAGTTCACCACCGACGGCCTTCCGCACGGCCGGACGTCCATCACGCCCCACGTCGTGGTCTCGCCGGCCACCGCGGCCCTGGAGTTCTACCGCGACGTGTTCGGCGCCGTCGTCGTCTCCGACACGCGCATGGGCGACGCGATCGGCGAGGCCGAGCTGCGGTTCGCCTCCGGGAGCATCACCATCGGCGACCCCCTGCCCGAATTCGGCCTCGTGGCGCCCCAGCCGGGCGGGATCAGCATGTCCCTGGCGATCTACGTGCCCGATGTGGACGCCGTCACCGCGAAGGCCGAGGCCGCCGGGGCCACGATCCGCGAAGCGCCCGCGAACTTCGTCTCAGGCGACCGGTACGCCTCCATCCTCGATCCGTTCGGCGTCCGCTGGGCCGTGATGACGCGCGTCGAGGACCTGTCCCCGGAGGAGAGCAAGCGGCGCGTGAACGAGTGGGCCGCCGGCTTCGCGGGCTGAGGCCCGCCCGCCGGTCATAATGGGTTCATGAGCGTACGCACCCCGGACCCCTACCCCGGCTGGCTGTCCGATGAGGACCTTTACGAGGCCAGGAACCGCCTCCCCATGGTCTACGTGGAGGCGGTTCCCGTGCGGCTGGATCCGCTCGGACTCGTGATCGAGGTCGGCTCCCTCCTCCAGGGCGACGCCGAAGGCAACATGGTGCGTTCCCTGGTGTCCGGGCGCGTCCTGTACCGCGAGACCATCCGCGCCGCGCTGCTGCGCCACCTCGAGAAGGACCTGGGCGCCCTCGCGCTGCCGCAGCTCCCGCCGAGCCCGGTGCCGTTCACCGTGGCGGAGTACTTCCCCGCGCCGTCCCACACGGGTTTCACCGACGACCGGCAGCACGCCGTCTCGCTCGTCTATCTGGTGCCCGTCACCGGAGAATGCAGCCCGCGCCAGGACGCCCTGGAACTGACCTGGATGTCGCCGGATGAAGTGCTCAGCCCCGCGGTCCAGCAGGAGTTCGACGGCGGCCGCGGACAGCTGGTGCGGCAGGCTCTGGCGTTCTCCGGGATCGCGGCCTTCTAGGCTGCTTTCCGGCCGGTCGGGCGCCCCGGCGTGTCCTCCCTCCCGCCGAATTGTCAGGCGCGGTTTGTAGACTGTGCGGCGAACTGGACCGGACACCGGGAGGTAACCCACTGATGGAACATCACGAAGCGCTGCGCGTCGAGCTCGCAGCCGGCCTGATCACCAAAGGGGTCCGCGTGGTGCTGCCCGATGGCGAACTGAGCCCCCAGGTGCAGGCCGTGGTCACCGAGGATGACGACCTCGGCAACCCTCTGCAGAACCGCCTGATGTTCGACGACGGCGCCAGCCTCCGCGTGGCGCTCACCGCCACGGTGCTCGTGGTGGCGGGCGCGGGGGCGGGACTTCCCGTCGGCGCCGCGGCAGTGGCCGGGTCCGGAGACGTGAGGGCCGAGCCCCCGGCCGGTGACGCGGAGACCGCCTCCGGCCTGGTGGTTCCGCCGCCACCCGCGCCCCTCCCGGCGCCCGAGGAGGACGCCGCCGTCCGGGAGGCCCGCGAGAGGATCCCCGCGCCCGAGCTCACCCCGGAGCAGCTCATCGAGGACCTCGCCGAGCAGTATCCCGGTCGCGCCGGACTGCAGAATCTGGCCGAACGGCTGACCAAGGGCATCAACGTGAAATCGGGCAGCTGCCTGGCCGATCTGCGCGCCTTCTCCCAGGACCTCTTCCTGGAGCACCAGGACGCCGAGGGGGCTCTCGCGGTCGCCGATCTGCTGAACGTGCTGCCCTTCGACGGGAACCCCGCCCGCTGGACCCACACCGAGGCGAGCCTCGCGCTGTCCAGTTACCTCGCCGATCAGCTCGGCGACCGGGACCGCGCGGAGCGTTACCGGCTCCTGCTCAAGGCCCCGGAAGGGCAGAGCCTGGACCCGTTCCGCTCACGCCTCGAAGCGAAGATCCGCCAGCGACGGCTCAACGAACCCAATCTGTATGACAAAGAGGTCTTCCGCGCCATGGACAGCGGGAATCACGAGGCGGAGCGCGAATGGCGCATCCTGCGGCTCGAATCCCTGCTGCATCTCATGGCCCACGGCGGATCCCAGACCCTCGCGCCGGACGAGGTGGAGCGCCGCGTGCGGCTGGAACTGGACCTCATCCGCGGCTGAGGGGCCCGGCGGACCCCGGCCGGACCTGTCCGGGAGCAACCTTTGGCAGAATGGCAGGGTGTCTTCCACCGCTGAATCCCTGATCGACCCCGCCGTCCCCGAGCGCGAGCCTGCCCGCCAGGAGGAGTTCGGCTTCACGGTCGGGACCCGCCTGGCGGATGCCGAACCCGGCAAGCAGGGCCGCACCGGAACCATCAGGACGCCCCACGGCGAGATCCAGACGCCTGCGTTCATCGCCGTCGGCACCAAAGCCACGGTGAAAGCGGTGCTGCCCGAGTCGATGAAGGACCTCGGCGCGCAGGCACTGCTGTCCAACGCGTATCACCTGTACCTCCAGCCCGGTCCGGAGATCCTGGACGCCGCGGGCGGGCTCGGACGGTTCATGAACTGGCAGGGACCGACCTTCACCGACTCGGGCGGGTTCCAGGTCATGAGCCTGGGGTCCGGCTTCAAGAAGGTCATCAACATGGACGTCGTGGACAACTCCGGTCCGGATGACGCGGTCGCCCCCGGCAAGGAGCGCCTGGCCCATGTGGACGAGGACGGTGTCTGGTTCAAGAGCCACCTCAACGGCGACAAGCACCGCTTCACCCCGGAGATCTCCATGCAGGTGCAGCACCAGATCGGCGCGGACATCATGTTCGCCTTCGACGAGCTGACCACCCTCCAGAACTCCCGCGCGTATCAGGAGGAGTCCCTCGAGCGCACGCGCCGCTGGGCGGAACGCTGTGTCACGGAGCACTTCCGACTCACCGAGGAGCGGGTCGGCAAGCCGTACCAGGCCCTGTTCGGCGTCATCCAGGGCGCCCACTACGAGGACCTGCGCCGCAAGGCCTGCCGCGACCTCGGCGCCATGAACTTCGACGGCTTCGGCCTCGGCGGAGCGCTCGAGAAGGAGAATCTCGGGACGATCGTCGGCTGGTGCGCCGAGGAGCTGCCGGAGGACAAGCCGCGGCACCTGCTCGGGATCTCCGAGCCGGACGACATCTTCACGGCCATCGAGAACGGCGCGGACACCTTCGACTGCGTCTCCCCCACGCGCGTCGCGAGGAACTCCGCGTTCTACACGCCGGACGGGCGTTTCAACCTCTCCGGCCGTAAGTACAAGGCGGACTTCGGCCCCCTCTACGACGGCTGCGACTGCTACGCCTGCGCCAACTACACGCGCGCCTACATCCACCACCTCTTCAAGGCCAAGGAGATGGTGGCGGCCACGCTCGTCTCCATCCACAACGAGCGCTTCGTGGTGAAGCTCGTGGACGACGCCCGTCTCGCCATGGAGTCCGGTGACTTCGCCGTGTACAAGGCGGAGACGCTGGGCCGGTACTACTCGGCCTGACGGCGTCCTCTCCCCCACCCCGCAGCGTGCGGAGACGACGACGGCGCGCGGCCGCCCGGCCGCCGTTGGACCGTGGGGGGGATGGTCCGCTCAGCCGGGTGCCGCGCGCCGTCGTACGCTAGACGCCGCGTGGGGGGATTCGCAGCGTCAGTCGAGGTCTTCCGGCCGGTCTTTCGGCAGGAAGAAGATGTACACCACGAGCGAGAGCGCGATCGTGATGGTCACGTAGGTGAAGAGCCATTCCTTGTGCCCCTGGGCGGACAGCCACTCGCCGATGAGCGGCGTCGTCCCGCCGAAGAGCGAGTTCGCCACCGCATAGCCCAGGCCCACGCCGAGGGCGCGCACCGAGGATGGGAACAGCTCGGCCTTCATGATCGCGTTGACGGACGTGTAGTTCACCACGATCAGCAGTGCGGCGACCATGAGCAGGAACGCCGGGAGGGGGTCGTGGACGGTGGCCAGCGTCGACATGATCGGCCACGTGAACACGGTGCCCAGCACGCCGAAGACGATCAGCAAGGTCCGGCGTCCGATCCGGTCGGAGAGCAGGCCGAACAGCGGCTGGATCAGCATGAACAGCAGCAGCGCCCAGAAGTTGATGACCGAGGTCTGGGACTTCGGGATGTGCGAGACGTTGTTCATGTAGCTGAGGATGTACGTGGTGTAGAGGTAGAACGCGCACGTGCCGCCCATGGTGAAGAACACCACCACCAGGAACTGCTTCCAGTGCTTCGTGAAGAGGAGCTTGAGGGTGCCGGGCTGGGCGCCGTCCGAGCGGACCGCTTCGCGCTGTTCGGTGGTGATGGTCTCGTCCATGGTCCGCCGCAGCCACAGCACCAGCAGGGACGCCACGGCGCCGATGGCGAACGGGATGCGCCAGCCCCAGTCGTGGATGGCCCGCTCGCCCAGCGTCTGCTGGAGGATCACGAGGGTCAGGAGGGCCAGAACCTGGCCGCCGACAAGGGTCACGTACTGGAAGCTCGAGAAGAAGCCCCGCTTGCCGCTCACCGCCGCCTCACTCATGTAGGTGGCGCTCGTGCCGTACTCGCCGCCCACCGAGAAGCCCTGCAGCAGCCGCGACGCGTACATCAGGACGGTCGCCCAGACGCCGATCTGCGCGGCCGTCGGCAGCACGGCGACCAGGAGTGAGCCGAGGCCCATGAGGCTGACGGACAGGGTCAGCGCGGCGCGGCGTCCGCGGCGGTCTGCGAAGCGTCCGAAGAACCACGAGCCCACCGGCCGCATCAGGAACGTCAGGGCGAACGTCAGGTACGCGTCGATCTGGGCCTGCGCCGGGTCCTTGCCGTTGAAGAAGGAGCTCGCGAAGTAGGAGGAGAAGGCGGCGTAGACATAGAGGTCGTACCATTCGATCAGATTGCCGGCCGAGCCCTTGAGGATGTTCGCGACGGCGCGGCCCATCGTGGGCTGCTTCGCCGGTGGGGCAAGACGTGTTCCTGACATACCGTTGCACCTTTCCGCCGCCACGCGCCGATGCGCCGCAGCCGCGGGCCACGCTACCCCCGGAGTGGTCCCGGTCACGGTGTATTGGTCATATTGGTCACAGCTGCGACCGGAAAGGCCGCGGGGTCGCCGGGTTCCTCACCCCGATGCCCGCATTGCTGTTCATGGGGCTGGGCGGTAACGCCGAGAGCCTGGGCGCCTGGCTCCTGTTGGGCGGCGCCGGGGCGCTGTGCGCCGTCGTCGGACGCCTGGCGATCTGGAAGCTGGTCGAGGTGACACCGGCCGCGGCTCCTCGGCCGTAGTCCGATTCACCTCATGGCTCACGCTCATGGCGAAGCGTGGAGTCGCCGGGAACTTCCACCGCCGCAGAGCGGTCGGCGCGCCGGCAATGAACGATGACGGCGCAGATTGTTTTCACGGCACGCGTGAGGATTCCGGCACCTCCTTCGTCCTCTCTTGTGTCCAGGGTTCCCTCGAGCGACGCCGTCCCCGCCCGGCTGCGAAAACCCTGAGGCAAACGAGCGCCGCCAACACGTCACGGATGCGAATCCGTCACAGGGAGTCTTGCGACGCGCCGAACAGCTCCGACCTCAGTAGGAATGTGGATGAACGAACAAGAAGCACGCGGAAGCGACCACCCCGGTCGACAGCTGCCGCACCCCGGCCGCCCTGAGGATCCGGTTGCACGGACGTTCACGGCTGACGACACCCAGGTCGATCCACGGCTGACGAGTCCGGAGCGTTGCACTGCACCGCGAACCATTGGAACCTGGGAGACGTGGCACGACTACTGTCACGATCAGGGCCGGATCGAGCACGACCAGCACTCACCTCGGCAGAGCAGAATCGCCGCCCTCTTCGAGAATGAAGCAGCATGGAACGCGTACCAGCGCCTCCCGGGACCGTTCAGAGACATCATCTGGATCTTCGACATCGAATTGGGCGATTTCACTCAAGCAGCTGCCGCTCTATCGCTCCCCGATTCGGCCATCATGGCTCTGTACCAGCGCGCCAAGGCCACTCTCCGCCTGACATACAACCACGAACTCAACCGTCCGTTGCCGCCCACGGAGGCACATGATTGACGCTGCGACCCGGCGATAACGCCAGACACCTGGTCGTCCACCGAGCCGACTCCCTTCGCGTGTGAAGGGCGCCGAGACTCATTCGGCTGCTTATGGCAAAGACGTGGGGGCTGGGTCCGGGTTCCCGTGGCGCTGACCGTAGAGCTTGTTGATCAGTATGGCTCCTCCTGCCCCATGCAGGATGAGGCTGCCGAGGACGACCATGGTCGTGGCCGCAAGGACCGGATAGCCCTCTTCGGGCGGCAAGGCGTTGAAGGCCAGTAGCCCGAACACGATGGAGGCGGCGCCCCGCGGGCCCATGGCGGCCATGAACAGCCTGTCCTTGGGCCGGACCTTCGACTTGCTCAACGCGAGCCAGACAGGCACGAACCGCCCCAGTGTCAGGGCGAACAGTGCGAGGAACAGCGTCGGCCACCAGTCGTAGGTCGCACCGATCAGGATCACGGCGGAGAGCCCGAACGCGAACCACAGCATGAGGTTCACCAAGGAGGTGAGATCTTCGACGAAGGTGAGCTCCACCTTGTCCTCCCACTCGCGGCCCCGGGCGAAACGGAAGGCGATACCGCAGACGAACGCGGCCACGAAGCCGTTGGCCCCCAGCGTGACGGCCAGCCCGAAGGTGGTGATGGGAATGGCGACGATGCCGATGCGGATGCTCTGACGGTCCGCCCAGCCCTTGGCCAGGGCGGTCCGGAAAAGGTATCCCAGTGCCACGCCCAGGACTGCGCCGATGACGATGGCCAGCAGTCCGGCGGGGGCGGCCTTCAGCAGGGCTCCGAGGGCATCGTTTTTCGACGCTTGAGCGCTGGCGCCCAGGGCCAGGGCCCCGAGCAGCAGGGGGGACACGAGGCCGTCGTTGTAGCCGCTTTCGACGCTCAGCCAGCGACGGACGCGGTTGGGCACCTTCTTGTCCTTCAGAATCGACAACTCCGGAGAGAAGTCGGCGGGGATGGAGATGCACGCCACCGCCAGGATCGCCGCCGTCGAGAGGTCCAGGGGCAGGACGAAACCGAACGCGATCACCAGGGCGACCGACAACGGCAGCGCGATGAAAAGGAGCCTCAGCGGCACCGGCCCGAACTGCGCGCGGACCGATCCACGGACATCCACCGCATCACTGAACAGCAACAGGGCCAGGATGACTTCTGCGATGTACAGCGCCAGATGGGAGTCGAAAAACTCAGCGGATCCGTTGACGCTCAAGGCTCCGACCAGGGCGCCGAGTCCTGCCATGATCATCGGGCCGGTGATCCAGGCGGCCCTGAGCTTTCGGTGCACCAGAGCCCAGCACAATGAAGCGCAGCCGAGAATCGCGATTGCCAGCATCATGGGGTGTTCGTCCGTTTCCTTGCGTCCGGGCCTCCTCAGTCCAGGCTGAAGGAGGCCACCATCGTACGGTACAGATCCGAGGATTCCAGGAGTTCCCGGTGGGTTCCTGCGCCGACGACGCGTCCTGCGTCCATGAGGAAGATCCTGTCTGCGCCGACGACGGTGCTGAGGCGATGGGCGATCGTCACCACGGCTCCGTCCTTCGCCTGACGATCGATCATCCGGCCGATCGCGGCCTCAGAGATCCCATCCACCTGGGCTGTGGCTTCGTCCAGGAGAAGCACCTTCGGCTTGGACAGCATGGCCCGGGCGATACCGATGCGCTGACGCTGCCCGCCGGAGACGGTCTCCGAGTTGAGTGCGCTGTCCAGTCCATCAGGGAGTCCGTTGACGAACTCCTCCAGCCGCACCTCACGGAGAACGTCTGCGATGTCACCGGCCGACGGACTGGTGCTGCCGAAGGTCAGGTTCTCCCTCAACGTGCCGGGAAGAGTAGGCACATCCTGTTCCACATAACCGATGGCCTGGCGGACTTCGGTCCTCGAGAGGGCTTCGTAGGGCGCACCCTGGAGGGAGATGCGTCCCTTTTCAGCGTCGATGAAACACAGGATCAGGGAGAAGATGGTGGTCTTCCCAGCACCGGACGGGCCGACGATCGCCGTATGGCCCTTCGGAGGGATCGAGAGCGAGACGCCCTGCAGCACGGCGGGCCCCTCCGGGTGATAACGCACATGGACATCGTCGAGCGCGACGGCGGGCGCGGCATCTGAACGCCACCCACCTGGCGCGGTCACGGAATCCGACTCCACCGGCAGTGACTGCACCTCACGGATCCGTCCCGCCGCCGCGACCCCTGCCTGCAGGCTCGTCAGGTTCTGTCCCAGTTCCGTGACCGGGCTGAGCAGCCCCATGACGTACAAGAGGAACGCGATGAGGGTGGACAACTGCAGTTCTCCTGAAGCCACTCGCATCGCTCCGAAGCAGAGGACGAAAATCGTGGCGGCCTGGACGCCGGCCCATCCCACACTCCACACGACAGCCTCCAGGCGGACTGCTCGCAAACTATGCCGACGAGACTCGGAAGCATGAGAAACCAGGAGCTTCTCCTGGCTCGGCTCGGACGTCGTCGACTTCACCGTCTTGATGGCTCGGAGCGTGGTGGCCAGAGAGCCGCCGAGGCGACCGAGTGAATCCTGGGCGCGATCCTGCGAATCCGCGATCGAAGGCATCAAGAAGGCAAAGACCGCCGCGACCAGCGCTATGGCGATCATGGTGGCCAGGGCCAGGGACACGTCAAGAACGAACATCATCACCACGGTCCCCACCAACAGAATGGAACCATTGACCAGTCCCACGATGCTCGTGGAGGCGGCCTCGCGCAACAGCACGGAATCACTCGTCACCCGAGTGACCAGCTCACCGGCCGGACGCTGCACCAGCGGGAGCAGCCTGGCACGCAGATAGCGCTGCACCATACCGCGCCGGGTCTCGAAGACCACATCTTCGGCCATCGTTCCGAGAACGATGGCCTGCCAGCACGTCACCGCCGCGCCGACGATCAGCAAACAGATGAGCACCACCAGTGGAGCCACGAACTGTTCCCTGGCACCCAGCGCATCAAGAACCCAGCGAGTCGCCATCGGGCTGATGAGCTCCATGGCAGCCGCCGCAGCGCCGAGAACCAACGCGAACGCCAGCTTCCCACGGTGCGGGCGAGCGAAGCTCCAGAGAATTGCCGTCCTGGACGGCGGACGGGATCCCGTGGACCCGGCGTGTTCGATAATCGTCTTGGACATACCTCTAATTAGGACATGAGTGTCCCAAAATCGTCAAAATGTGTACCATCAGGAGATGAGTTCGATGCCTTCACCGTCCTCCGCAACACCATCGAAACGCGACCGGACGCGCCACGCCCTCCTGGAATCGGGAATCGCGGTTCTGGTGACCAACCCAGGGGCCGCTCTCGGGGCCGTAGCACGGCATGCGGGGGTAGCGCGGAGCACCCTCCACCGCTACTTCGCGGATCGGGCGGAGCTCGTCGAAGCGATCAACTCGCATGTCGAGGCTCAATACGAGGAGGCGATCGAGGGCGCCGACATCGAGAGCGGAACCGGGTACGAGGCATTCGAGCGGATCGTCGAGGAGCTGCAGGACCGGATCGAGCTGTTCTCCTGGTGGATGCAGACGATCCACGCGGAGGTCGATGACTTCGACAGCGAACCGGACCAGCAACTACTCGCCACCATTCGACGCGGACAAGCCGACGGCACCATCGACGATCAGCTCACGGCGGAGTGGATCCACACCATGCTGTGGACCGCACTCTGGACAGCCCACAAACAGGTGACCCTCAACGGATACCGCCCACGAACCGTACGCTCCGCCACGCGCCTCACCCTTCAAAAACTCGCAGCCCCCAGCCATCGGACCCACCCGACGAATTAGGCGCCAGAATCGGCCATTACTGACGCAGCGATTCGCTACGAACCAGCAGACGAGGTCGCGTCGGCGCATTCCCCGAACGGCGGGTGCCGCCATGCAATACTGTCGCCATGAGGGCACAGCCACCACCGCAATTCTCCGGCCCCATAGGGGCAGGGCCCTGGCCGGGGGCTCCCAAGCCGGCCAGGTCAGGTGCCCAGATCGCAGACCTGATCGTCTCGATCAGCCTGATCATCGTCGGCGTCGTCGGATTCGCATTCCTCGGATTCCTGACCCTGTTTCTCTCGATGATGTCTGACGGCTGCTACGCGAATCAATGCAATACCGGCCTGATGTCGGTCGGGTGGCTGATAGCTCTCGCCGTACCACCCGCTGTCTTTGTCGGAGCGGTCATCTGGACCATCATCCGCATCGCCCGTCGCAGG
The DNA here is from genome assembly GCF_900105345.1 of Arthrobacter woluwensis. Taxonomy (NCBI): domain Bacteria; kingdom Bacillati; phylum Actinomycetota; class Actinomycetes; order Micrococcales; family Micrococcaceae; genus Arthrobacter; species Arthrobacter woluwensis. The sequence goes on from NZ_FNSN01000004.1 coordinate 185,345, forward strand.
ACCGCGTGGTGGGTCACCCTCGCAGGGGCCTTCGTCGCGATCCTGGTCTGGGCAGCCGGAGCCGGCCTCATGCAAGCGGGCCTTGGACGCTGAAAGCCCCGCTCCGCCTCAGGCCCCGTAGCTCGGTTCGCGGCGCTTGATCCAGCGGATCACCAGAGCGGTGACGGGCACCAGGGCGTACTCGACCAGGGTCTTGTAGAGGAAACCGACCAGAACGTAGTTGATGAACGTCGGCGCGTCCGCGATGCCGATGACGGGCGCCGCGATGGAACAGAAGATCAGGGTGTCCACGAATTCGCCCACACCGGACGACCCCATGAGGCGGGCCCAGAGGGTCTTCTCGCCCGTGCGGGCCTTCATCTTCACCAGGATCCAGGAGTTGATGGTCTGCCCGACCAGGAATGCCAGCAAGGAGGCCAGCACGATCTGCGGGACCGGACCGAGCGCTCCTTCCAGGGCGGCCTGCTTGGCGCGGCCGTAGTCGTCATCGAAACCGGGCAACGCGATGATCACCCAGTACGACAGGGATGCGAACACGGAGATCGCGAACGTGGTGATGATGGCCTTCCGCGCCACCTTGAAGCCGTACACCTCGGAGATCACATCGCCCAGGACGTACGCGAGCGGGAAGAGGAAGAAGCCGCCGTCCGTCACCACCGGCCCGATCACCACGCCCTTGGACGCGCCGATGTTGGACAGGATCACGATCACCGCCATGATCGCGAGCAGGATCCCGAAGAACGGGCTGCCGATGGAGGCGTAGCTCGGGGCTTTGACGGTGGAACCGGTGGCGGCGCCCTGCTGGGAGGGAGGCACGGCGGTGTTCTCGGCGTTCATGTGATTCTCAATTCAGGTGAAGGGCCGTCAGCCCCACGACGTGCGCGGCAGCGTCGGGGTCGGGCCCGGAAAGTGGTTCGCCAGGGTCGTCGGACCCCGCTGTATTAGCACTTGGAGAGATCCCGGCTCGGCGGAATCCCTCCGGTATTCTCCCACGACGCGTGAGCCGGCCGCAGAGGGGTCGTAAGCTCCGGCAGCTGCCGGCCGCGCGTGTTCCGGCCCCGATGGGCAGCGCTCCCCATGTCCCGCCCGGCGGCGCCGTAGTACCGTGACCACAAACCCGGCGATCAGACGCCGAGGCGACGAACCCCGGAGACGACATGACAGCCGCGATGACGGATCACTCGCTTGACCTGAATGTGCTCAGCTGGGCGCTCGCTGTGGAGAAGGCCTCCAGAGCCTCGAATGCGCAGCCGCCTGTTGCCGCTCTGCCGGATCCGCTCGCGGATCTCACCGACGAGCAGCGGCAGGCGCTCGAAGCTGAGCTTCACGCCGCAGGCATCACGGACGACGACGGCGCCCTCACCCCGGATTGGCAGCGGACGCTGACGCGCACGGCCGAAGCCCCGCTCACCCTCGAGCTGGTGGCGCGGAGCTCCGGCGTCTCGGTGCACTGCGACGTGAGCCTGGCAGGTGGCTCGGGACTGGCCCGGACCACCTCGCGAACAGTGCGGGAGCTCCCGGACGGCAGGATCGTCACGGAGGCGGTCGGCGAGCGCATGGCCGTGACGGAGTTCTCCGAGGAATCGCTCTGGGCGGTGGTGTCCGCGGCGCTGCCCGGCTTCGCCGAACTGACCTCCACCGCGATGCCCTCCATCGACCGGGAGGAACGCATCCCTGTCACGGCGTCGGAGCTGGCCGCGGTGAACGCCGCCACACGGGCCACGGTGCAACTGTCCGTGGCCGCCGGGCGGCAGATCGCCACCGGCGTCCCGGACCCCGGGTCCCCGCTGTACCGCTCGGTGCATCTCTGGCTTCTGACGGATCGCCTGTTCGAGGTGCGGACGACGCCCGGCCGGCAGGTGGACGGCGGTGCCGACGGTCAGAGCTCCCCAGCAGCCGTGCCGCAGGGCCGGCCCGGGGTCGTGCTCATCCCACAGGAACCCGGAACCCTGGCGCGGCAGCTCGTCTGGGACGTCCTGGGCGCTCAGCAATTCCTGAGCAGCGCCGCGGAAGGCGGTGCTCGCTCATGAGCCTGTTCGGCATGGACGTGGAGCAGGGCAAGGCCTTCGGCAAGAAGCTCGACCAGGGCGCCGACCGGCTGGCGCAGCTCAGCAAGGACATCAGCTCCTCGCTCGCATCCTCACCCTGGAAGGGGCCCGATGCGGACGGTTTCAAGAGCGAGTGGAACGGTCATCGACACACTCTCACCGCGGCGTCGCACGCCCTGCACGCCGCGGCCCGGACCATGCGCGAGCAGGTCCGCGAGCAGGAAGTGGCCAGCAAGAACGCCGGCGACGGGCGGCCCCACGGCGGGGGCGGCGGGAATCCGTTCGAGCAGGCGTGGAACTGGGTCATCAACGACTCCCACTCCCCCGTGCACAACCTGGTCTCGGCGCTGGGCCAGGAGGCGTCAGCGCTCGGGAACTTCGGGCACATGGCGTGGAACTCCCTGATCCACGCCGAGCCGCCGTCGCTCACGGAGCTGGTCGCGGGAGGGGCGCTCCTGGTGGGGTCCACCCTGAATCTCGCCGCCACCACCAATACGCTCGGTCTCGCCAACCCCCATCTCTTCGACGACGGCACCCCCTACGCCGGGGACCCGCAGTTCGTGGGCGTCTACGATCCGGCGTCGCACGGCAAGCAGCCCCCGCTGATCGACGGGCATCAGAACACCCCGTTGCCGACCAACCTGGCCAACATCCTTCGCGGGGTCACGGCCACGTATGACGACACCGGCAAATCCGGCGTCCCGGACAACGCCGTCCGCATCACCACGGTGGACAAGGGCGACGGACCGGCGTACATCGTCAGCATCCCCGGGACGCAGAACTGGAATCCGCTGTCCGGTTCGGACCCCATGGACCTCACCGGAAACCTAGAGACGGCCTCCGGGAACCTGTCCACCATGAGTCAGTCCGTGCGGCTCGCCATGGAGAATGCCGGAATCCCCGAGGGAGCCCCGGTCATGCTCGTCGGCCACTCGCAGGGCGGCATGACCGCGGCGGCCCTCGCTGCCGATTCGGGATTCCGGGACCGGTTCAACCTCACGAACGTCATCACGTACGGTTCGCCGGTCGACTCGACCCACATCCCGGACAGCGTCAACACCCTGGAGATCCAGCACGAGACCGATGTGGTTCCCCAGCTCGACCTGGGGAACGCGAAGCCGCTCGGCCCCCTGGTCGTGCCCTGGACGAGGGACAACAGCGGCACCGTGGTGACGCTCCCGAATCCCCCCGGCGTGGGGCCTCTCGACGCCGCGGGCAACCACGACTTCAACAACTATGCGAACTCGGTGGAGCGCTATGCGAACACCTCGGACCTGTCCGCATACCAGAACGACCCTTCAACCCAGCGCTTCATCACCGACGATCTCAGCCAGGTGAGTTCGACGGTGTCCAACATCGGCCGGAGACAATGAAACCCATGAGAAGACTGAAATTGATCCTGCTCGCGGGAACCCTGATCGCCTTGCTGAGCGCGTGCACGGGCGGGGCTAAGCCGGACGACGGCGCGCTGGCGCAGAAGTACAAGGCCGCCGTCGCGTCGCTCCCGCACGTCTCCTCGGTGGACAGCCAGTACTCGACCAAACAGGGCATGGGCCGGACCGGCACGGTCGACATCAAGGCGGACACGAGCGACGACGCCGCGCTGAAGGAGCTCATGCGGCAGGCCTTCCCGGCCATCGTGAAAGCCGCGGACGGCGACCCTGAAGCGTCGCTGACGATCCTGGTCACCGCCGCGGACGGCTCGGGCTCCTACTCGCCGTCCGTCCTCGGGTATTCGGGTGGGAACACCCTCAGCAGCTACCGCGAGTTCCTCAAGGCCAACCCGAACCCCGGCATCGCGGGGTGACGCGACGGCGGACGCGACGCGCCCGCTGACCGATCGCCGTCGTCGTCCGCTGTCCACCCGCACAACGCGCGGGGGCCGCGCGCAGTGGGAGGATGGTGCCATGACGTCGACCGAACTGCATTCCGAATCCCCCGCCATCGCGCTGACCATCGCCGGTTCCGAGGCGACCGGCGGCGCGGGCGCCCAGGCCGATCTGAAGACCTTCCAGGAGCTGGGCGTCTTCGGCATCGTGAACCTGACCTGCATCGTCTCCTTCGACCCGAAGGACAACTGGAACCACCGCTTCGTGCCGGTGGATCAGCAGGTCATCGCCGACCAGCTCGAGGCGACGACGGCGGCCTACGGTCCCGAGTCGGGCGCCGGGAGCGTGCTGGACACCGTCAAGATCGGCATGCTGGGCAGCCCCGCCACGATCTCCACGGTTGAGACGGCGCTCCAGGGCGGCGGCTTCCGGAACATCGTGCTGGACCCCGTGCTGATCTGCAAGGGTCAAGAGCCGGGCCACGCCCTGGACACCGACCAGGCGCTCAAGGCCCAGATCCTGCCCCTGGCCACGTTCGTCACCCCGAACCACTTCGAGTCCGAATCGCTCTCCGGCATGACCATCTCCACGGTCGATGACCTCGTCGAGGCCGCGAAGAAAATCCACGCCCTCAGCGGCGCTGCCGTGCTGGCCAAGGGCGGCGTGCGCCTGGCCGGCGACGCCGCCGTCGACGTCTTCTACGACGGCGAGACCCTGGAGATCCTCTCCGAACCCAAGGTGGGCGACGTCGCCGTCTCCGGCGCCGGCTGCTCGCTGGCCGCCGCGGTGACGGCCGGGCTGGCCAAGGGCGCCACCCCGCTGGAAGCCGCACGCACCGCCAAGGCCTTCGTGACCCGAGGCATCGAGAACCGCGTGACCTCCGGAGCCCCCTTCACCGCCCTCTGGCAGGGCGGCGCCGGCGCCTGACCCCGGCCCACCCCCGCGCGAGAGAACAGATGGCGCCCCTACCCGGCCTGGGTAGGGGCGCCATCTGTTCTCTCGCGCGGGGAGGAGGAGCCGCCTAGGAGCTGGTCACGACCTCGTTGAGGCTCGCAAGGCCCGATTCGAAGTCCTTGCCCACCATCTTGTCCATGCTGAACACCTTGGCGAAGATCTTGGACAACAGGGTCTTGTTCTCGCCGCTCATGGTCCAGGTGACCTTGGTTCCATCGCCCTCCGGGACGAACGTGAAGAGCGTGTGGTTCTCGTTCTTGAAGGGCTTGAGGAAGTTGAGGCGGATGTCGATGGACCCGGACCCGTCGGTGCTGCCGGCCGGTTCGGTCATGGCCTCGATCAGCATGGCGCCCGATCCGGCCTTCTTCCCCTCCCACGAGTACGCCGCGCCGCGGCCCGACTCGGGGCCGCTGTAGTTCTTGGTCATCGCCGGGTCGAGCTTCTCCCAGGGCGACCAGGCGCCCCAGAGGTGGAAGTTGTTGACGTGGGCGAAGACGTCCTGGGGTGCGGCCTGGATGAAGGCGCTGCGGGTGACGGCGAAGGTGCTCATGCGATCAGCTTAAGCCCCGCCGCGAGCGTCGTCACGGGTGTTCTCCCCACGTGACCGTCATGACCCGCGACGCCGGCGCACCCACCGCCGTCGAACGCCGCCGCTGCCAGCCGTCGCGTCAGCGCAACGGCCAGAGCAGGGCCCGGATCCCTCCATCCGGCTGTTCCGGGACGGGCGGCGGCCACGGCGAACCGCCACCGCCTGCCCGGTCTCCGGCCGGCAGGCCGGGCCAGCTCGCACTGCCGGACGGACCACTTCTGAACGGATCCACCGCTCCCCCTCTCAGATCTCCGAGGCGTCGACCACCGGCGCCTGGTACCGCACCCCGAGGGCCGCGAAATGCGCCCGACCGCAGGCCATCTTGCGCTGCTCCTCCGGACGGAGGGCGTCCTGACGGTGCGTGGACTTGGTCTCCGCCACCACGGCGACGTCCCGCAGCCGCCCATCCCTGAGCTCCATCTTGAGGACCGCCCAGTCCGGGTTGTACCCGCCCACCGGGGTGGGGATCCGGAACCGTGGCGGGAGCTTGAGGAACAGTTTCACGTCACCGTCCGCGTCCCCATCGGCGAAGCGGTCGTCCAGCCCGCGGGCGAAGTCCCGCTCCACCTCGGAGTCGACCCGGACATGACTCACGATCGACCCCTCCACGCCCACCACGTGCCGGGCGTCAGCCTCGCCGTCCAGATCCCGCAGGATCTCCAGCGGCCATTCGGCGTGCTCCTGCTCGTCCACCCGGTGGTAGCGGATGCCCTGGACCATGAGGGCACGACGGGACTCATTGATGACCCGTGCCAGCAGGTCCAGCACCGCCTGCGGGTTGACCGTCAGCTCCTCCGCCCGGCCCGACGCCGTGACGAGGCCCGCGAGCGTGGCCCGGGTGAGGCCGGTCTCGCGCTGCAGGTGGCCCAGGACGTCGGGGATCCTGGGCGCCGTGTCCACCTGCCCGGCGTCCTGGAATCCGTGCACCATCCGGGCGCCCACCCCTCCCGCGGCCCCCGGGCCGCCCCGCGTCATGCCGAGCACCGCGTCACCGACCACGAGCCGCGGCGCACTGACGGCGGGTTCCCGCCGCAGCCGCTCGACGACGTCGGCCCGGAGGGTTCCGGCGTCAAGGCTCACCTCGTACCGCGTCCGCGGGTTGATGCTCCGCCACAGCGCGCGGAAGGCCGGGTCGTCCGCGAGCGCGGTGAGCTCCGGCACCTCGACGTGCACCTGGGCGCGCTGGTCGCGGATGCGGCCGCCGTCGAACGTCACGCCGGTCTCGTCCTCGATCTCCGCCTGCAGGGCGCGGGCGAAGTCGTCGTAGTGCTCATTGGCGATGACCGTGAGCCGGTTGACCGCGGGGTCGAAGCAGCGCTCGCCGTTCTCGTGCACCGGGAGGCGGAGGCCGCGCCCGATCTCCTGCCGCTTGCGGTCCACGGACACCGATTCGTTGAGGGTGCAGATCTGGAAGACGTTGGGGTTGTCCCAGCCCTCCCGCAGCGCCGAGTGGCTGAAGATGAACCGCCGCGGGTTGCCGTGCTCCAGAAGCTTCGTCTTGTCCCGCATGATCTCGTCGTACGCGGTCTGGTCGTCAGCGGTCGTCCCCGACGTGTCACGGGGCCGTCCCGCACGGTCCGTGGCGAAGTAGCCGGTGTGGACCGCGTCGACCTCGGGCAGGCCCAGCCCGGCGAACCGCGGCTGCGCGGCGAGCTCCGAGTAGGCTTCTTCGAACCAGCGGCGGATCTTCGGCTCCTGCTCGCCGGTTCCGGTGTAGTTCGCGACCCGGTCGATGAACACCACGGACAGCACTTTGACCCGGCGGCCCGGCTCGGGGAACTTCCGGCGCACCAGCACCTCGTGCTGCAGATGGCTCTCAACCGTGGCCCTGAGCTGGGCCTTCATGAGCGAGTCCCGGTCCACCCCGGTCCGCTCACCGACGCGGAGCACGCGGTCGTTGGCGAAGGTCACCTCGCCGGCACCGGCGTGGATGTCCTCGACCACCCAGCTGGCGTACCGTTCCAGCCCTCCCGAGAGCTCCTGAAGGTCCTGGCCCGCCCGGTCCAGCCGCACCGTCCTCCGCGCCACGCCATCCCCGGCCCGGACGTCGATCTCGACCGTGGCACTCACCCCGCCCCGGTCCGCGTCGACGGAGCGCACCAGGATCCCGGCCCGGTTGGGGTCGTGCTCCTGGAGGACCGAACGGACCACGATCTGCTTGACCAGGCCCAGGTCGTACGCCCGCACCGGGTCCAGCGTGTACAGCTGGTGGTGGCGGTCCTTGTGAGTGGCCGAATAGCGGAGGGTGAAGAGCGGCCTCAGCTGGCGCAGTGCCTCCTTGCTCTTCCTGCTCTCCATCTTCTGCGGTTCGTCGAGGATGACGATCGGCCGGGTCTCCGCGAGCAGGCTGATGCCCCGGCCCAGCCCTTCGAGGTCTTTGTAGAGGACGTTCCCGGCCTTGTTGAAGGACGCCAGGGTCATGATCAGGACCTTGAGCTCGCTGTCCCGGTTGAAGCTGCGGATCCTGCTGATGTCCTTTGAGTCATAGACCCAGGCGTCGAGGCTCTGATGGTCGAAGAGCTCTGCGAAATGCCCGTCCATCGCGCGGAGGCTCTGCAGCACGCCCTCGCGGATCGCGACGGAGGGCACCACGATGATGAACTTCCGCCAGCCGTACCGCTCCCGGAGCCGCCGGATGGTGCGGAGGTAGACGTAGGTCTTGCCGGTTCCGGTCTCCATCTCCACGCTGAAATCGAGCGATCTCAGCGCCTCGTCCCGGGCCTCCTCGGGGACGAAGTTCTCCGTCCTGCCCTGCACGGCGCGTAGGTTCTCCAGGATCTGCTCCGGCGGGATCGCCAGCCGGTTCCCCACCCCGCCCCCGGAGAACAGCACGCCTTCCTCCTCGAGCGCGGTGCCGAACGACCCCTGGGCGAGCGGCTGCCCGCTGAACAGCTCGACGACGGCGTCCACCGCCGCGAGCTGGTGCGGCTGAGTGGCGTCGAAGGTGAGTTCCATGGGCTTCTTTCTGAAAGGTCGGGCGGGTGAGGGGCGGCTGATGCGGCTCCCGGATGAAACCGTGGCAGCGGCCAGAGGGGCCGGCCGTCCCGGCCCCTCTGGACGTCCCGGCGCTCTGGCCGCGATCACACCGTCGCCGCGCACGACTACACCGTCCGGAGCGCGTGATCCCGGTCGGGGTCGGTCTCTCCGCGGCGGGCGGCGAAGCGGAGACGGGCATTGAGCTTGAGCGAGTCGTCCTCGCCGAACGCCGAATCCAGCAGGAAGATCTGCCGCGGAGCCGGATCGAGGCCCAGCAATGCTTCGATGAACTCCGGAGTGATCCTCCGGGCCGCGCTCACGGCGACCGCTCCGCCCTCCGCGAGCACCACCACCTCGCCGGCCAGCGGCAGCACGTCAAGGGACGTGTCCAGGCGGACACCCGCCTTGAGGAGGATCTCGTGCACGATCTGTTCGTCCGTGGCCGACGCCTCGACGTTGTCCACGAACACCTCGAGGTCCTCTCCGAGCAGCGTGCTCACCTCCGGGGACCACTCCCGGAAGTGGGACGCGCTCAGCCGGAAGGCCCGGAATCCGGTGTCGGTGGATGCGGTGCCGCCGGCCGGGCCTGTGCCGGCCTCGGCCTCCAGGCCGGCCCCCGGGCCGGCCTCCGGGCGGGCCTCCGGGCCGGCCGCCTCCGACTCCGTCTCCGATCTCAGCAGGCGTCCAGCTCGCCGGACACGCTCCCGGGTGACGGCGGCCAGGGTGGGGAACCCGGGCCGACCGGACTCCTCGGGAAGCTGGACGAGCAGGAAGCGGCGGTCGCCGCCGTCGTCGGCGTTCTGCCGGAGGACCGCCTCGGCCGTCGTGCCGGAGCCGGCGAAGAAGTCCAGCACCAGATCGCCGCCCGTGGGCGAGGTGGCGGCGCGGACGAGCTGCTGCACGAAGTCCACCGGTTTCGGGTAGTCGAAGGCGCCGCCCAGGCCGAGCCGTTCCAGGTCCTTGCGGCCCTGTTCGGAGAGGACCTTCACGATCGAGTAGAGCTTGGAGGTCGCCTCGCGGACGGGGGTGCGCTTCGCGACGGCGTGCTTGCCGCCGCCCCACGGCAGGAGGAAGAGCTCCCCGCGGGCGATCCACTCGTCGACCTCCCGCTTCTTCGCCTCGCCCTTGTACTCGACGAGCTCCTCATACAGGCAGCGGCGTTCCACCCCCGGCTCGTACTTGCCGAACGTCTTGCGGATCACGTCGTCATCGACCAGGTACCGCACGCCGTCGATCTCCTCGACGCGGCCCTGGACCACCTTGTCACGGCGCAGCGGCGGCAGGCTCCGCAGGGACTTGGCCACGACGAGCGCGTAGTCGTGGCCGCGCACCACATGACGGGCGTTGCCCCCGCCCTTGGCCCGCTGATGGATCAGGGTGGCCACGAAGTTCTCCGAGCCGAAGATCTCGTCCACCAGGTGGCGCAGGGAGGCCAGCTCGCCGTCGTCGATCGAGACGATCAGCGCGCCGTCCTCGGCCAGCAGGCTCCGCGCCAGGACGAGCCGCGGGTACATCATGCTCAGCCAGTCCGAGTGGAACCGGCCCGACGTCTCCCGGTTGGCCGAGGTGCGGAACCCCTGGCCGTCCACCTGCCCAGAGCGCCGGAGGTAGGCCGCGGTGGGCTCGGCGAAGTCGTCCTCATAGATGAAGTCGTGGCCGGTGTTGTAGGGCGGGTCCAGATAGATCAGCTTGACGCTGCCGTAGTACGGCTTCTGCAGGAGCTTGAGGACTTCGAGATTCTCCCCCTCGACGACGGCGTTCCGGGTGCCGGCCCAGCCGGCGGACTCGTGGTGCAGCGGGTCCAGGGTGCCCGTGGACGGCCGCTGCGCCAGCCGGACGGCCTCGCGCTTGCCGGGCCAGCTAAGCCCGTAGCGCTCCTGAGGCTCGTCGGCGCCCAGGGTGGGGACGGCGTCGCCGAGCAGGACGCGCAGCCGAGCGAGGTCCACGGCGCCGTCCGCGAAGGCCTCCGGGAAGAGCTCCCTCAGCTCCGCGACGCGGTCCGGGCGGTGCTCCCCCGCAAGCTCCTCGACCGTCCGGATTCCGTCCGGCATCCCGTTCTCCTCCCTGCTGGACCGTTGCAAACAGTCACAGTGATCGATTTCGCACACTATGACAGTTATACATGTCACGAGCAGGGGCTTTCTACTCTGTCATTGATGGGTGTCCAGTCATGCCAAGCTCACTCCGGAGGCCTCCAAGGCCCTCGGTCTGCGCTTGCAGGCGCTTCGCGCGGACTTCGGCTGGACGCAGGCGGAGGTCGCCGGGCTCATCGGCCTGTCCCGCGGCCACTACCGCACGCTCGAGCTGGGGCACCGTGACTACGGCGACCGCTCGACGTCGAACCCCACCATCGCCACCCTCCTGGAGCTGGCGCGCGTCTACCGGATCGATCCCAAAGAGCTGATCGACCTGGTCCTGGAGAACAGCGGCAAGTGATCCTCCGGTCATGACCGGAGCCTACGCCCGCCCTCCGACACTGTTTCCGGGCGGCGACGGCAAAGGCCGCCGGAAGGAATCCGACGGCCCTGCTTTTCACGGTCCAGTGCCCTAGTGTCCCGGGATCTCCGCAGGCACTCCGTGCTCCTCGAGCCCGGCGGCGCGGCGCGCCTTCAGCCGCTTGCGCACGAACGGCCAGCAGATCGCCAGAACCGCGACGGAGACGAGCGAGGTCCAGACCTGCGTCTGACCGGACTCGCCGGAGAGCAGCATGACCACCACGATGCCGAGCACCGCCACGATCACCAGGATCCCGAGCCACGGGTGCAGCCACATCTTGAGCTTCAGCTGCGACTCCTCCTCCGGGCTCAGTGCCGCACGGGTGCGCAGCTGGGTCAGGGCGATGAACGCGTAGACGAACAGCGCCACGAGGCCGGCGGAGTTCATGATGAAGTCGAAGATGCCGGAATCCGGGGCGGTGAAGTTGATGATCACCGCGGCGTAGCCACCCAGGGTCGAGGCGATGACGGCGGCCACGGGTACGCCGGAGGAGGACTTCCGCGCGATCAGCTTCGGCGCGTAGCCCTGCTCCGCGATCGAGGAGAACATGCGCGCAGCGGAATACAGGCCGGAGTTCAGCACGGAGCAGACGGCGGTCAGGATCACGGCGCTCATGACGACGTCGGCGCCCGGCAGGCCGTACAGGCTGAAGAGGTAGGCGAACGGCGCCTTCTCCTTCGGGTCCGGGAGCTGGTTCCACGGCACGATGGTGACGATCAGCAGAACCGCTCCGACGAAGAAGATCAGGATGCGCCAGATGACGGTGCTGGTGGCCTGACGCACACCCTTGGCGGGGTCCTCCGACTCGGAGGCCGCCATGACGGCGATCTCGGTGCCGAAGTAGGAGAAGATCACGATGGCCACGCCGCCGACCACGGCATCGATGCCCTTCGGCATGAATCCGCCGTGTTCCCAGAGGTTCGGGATGGATAAGTGCGCGTTCGGCCACAGACCGAAGGCGAACAGGATGCCGACCACGAGGAAGACCACGATCGCGGCCACCTTGATGCTGGCCAGCCAGAACTCGGTCTCACCGAAGGAGCGGAGCGACACGAGATTCGCCCCGGTGAACACGAGGAGCAGCAGGATCGAGAAGACCCACTGCGGCACCCCGGGCACCCAGCCGTTCAGGATGGAGCCGCCCACCACGGCCTCGTAGGCGATCACGCCCACCCAGAAGTACCAGTAGAGCCAGCCCACGAAGTACGCGGCCCAGTCCCCGAGGCCCACCCGGGCGTACTCCATGAAGGAGCCGACGGCGGGACGCGCCGCGGCCATCTCGCCCAGCATCCGCATGGCCAGGAAGACCAGCAGACCGCCGATGAGGTAGGAGATCACGGCGGCCGGACCGACGGCCTTGATCACATTGGCCGACCCGACGAACAGGCTGGAACCGATGATCCCGCCGAGCGTGATCATGGTGACGTGACGGGAGCGGAGTTTCTTCCCCTCGGGGTGCGGGCTGTCCTGGGACATGGAGCCTCATTTCTGCAGAAGGTGGTGCGATGCGCCCGAGGGCACCCGGAATCCTACGCCACAATGGACCGGCTTTTCACGTCATGCCCCGCTCCGGGACGCCGCCCCTACTCGGCTGCACCCGGCCCGGCACAGGACACGTCAGTGGCGGAACGGAGTCACCGGCCCTCTTCGTGCGCCGCCAGGAAGCTGTAGACCTCGGTCTCGTCCACGCCGGGGAACGCGCCCGGGGGCATGGCCGCCAGGAGGTGCGAGTGTGCCCGCGCGGACGGCCAGGCGTTCCCGGCCCAGGCCTCGGACAGCTGCGCCGGAGGCTGACGGCAGCAGCTCGGATCCGGGCAGTTCGACACCGACCGCACCGTCGTCTCGCGCCCGCGGAACCACTTCACATGGGCGTACGGCACCCCGACGGAGAGGGAGAACTGGCCGCCCGCGGAGCGCTCGGTGCGGGCCGTGCACCAGAACGTGCCGGCCTTGGTGTCGGTGTACTGACTGTAGGGGCTGAACTTGTCGGCCACCCCGAACACCACCCGGCTCGTCCAGTTCTTGCAGCTCGGCTGGCCCTCGATCGACCCCGTGTGGTCCTTCGGGAAGATCACCCCGTCGTTTTCGTAGGCCTTGTAGATGATGCCGCTCTGGTGGGTCTTCTGGAAGTGCGTCGTGATGCCGAGGTGGTGCGTGGCGAGGTTGGTGAAGCGGTGGGCGGCGGTCTCATAGGACACGGCGAAGTGGTCCCGCAGGTCCTCGATGGCGATCTCCTTGGCCGCCTTCGCGTGCTGCAGGAACTCGACCGTGGCGTCCTCCGGCAGCATGAGCGCGGCCGCGAAGTAATTGGTGGCCACGCGCTGGTGCAGGAAGTCCCCGTAGTTCCGCGGTGTCTCGTGCCCCAGGACGTAGTGGCCCAGCGCCTGGAGCAGCACCGAGCGCGGATCGTGGTCGCCTGAAGAACCCTGCGTGAGGTAGATCCGCCGGTTCTTCAGGTCCGTCACGCTCCGGGTCGAATGCGGAAGGTCGCTCACGTGATGCAGCGTGAAGCCCAGGTGGGCGGCGATGTCCGAGATGACGAACTGGCTGAGCGGCCCGCCGCTGTACCCGACGCCGGCCAGGACCTTCTTGGCCTCGGCCTCGTACTCCGGGAAGTAGTTGCCCCGCTGGCGCATCATCACGCGCAGCTCGCTGTTCGCCCGCCGCGCCTCCTCCGGGGTGGCGAGCTGCTCGTTGAGGCGCCGTTCGAGTTCCTTCAGCAGGCCGAGCTGCGCTTCCAGCACGTCATTGGGCAGCCGCGGCCCCACCCGGATGGCCGGCAGGTTGAGGGACTCGTAGAGAGCGCTGCGCTGGTAGCGCTCCAGCTCGATCTCCATGGCGGCGCGGCGGCTGGGAGGTTCCGTGCCGAGCAGATCGTCCAGCCCGACGTCGAGCGCTCCGGCCAGCTGCTGCAGGGCGCCCAGGCGCGGCTCGCGCTTGCCGTTCTCCAGCAGGCTGAGCTGGCTCGGCGCCATGCCGACGACGCCGGAGAGAGCCTCGAGCGTCAGACCCGCCTTCTTGCGCAGGTGCCGGACCCGGCGGCCGAGCGCGATGACATCCACCCCGCCGCTGTCGCCGAGGGGCGCAGGCCTCTCCAGACCGGCATGCCAGTTGCCACGGACCGTGTGCTGCTCCGAACGCGTCATTTTTTGAGAATACGGGAAGAAGTGCATTTCTTTCCAGGGAAAACGTCTGGAAAGGGGGTTGAAACTGCGGAAATCTTGAAGCACGGCAAAGTACAGCCGGCATCAAGAGCTCAGCGAAGAGCCCTACTTGAGGAGACGGACATGACCGCAGAATTCACCACTTCCCCGAGCACCCCCGAAGAGTCGGCGGCGGCCCTGGAGCTGGAATGGTCTGCCAACCCGCGTTGGGAGGGCATCCAGCGCGACTACTCGGCCGCCGACGTCGTCCGCCTCCGCGGTCGTGTCAGCGAAGAGCACACGCTCGCCCGCCGCGGATCGGAGAAGCTCTGGGCCCAGCTCAAGGAGCAGCAGAGCAAGGGCGAGCACACCCACGCCCTCGGCGCCCTCACCGGCAACCAGGCCGTGCAGCAGGTCAAGGCCGGACTCAAGGCCATCTACCTCTCCGGCTGGCAGGTCGCCGCGGACGCCAACAACGCCGCTCAGACCTACCCGGACCAGTCCCTGTACCCGGCCAACTCCGTGCCGCAGGTGGTCCGCCGCATCAACAACGCCCTGCTCCGCGCGGACCAGATCGAGTTCTCCGAAGGCAAGCAGTCCGTGGAGGACTGGCTGGTCCCGATCGTCGCCGACGCCGAGGCCGGCTTCGGCGGCCCGCTGAACGCCTACGAGCTCATGAAGTCCATGATCGCCTCCGGCGCCTCGGGTGTTCACTGGGAGGACCAGCTGGCCAGCGAGAAGAAATGCGGCCACCTGGGCGGCAAGGTGCTGATCCCCACCCAGCAGCACATCCGCACCCTCAACGCGGCCCGACTGGCCGCCGACGTGTCCGGTGTCCCGAGCGTCATCATCGCCCGGACCGACGCCGAAGCCGCCACGCTCATCACGAGCGACGTGGACGAGCGGGACCAGGAGTTCATCACCGGCGAGCGCACGGCGGAGGGCTTCTACAAGGTCCGCAACGGCATCGAGCCCTGCATCGCCCGCGCCAAGGCCTACGCCCCGTACTCGGACCTCATCTGGATGGAGACGGGCACCCCGGACCTCGAGCTGGCCCGGAAGTTCGCGGAGGCCGTCAAGTCCGAGTTCCCGGACCAGATGCTCGCCTACAACTGCTCCCCGTCCTTCAACTGGAAGAAGCACCTGGACGACGCCACGATCGCCAAGTTCCAGCGCGAGCTGGGCGCCATGGGCTTCACCTTCCAGTTCATCACCCTGGCCGGCTTCCACGCCCTGAACTACTCCATGTTCGATCTCGCCCACGGCTACGCCCGTGACGGCATGAGCGCCTATGTGGAACTCCAGGAGCGCGAGTTCGCCGCCGAAGACCGCGGATACACCGCGACCAAGCACCAGCGCGAAGTGGGCACCGGCTACTTCGATCTGGTCTCCACTGCCCTGAACCCGAACGGCAGCACCCTGGCCCTGGTGGGATCCACCGAAGAAGGCCAGTTCCACTGAGGTTCCCCGCACGAATTTTCTAAGGACAGTGACATGACCACCACCTTCGAGCTCACCGCTCAGCCGATCCGGAGGCAGGGAGAGATCCTGACCCCGGAGGCTCTGGAATTCATCGAACGGCTGCACCGGGCGCTCGGCGAGCGCCGCACCGAACTGCTCGACGCCCGTCACGGCCGCCGGGCCCGGATCGCCGGAGGCGAGGACCCGCAGTTCCCGCACGGCACCGAACACATCCGGGAGGACCGCAGCTGGCGGGTCGCTCCGCCGGCCCCGGGTCTGAACGAGCGCCGCGTCGAACTGGCCGGGCCCACCGACCGCCGCACCACCATCAGCGCGCTCAACTCGGGCGCCTCGGTCTGGGTGGCGGACTTCGAGGATTCCCTGACCCCTAGCTGGCGCAACATCATCTCCGGCCAGTTGAACCTGATGGACGCCCTGGAACGGCGCATCGACTTCACCGCCCCGGACGGCACGGAGCTGCGTCTGACCGAGGGCACGCTCCCCACCATCGTGATGCGTCCCCGCGGTCTGCACCTGCCGGAGAAGCACCTCCTCTCGGGCGGCCAGCCGGTCTCCGGGTCGATCGTGGACTTCGGGCTCTACTTCTTCCACAACGCCCGTCGCCTGCTGGCCCAGGGCCGCGGCCCCTACTTCTACCTGCCGAAGGTGGAGACGCATCAGGAGGCGCGCTGGTGGAACGACCTGTTCATCCTGGCGCAGGACCTGCTGGGGCTGCCCCAGGGCACCATCCGCGCCACGGTCCTGATCGAGACCATCTCGGCGGCCTTCGAGATGGAGGAGATCCTGTACGAACTGCGGGATCACGCCTCCGGGCTGGCCGCCGGGCACTGGGACTACATCTTCTCCCTCATCAAGACGTTCCGGACCCGTGGTCCGCGCTTCGTCCTCCCGGACCGCTCCCAGATCACCATGGAGCAGCCGTTCATCCGGGCCTACTCGGAACAGCTGGTGCACATCTGCCACAAGCGGGGCGCCATGGCGATCGGCGGCATGTCCGCCGAGGTTCCGAGCCGGCGCGACGCCGCACAGAACGCTCGCGCGACCGCCGCGGTCCGCGCGGACACCACGCGCTTCGCCGTGGACGGGTTCGACGGCACCTGGGTGGCGCATCCGGATCTGGTGTCCTCCGCCCGCGAGGTGTTCGACGCCGCCCTCGGTCAGCGCCCGCACCAGATGGACCGGCAGCGCCTGGACGTGGTCCCGGACGCCCGCGCTCTGATCGACCTCTCGCAGACCACCGGCACCATCACGGAGGCGGGCATCCGCTCGAACGTCGAGATCGGCATCCGGTACATCGAATCCTGGCTGCGGGGCAACGGCGCCGTGACGATCCGCCGCAACATGGAGGACGCGTCCACGGCGGAAATCTCCCGTTCGCAGCTTTGGCAGTGGATCCACAACCAGGCGATCACAGACCAGGGCGAGGTCATCACCCGCGAATGGGTGACGGAGATCTTCGAGGAGGTCTACAGCGGACTGGAGCGCTTCGAGGGTGACCGATTCCGCGACGCCCGGGAGCTCTTCGAGGAAGTGGCCCTGGCCTCCTTCTTCCCGACCTTCCTGACCATCCCGGCCTACGCCCGGTTCCTCTCCACCTCCGCGGAGGATGCGAGGGAACGTCGGCTGGTGGCCGCCTGAAACCACCTGTCGGCGCCGGCGCCGCGACGGACTCGCAACACGTACCCCGAAGGCCGGGGGCGGCCCGGCCGACAGGGAACATCCGCCCCCACGACGACGGCGGCGCACCGGAGAGGTGCGCCGCCGTCGTCGTGCTGGGCCGGTGCTGATCGTCCGTTGCGTTGCGTGCTCAGTTGTTGCGGGTCCGAAGCGCCGGAACCCGCAACAACTGAGCACGCAACGCAACGCCCGGGCCGAACGGCGCGCGCCCCTAGACTGTGACCATGCCGACCCTTGAGGCCACCACCACCGTCGCCATCGACCCGGAACTCGCGTTCGCGGTGTCCCAGACCCACGGCGAGCTGCGGCTCCGCTGGGACCGGTTCATCCGGGCCGAACGGCTCCTCGACGGCGCGACCTCCCAGGGCAAGGGCGTCCGGACGTGGACGCGGCACCGCTGGGGGATGCCGATGGTGAGCGAGTGCGTGTCCTTCCACCCGCCGTCGCACACCGGCATGCACATGACCGAGGGGCCGTGGTTCTTCGAACGGTTCGCCGGGGGCTGGCGGTTCAAAGCAGCGGACGACGGCGGCACGCTCGTGAGCTGGCGCTACAGCTTCGCGTGCCGGCCGGCATGGCTCGCGCCGCTCGCGGAGTGGATCGGCGCCAAGGTCCTGCAACGGGAGATCAGAGCCCGCCTTGACGGCTTCGCCGCCGGCTGCGCCGACCCTGAAGTCCTCGACGCGGTCCGGAGCGGCCGCCGCTCCTAGGCCAGCTGCCGCGCGGCGGCCAGCTTGTTCGCCCGGGACACGCCCCACGTCGTGCAGACGAGGAACGCCGTCGTGGTCAGCAGCGGCACCAGGAGCGCGAGCTGCCAGCTGCCGGCGCTCACGTGGACCGAGCCGATCACACTCGGCGCGATGCCCGCGAAGATGTACCCGATGCCCTGCACCAAGGCGGAGATCCGGGCCGTCTGGGCCTGTGTGGAGCCGGCCTTGATGATCGCCGAGAGCACCAGCGTGAAACCGCCGCCCTGCGCGGTGCCGCCCGTGAACGCCCAGAGCCACCACAGCTGCGGCGCCAGGAGCAGCCCGAGCGGGACCGTCACCCACAGCGCGCCGATGACGAGCGTGCCGGCGATCCCGCCGAGCCAGCGCACCAGCAGCGGCGTGCCGAGCGCGCCGAGGATGCCCATCACCTGGAAGATCGACGATCCCGCCCCGGCTTCGGTGGGCGCCAGCCCGATGGTGTCGTGCAGATAGCTGGGCAGCCACGCCGTGATGCCGAAGTAGCTCGAGGACTGGCCCGCGAAGCCGATCACCAGGGCGATCGTCACCCAGAGCGTCGCACCCTGCAGCCGCGCCGCGGCTCTGCGTGCCGCCTTGCCGGCGGCCTTCTCCTCGGAGGCGCTGAGCCCTTCCTGCCCGGACCCCGGGCCGGAGATCGCCACCGGCTTGAGTGCGACGGCCGCACCCATGGTCCAGATCCAGAATCCCAGCACCACGAGCGCGACGACGGCGGACAGCGCCAGGGCGCCCTGCCACCCGAGCCACTGGGCCAGGGGGGCCGTGGCCACCGAGGCGAGGAACGCGCTGAAGTTGAGGGTGCCGGAGTAGACGCCCATGGTGAGACTCTGCCGCTCCACGGGGAAGTCCCGCCGGACGATCAGCGGCATGACGATGTTGCCGATCGTGATGGCCGCGCCGATCACCGCGGTTCCCCCGAAGAGCGCCCACTCGGGCCCGACCGACCGGATCGCCGCTCCCACGGCCACCCCGGCGACTGTGAAGGACACCGCCATCTCGGCGCCCACCTTGCGGCCCAGCCAGGAGGCCGCGGGTGAGAAGAACGCGAAACACAGCACGGGGATGCCGGTGAGGATGCCGAACTGGACCTCGCTGAGGCCCACCTCGTTCCGGAACACCGGCGCGAGGGGCGCCAGGCCGATGAAGGGTCCGCGCATCGTGAGGGCGATGCCGATGATCGCGAGCAGAAGGAGCCAGGCCGGCTGTCCATGGGTGGTGGAGTGCGTCGACCGGGACGCCACGGTCGTGGGGGTACGGGTCATGCTGCCACGCTCTCCGGGCGCGCTGAACGCCCTGTCTCGAACAAACCGCTATGGTATACCATAATCGCCCTAGGGGTCCCGGGCTCCCGCTCGGGAGTGCTCCGAGGTCGCGCTCCCCCTGAGCCCACCGCGGGAATAACGGTCATCTCCCCCGGGTTGATTCCTGACGTGAAGATTGAAATCTGGTCCGACGTCGCCTGCCCCTGGTGCTTCATCGGCAAGCGCCGGTTCGAAAAAGCCCTGGAGAAGTTCCCGCACCGCGATGAGGTGGAGGTCCAGTGGCGAAGCTACCAGCTGGATCCGAGCATTCCCGAACACTATGACGGTACCGAACTCGGGTACCTCAGCGAGCGCAAGGGCATGGCACCCGAACAGGTTCGCACGATGTTCGGTCATGTCACGGAGCAGGCCGCGGGCGAGGGCCTGGCGTACGACTTCGACACGGTCGTGGTCGCCAACAGCTTCACCGCACACCGCCTCATCCACCTGGCCGCGCAGTCCGGCAAGGCGGACGAGGCCAAGGAACGCCTGCTCAGCGACCACTTCGAGCACGGCAAGGACATCGGGAACCACGAGTACCTGCGCACCCTCGGCGCCGAGCTGGGCCTGCCCGCCCAGGACGTGGAGGAGCTGTTCACCACGGACAAGTACGCCGACGCGGTCCGCGAGGACATCGCGGAGGCCCGCGCCATCGGCGTGAGCGGCGTCCCGTTCTTCGTGTTCGACCGGAAGTACGGCGTCTCCGGCGCCCAGTCCAGCGACACGTTCTCCCAGGTGCTCGACGAGGTCTGGCAGGAGAGCCACCCGCTCCTGACGCCCGCCGCGGTGGGCGCCCAGGCCACCGGATCCACGGCTGACGACGCCGATCTCAACGGCCAGGCCTGCGGCCCGAACGGCTGCTGAACCGACTCCGTCGGCGATGATGCCGGCCTGAGCGAGGGCGTGCGCGAACACACAGCCTTCTCCCAGGCCGGCATCTCCCTTTTGATGACACAATCCGGTAAAGTGTCTCTATGCCCAAAATCTCCGCGGCCAACAATGTGGCCCAGCGCGCCGAGACCCAGCGGAAGATCCTCACCGCGTTCGGCGAACTCCTCTTCACCCAGGGCCTGCCTGGGCTGACCATGACGGACGTGGCCCGTCACGCGGGCATCGGCCGCACCGCGGTCTACAACTACTACGCGGACATGGAGGAGCTGCTGGTCTCCTACGCGCTGACCGAGACCGAGAAGTTCGTGGCCGAGCTCAAGGCCGGTCTGGAATCACTCGACAACCCCGTCGACCAGCTCTCCCTCTACATCCGGGCCCAGGTGGAAGACCTCACGCGTCGGCACCTGCCCCCGGGACCCGCCATGGCGGCGGTCCTCTCCCCCAAGTCGTTCGCCCGCCTCGCCGATCACGTCGGCGAGCTCAACGGCCTGCTGCAGCAGATCCTCCGGCACGGCATGGAGCAGGGCTTCCTGCCCCACGGAGACGTCGAGTCCCTGGCCCGTCTCATCCTCGGCACCCTGTCCTCGACCGCCTCCCGCGCCAAGTCCCACCAGCCCGGCTCGCCGGAGCTGGAGCTGCAGATCGCGGCCACCGTGCGGTTCATCGCGAGCGGAGCGGGTGCCGAGTTCGACGACGACGGCCGCCCCGTGGTGGTCGCACCCCTGCTGACTCCGCTGGCCTGAGTCCGGCTCACTCGAGCGGGTGCGTCAGGTCCTGAGAGGGCCCCGTCTCGCGGGAATCACTTCGCGGGAGTGCTCGCCGCCAGCTCGCGAGGGCAGAGCAGCTTCCCCGGGCCCTGGACCACTTTGGCCGTGGGGGTCACGGCGGCGAATCCCTGGAACAGGATGACGTCCACCGTGCCGTCGCTCCGCCCGTCCTGGTAGTAGTCGGCGCCCTGCAACTGCCGCTGCACGGTCAGTGCCGCGGCATGGCCGTCCTTGCCGGAGATCACGGCCACGGGCGTGTTCAGGGAGAGATCCCGGTTCGTCACGGCGCCCACCACGAACTTCCGTGCCTTGAGCTGTGCCGCCACATTGCCGGCCAGCCCGCGCCGGTCCGTGGCGTTGAAGACGTTGACCTTCACGGCCGACGGCTTGAGCGGGGTGAAGGTCCCGGAGGGGCAGACCGAGGTCTTCTGAGGCGACGACTCCGCCTGCGGGATGCTCAGGTAGCCCTTCTGGATCGCGAAGGCCACGCCGATGCCGCCGGCCACCAGGACGAGCAGGACCACCAGCACCACAGCGTGACGCAGGCGCAGGCGGAAGCGGCGCCCGTCGCCGTCGTCGTCCGGGTCCTCCGCGAAAGCCGCCTCGAGTTCCTGGCGGGAGACCACGTGGCTCCCGTGCAGGCGCTCAGGATCCCGCGCCACCGTGCCTCACTCCTCGATGACCAGGACGCGGGCGTGGATGGCGGTCCGCTGGTGCAGGGCCGTGCGCACCGCCCGGTGCAGCCCGTCCTCCAGGTATTTCACGCCCTTGTACTCGACGACATGCGGGAACAGATCGCCGAAGAAGGTGGAGTCCTCCGCCAGGAGGGCCTCGAGGTCCAGGGTCCGCTTGGTGGTGACCAGTTCGTCCAGCCGCACGGGCCGGGGCGGCAGCGCGGCCCAGTCCTTGGGCGTGTTGTGCCCGTGTTCCGGGTACGGACGTCCTTCACCGACAGCTTTGAAGATCACCCTGCAAGCCTAGGCAAGAAACAGGTCCCGGGGAATCGGCACGCCGCCCGCACCACGAGTCGTAGTGGAACGGTGACCATTTGACGAGGGTGGATTGGAGGGCGCCGGAGCCCGGGTGTTGAATGGTGGTCATGACTGACAGCAGTGCCCCGGCCGCCCCCGTCACCCACTCCCCGGAAGAGTCCTCCGGCCCGGAACCGCGGGCTCCCCGGGAGGCGACCATCCCGGTGGAGCCGGGCGATGGCACCCGTCCCCCGCTGGCGCTGCTGCTCGACGTCGACGGGCCGATCGCCAGCCCCGTCACCCGCTCCGTCCCGGACGAGGTCATCGCGGAGCTGCTCTGGCTGGCCACCGACGGCGTGCCCGTCATCTTCAACACCGGCCGGTCCGCGGACTTCATCGAGCAGCAGGTGGTCCGGCCCATGCTCGCCGCCGGCATCCCGGATGGCCTCGAGTTCCTGGCCGTGTGCGAGAAGGGCGCCACCTGGTTCACTTTCGACCGCGACGGCGCGGGCGAGGTCCACGTGGACGAGCAGTTCAAGGTCCCCGCCAGCTACGCCGCGGCCATCCGCGAGCTGGTGACGCGCAAGTACTCGGAGTGGATGTTCTTCGACGAGACCAAACTCGCCATGGTCTCCGTGGAGCAGCACGTGGAGACTCCCAGCGCGGACTACCTGGCGCAGCAGCCGCACTTCGACGCCGACGCGCTCTCCCTCATGCCGGCCCACGCCATGCGCGGCCTCATCCGCTCCGCGGCCCCGGAACAGGCGAGCGGTATCAAGGACTCCCGGGCGAACCACTTCCTGGTGGACCCGACCATCATCTCGACCGACATCGAACACGCGCGCCTGGGGAAGGACCTCGGAGCATGGCGCGCTCTTTCGTGGCTCCAGGAGCGCGGGCTGGAGCCCGATCAATGGCGCACGGTAGGCGATTCCGGCACGGACTACGCCATGGCCGACTGGCTGCAGGCGCAGGGGCACGCCGTGGCGCATGTCGACGTCCGCCCCGCGGAGGAGCTTCCCGACAAGCCGTACCACGTCCTGACCTCCGTGCACGTCGGCCTCGGCGCGGATGTGGTGAACGACGAGGCCGGGCTGGCGTTCCTCCGCGCCTGGCACGAGCGCCTGGACGGCTGAGCCGGATTCCCACCGGGTGACCGGCGGAATCGGCGGGACCCGCCGGAGCGGTCAGTCGGCCGCCGGCTGAGCGTCGGCGGTTCCCGGCGCCGCGAGCGCTGCCTCGACGGCGGCGACCAGTTCGGCGTCGTCGGGTTCGGTGCGCGACCCGAACCGTTCCAGGACCTCGCCGTCGCGGCTGATCAGGAACTTCTCGAAGTTCCACTTGATCAGGCCCGGCAGCAGGGGGTGCTTGAAGCGGGTCAGCTCGTGATAGAGCGGGTGCTGTTCTTTGCCGCGCACCTTCGCCTTGGCGGTGAGAGGGAACGTCACACCGAAGTTGAGCCGGCAGAACTCGGCGATCTCGGCGTCCTCGCCCGGCTCCTGCCCCGCGAACTGGTTGCAGGGCACGCCCAGGATCTCCAGACCCTCGTCCTGGAACCGCTCGTAGAGCTTCTGAAGCCCGTCGTACTGTGAGGTGAAACCGCACTTCGAGGCGACATTGACCACCAGGACCGCCTTGCCGCGGAAGCGTCCGAAACTCGAGGTGGCGCCGTCGTTCATGGTCAGAGGGATGTCATACAGAGAGGTCACCTCACGAGCCTACGCCGGTCCGGCAGCCGTGACGGACACGAAGGCCGGAGCCCCTGCCCTGTCAGCCGGGGTCAGCCTCCCAGCACAGGCAGGCAGATCTTGATGCCGAGCACGTCCACGATGCACCGGGTGCCCTGCGGGGGTTTCGGGGCCGGAGTGCCCGGCTGCGGCGCGGGAGGCTTCGGCGCCGGCGCCTGGGTGGCCGGAGGAGCCACGGGTGGCGGTGTCGACGGGATCGCAGGGGCGGACGGTCCCGGCTGCGCGGGCGCGCCGGGAGCGGGAGACTCCGCGCCACCATCGCCGGGCGCGGTTCCGTTCCCGCCGGTCTCCGATTCCGGCGTCGTCGGCCCCGGATCCGGCGAGCCGGCTCCGGGGCCGGTCTCCGCAGTGGTTCCGACGTCGGTTCCTGCGCCGGCTCCCGTGCCTGCGGCGTTCCCACCGGACGACTGGGAGGTGACGCGGCCCTGCTCGTCGGGGACCCCCGTCGGACCGGCGACCGCGGCTCCCTTCGCAGGATCCTGAGCCGGGACGTCGGCCTGCTGCGCGGGCACGGTGGCGCCGGCCGTCCGGGCGCCGCCACTGCGGTCCGCCGGCCGCGAGAGCACGACGCCGGGCGTGCCGGGTGCGGCGGTTTGGGTTTCGGCCTGCGAGGTGGAACGGTGGTCGGCGGCCGGATCCGGCTGTGCGGTCCCTCCCGACACCAGAGCGGTCGAGACGAGGAGCACGGCACTCAGCGTGACCAGCGAGACGGTCTGGCGATGACCTGGCGCGGCGACGCCCCACGCGGCGAGCGCCGGGGTCTCGGCGCGGCGGGCGCCCCGGCTCCGGGTCCTGACGCGTGCCGTCCGGGCCGACGGCGGGGCGACGCGGCGGCCGCTCATGGCAGCCACGTCCGGGCACGGCCGGGCCTCACGGCGACGGCGCCGAAAACCCAGAACTCAGTCATCACGCGTGGATCCCCCTTGGGCGGCCCTCTCCTGAAAGCCGTTGTCACTGATTCTCGCCCAGTGACATGGACCACGCCAACCTTGACATCGTTGTTGCACATTGCCGCCCACGGCAACAGACCTCTTCAGCTCAGGAGGGCACGGCGACGGCACGGCGGGATCCGAAGGCCGGATCTCCCGGATCACGCTGCGATCAGGCCGGGGTTCTCCCGGATCACGGTGTGATCAGCGGCAGCAGCACGCTGGGCAGCAGCGAGGGGCTCAGCAAAGAGGTGGGCGCCGGCGAACCGGACTCGCCGGCGCTCGTGCCCTGGCCTGCTGTGCCCTGGCCGCCCGCGCTCTGGCCTCCCGCACCCGGCGAGCCGGACGGCGAACCGCTCCCCGCGGGCGAACCCGTGCTCGGCGGCACCGCGGGGCTCGAGGTCGGCGTGCTGCTCGGTGTCGGCGCCGGCGTCGTCGGTACGGGCGTCGTCGTGGGGCCCGTCGGAGTCGGAGTGGGTTCCGGTGTGCCGGTCGGGCTCGGCGTGGGCGATCCGGTGGGGCTCGGCGTCGGGCGGGTCGGGACCGGCGTCGGATGCTCGGGCTGCGGGGGTTCCGGGCGGGCCGGCGGAACCTTGGTGCCCGGCGGGATCTTGCCGCCGTCCTTCTCCGCTTCAGGCGTGATGATCCCCTCGGTGCCGGACGAGCCGCCGGGCAGGGTCCACGCGGACTTGGCGCCCGCCCGCGAGTAGTCCGTGAACGCGATGCGGTCCAGCCGGTCCACCTGCTTGATGGGATCGAGGATCCACTGCAGCGGATTGACGTACTTGCCGTCCTTGATGGTCTCGAAGTGCAGGTGGCAGCCGGTCGATGAACCGGTGGTCCCCACCTTGGCGATCACCTGTCCCACGTCGATCCGCTCGCCCTTGTTCACGGCGATGCCGGAGAGGTGGTTGTAGGTCGTGACGAGCCCGTTGCCGTGATCGATCTCGATGCGGTTTCCTCCGCCGTACGGTGACCAGCCGACGTTGCGCACCCGCCCGGCGTCGGCGGCATAGACGAGAGTGCCGCACGCGGCGCCGTAGTCCTGGCCCCAGTGGATCTCGCCCACCTCACCGGTCAGCGGATTGACCCGCGGACCGAAGGGCGACGTGGGGATCAGGACCTCCAACGGGGCGGAGAGGTGACCTGCGGCGGGACGGTGGCGTCCGGCCTGAGCCACGTTGAGACGTTCCCGCGCCCCTTTCGGACGGCTCTGCAGAGTGGTGCGTTCGAAGGAGATGAAGGCTTCGGCTTCCGCGGTGACCGGTCCGATAAGAGGGTGGGCCCCCACCTGGTCGGTGGCCGCGCTCGGCGCCTGGCGTTCACTGACAGCGGTGAACTGCGCCAGACCGGACGGCGTCCCCAGTGCCAGGGACACGAGGACGACGCCGGCCATCACCAGGCTCGCCCTCATCGATGCTTTCACGGGCCCGCGGCCGCGATGACGCGGCACGTGGTGGCCCCTCACAGTGCTTCCATCCCCAAGACCTGCACAGCGCTGAACATCCCCTGTTGTCGTCTGTGTCGACCGCCCGACCGGGCAATCACTTCCCAGTGTGCCCCCGCCGCCGTCGCGAATTCAAGGGAATCCCGCGCCCCGTTTCAGAACCCCTCCGGGAACCGCACGGGAAGGGCCTTCACGACGCCCGGCGGTCCGGCCCTGAACCTGGAAAACGCCGGCGGGGCGCCCCGGTCCCGGGGCGCCCCACCGGCGCGTGCAGCCGTCAGGAGACGTCATGCCCTCCGCAGGGCCGGGGTGCGTCCCAGGATCAGACCCAGGGCCAGCATCGCGGCGCCGAGCGCGAAGTGGAGGATGTTGTCCGCCATGTTGACGGGGACGAAGTTGCCCGCCGACTCCTCACCGAAGAAGAGCCCGTACACGAACAGCACCAGGTAGATCACACCGCCCCAGACCAGGAAGTTCCGGGCCCCGGCAACGCTGCGGCCGAGAATCAGGCCGGCCACACCGAACAGGAGGTGGACCACGTTGTGGAGGACGGAGACCTGGAAGATCCCGAGGAGCATGGCGTGCGAATGGTGGCCCGCCGCCTCCATGTCCCCCGACGTGATGCCAGGGACGAACCCCAGGATTCCGACGAGCAGGAAGACTGCTCCCACCAGGGTCGCGGTCAGACGTACCGGGCTCTTGCCCTGGATGACATTGCTGGACATTTCGTGCTCCTCACCTCGTGTTCCACGGCGCCCGATGCGCCGTCCGGTGACTTCAGCCCCCGGTGCGGACTTCCCGCACCATGAGTTCGGAGCGGATGGCGAGGCGGATTGGAAAAGCCCGGGAGAATTTCTCCCGGGCTTTTCTCAGGTGCTGTCAGCGGACCTCAGGTGATGGACTCCACGAGGATCGGTTTGGTGGTCGGCTGCGCCGAACCGCCTTCCGGCTCGATCGTGACCCCCAGGAAGGACGCCGAACCGATCCCGCCGGGCAGTTCGTTCCAGGTGGACGCTCCGCCGCCGCTCTCCAGCAGACCCGCCGGCTTGGCCGCGCCCGCCTGATCGATGAGCCAGAGTTCGTAGCTCTTGCCCTGGGGCGGCGCCCCCATGCCGAGGGTCATGACACCGCCACGGCCCTCCTTCTCCGAATGCATGACCAGCATGGTCGCGCCACCGGGGACCGAGAACTGCTTCAGCTTGGCGTCCGGAGCGGCGATGATCCTGTTCATCGCCTCGGCCGGGGAGTCCTGTGCCGCGGCCAGCCGCCGCTGCGCCTCATCCCGCTGCGACTGCGCCTGGAAGGCCCATCCCGCCGTCCCTGCGGCCGCCACGGCGAGCACGGTCGCGACCGCGGCCAGCCAGCGTGTCGACGACGGCGCCCGACGGACCGGGAGCGGCACGACGTCGGCCCCGGCCGGCTCAGCCTCGGCGGTCTTCGCGGGAACGTCTTTCACAGGAACGTCGGCCTGCGCACCGGCTTCGGCGTCCGACGTCGTCGGCACCGAAGCCTGCTGCGCCTCCGGCGCGGATGACCGTTGCGCCTCCGGCGCGCTGACCGCCTCGATCTGAGGGGTGACGGCGATCTGCGCCATGAGGCGTGCTTTCAGGTCCGCGGGCGGCGCCACCGGCGTCGTGCCGGCGGCCAGCAGCGCGGCCACCTGGCTCAGTTCGCGCGCTTCCTCCGTGACCGGATGGCCCGGGGTCAGCGACGTCTCGAAGTCGCGGCGTTCGTCCTCGTCCAAGGCGTTGAGCGCGTAGGCGCCGGTCAGCAGATGCAATTGATCATCCATGGCCAACTCCTAACGTGTCTCTCAGACGGATCATGCCGTCACGAATTCTGGTTTTCACGGTGCCCAGGGGCAGGTCGAGCGCCTGGGCCACTTCTCCGTAGCTGTACCCGCCGTAGTAGGCGAGTTTGATGGCCTGCCGCTGGACCTCGGTCAGCGACTCCATCGCCTTGTGGACCCTCTCGCTCTCCAGGGCCACCTGGACGCGATGCTCCACATCGTCGTAACTCTCGCGGTACTCCTTGATGCCTTCGCGCAGGTCCCGTTCCTGGGAGGCTTGCGCGGCCCGCACCCGGTCGACCGCCCGGCGGTGCGCCATCACGGTGATCCAGGCCCGGGCGCGTCCCCGGTCGGCGTCGAAGCGTTTGGCCTGCTGCCAGACCTCCAGGAACACCTCCTGGGTGACTTCCTCGCTCTGCGCCGGATCCCGCAGGACCCGCAGCACCAGGCCGTGGACATGCGGGGCGAGGGCGTCGTAGAGACTGCCGAAGGCGGACTGATCGCCCTGCGCCACCAGTTCCATCAGTTCGTCGATGTCAGCGGAGGCGGCGGGCCCTGACCCGGGTGGATGCATGTACATCACTGTCTCATGTCCGCGCATGTTCCTCCGCCACCTGTTTGCCGGGATGGGAAGGGCGGCGGGCCTGACGGCCCGCCGCCCGGGTCTCACCTGGGGTCCTGCTCCGTAGGGACTACTTGGCCGGGGGCAGGAGGACCGAGTCCACCAGGTAGACGGTCGCGTTCGCGGTGCGGACGCCACCGCAGATCACGTTGGCCCCGTTGACCTTCAGGTTGTCGCCGGAACCGGAGACGGTGACCTTCTGGCCCTCGACCGTGTCATGCGTGCCGACGATCGATGCCGGCTCGATCTGGCCCGGGACCACGTGGTAGGTCAGGATCTTCTTGAGCGCCGGGGCGTCCTTCTTGAGGCTGTCGATGGTGGCCGCGTCGATCTTCGCGAAGGCGCTGTCCACCGGTGCGAACACCGTGAACTGGCTGCCGTTCAGCGTGTCGACCAGGTTCACCTGGGGGTTCAGCTTGCCCGAGACCGCCTGGACCAGGGTCTTCAGCAGCGGGTTGTGAGAGGCCGCCACGGCCACCGGGTCGGTGGACATGCCCTGGACGGATCCGGGACCGCTCGGGTTGGCGGAGGCGTACGCCTGGCAGCCGGGGCCGACCAGGTTGGCGGCGGGATCCATGCTGGGGCTGGCGGCCGCGCTGCTGGAGGACATCGCCGGGGACGGCGCGGACGAGGTGGCGGCGCCACCGCTCATCCCGCCGCTGCATGCTGCGAGCCCGAGGGGCACGACGGCTGCGAGACCGGCCAGGACGGAAAGACGCTGGATCTTCTTCATGATGATGCTCCTCTTCAAAGGTGTGCGGTCCGCATCCAGAAGCTGGGCTGACCTGTTGGTGCCAGTACTTCGGAGCAGGGTCCGCAGACGGATTGGAGGAATTTCCGGAAACTTTCCGAGAGGCGCTTTCCCGGCTCTCCTGGGGCGCTGCGAACACCGCGAGCCGGTCGCCCCGGCGTCGGGCGGGAGGCCCCCCGGTGAACGACGACGACGGGCCCCGGCCCGCGGACCGACCAGCCGGCCGGGCTGCTGTCCAGTCCGCCGGCCGCTCCGCCGGCCGTTCCGCCGGCCGCTCCACCGGTCTGATGCACCGGGTGATCCCCGTCTCCGGCCCGCCGTCCAATCCGCCGGGACGCGGCGCACCGAATACCCGGCATGGACACGAACATCATCATCGGCTTCCTGGGCGGTCTGGTGACCGGAATATCGCCCTGCATCCTGCCCGTCTTACCGGTCATCTTCTTCTCGGGAGGTCTGGACAGCGCACGGCGCGATCCTGGCGCCGCTCCCGGTGAGGACGACGCGCCCGCACGGGCCGTCTCCCGGTGGCGGCCCTACCAGGTGATCCTGGGGCTGGTGATCAGTTTCAGTGTCTTCACGCTGCTCGGTTCACTGCTCCTCGGACTCCTGGGGCTGCCGCAGGACATCTTCCGCTGGGCCGGCATCGCGGTGCTGGCGGCGGTCGGACTCGGCATGCTCATCCCGCGTCTCGAGGAGTGGCTCGAACGGCCCTTCTCCTGGATCCCCCGCCGGCAGGTGGACGCCCGCAAGCGGGGCGGCTTCAGCCTGGGCCTCGCACTCGGGGCCGTCTTCGTCCCGTGCGCCGGTCCTGTTCTGGCCGCCATCACCGTCTCCGGCGCCACCGGCCGCATCGGCGCCGGGACCCTGGCGCTCACGCTGTCGTTCGCCGTCGGCGTCGCGATTCCTCTGCTGTTCTTCGCACTCGCGGGCCGCGGCCTGGCCGAGCGGCTCAAGGCGTTCCGCCGCCGCCAGAAGGGCATCCGCATCCTGGCCGGTGTGCTCATGATCGCCCTCGCGGCAGGCCTGGCCTTCGACCTTCCCGCGGCCGTGCAGCGGCTCATCCCGGACTACACCGCGTCCTTCCAGGAGAAGTTGACGCCCTCGCAGGGCAGCCCCCTGGATCTGGGCGGCGTGGCCACGGACGAGAACAAGGACCTCTCCAAGTGCACCCAGGGCTCCACGGAACTGCAGGACTGCGGACCCGCACCCGAACTCCGCGGCATCAACGCCTGGCTCGGCTCGGATCCGCTGACGCTCAAGCAGCTCAAGGGCAAAGTGGTCCTCCTGGACTTCTGGGCCTACTCCTGCATCAACTGCCAGCGGTCCCTGCCCCACATCACCGCGCTCGACAAGGCGTACCGTGATGCCGGTCTCCAGGTGATCGGCGTCCACACGCCGGAGTACGCCTTCGAACGCGAAACCCGCAACGTCAGCGCCGGCATCAAGGACCACGGCATCCAGTACCCGGTGGCCCTGGACAACTCCTACGCCACCTGGACCGCCTACCGGAACCGCTTCTGGCCTGCGCAGTACCTCATCGACGCCCAGGGGAACGTGCGGCACATCCAGCAGGGCGAGGGCGGCTATGCCCTCACGGAGAAGCTCGTCCGTTCCCTCCTGAGCTCCGCACAGCCGGGCAAGGAGCTGCCGGCGCCCGTGGAGACGGGGGCGGCCGGACAGGACGGCGCGCTGCCGCAGAACACCACCCGCGAGACGTTCCTGGGGGTGTCCAAGCAGGTCAACTACTCGGGTGCGGCCACGTACCGCTCGGGGACGTCCCTCTTCGCCTACCCGGCGTCGCAGGCTCCGGACAGTTTCGCGCTCACCGGTTCCTGGACGCTTGAATCGCAGCGGATCTCGGTCCCGCGGAATGC
The DNA here is from genome assembly GCF_900105345.1 of Arthrobacter woluwensis. Classification (NCBI taxonomy): domain Bacteria; kingdom Bacillati; phylum Actinomycetota; class Actinomycetes; order Micrococcales; family Micrococcaceae; genus Arthrobacter; species Arthrobacter woluwensis. The sequence goes on from NZ_FNSN01000004.1 coordinate 216,378, forward strand.
TCCCGCCCCGGGGTCAGGGGTACGGCTGAACTTCCACGCCGGACAGGTCCAGGCGGTGCTGGGCGGCACCGGCTCGGTCACCGTGAAGGGCCCCGACGGCGAGAAGACCCTCCAGATCTCCGGCCCGCCGAAGTCCTACGTGGTCCATCAGAGCGACACTTCCGGCGCCGGGACCCTGGAACTGCGGCCGACGCCGGGCGTCCAGCTCTACTCGTTCACCTTCGGGTGAGCTGACGGTTGCCGTCTCCTGAGCCACCTCCCGGCCCACGTCGCGTCGGGCCGGGAGACGGCAGGAAGACGGGAACGCAAAAGCCCCCTGGAACCGAGGTTCCAGGGGGCTTTCTGGCGGAGAATGGGGGATTTGAACCCCCGAGGGCGTTAACCCAACACGCGTTCCAGGCGTGCGCCATAGGCCGCTAGGCGAATTCTCCATTGCCCTAAGGGCAGGTATCAGCTTAGCGGACCTCTGGCGGGACCACCAAATCAAGGGCCGCCCGCCACCTCAGCCCGCGCCGATTTCCCCCTCTGCGTCCGGCCCGCTAAGCTGGTGTGCGACTCCTCGCGTGGCGTCATCCTGCCGAACTCCCCCAGGACCGGAAGGTAGCAAGGGTAAGTGGGCTCTGGCGGGTGCGCGAGGGGTCTTCTACGTTAAAGGCCCGGCCCGCCCGGAGCCGCGGAACGACGGCTTCTCCTGTCAGCCTCGATTGATAGGGTTTCCCTGTGACCCAAGCCAGCGCTCTCTACCGCAGATACCGCCCCGACACCTTCGCGGACGTGATCGGTCAGGAGCATGTCACGGTCCCCCTGATGACGGCCCTGAAGAAGAACCGTGTCAATCACGCCTACCTCTTCTCCGGCCCCCGCGGCTGCGGAAAGACCACCTCGGCTCGCATCCTCGCCCGCTGCCTGAACTGCGAGCAAGGACCCACCGACACCCCGTGCGGCGTGTGCCCCAGCTGCGTGGAACTCGCCCGCGGCGGCGCCGGTTCGCTGGACGTCATCGAGATCGACGCGGCCAGCCACGGCGGCGTCGACGACGCGCGTGATCTGCGCGAACGCGCCACCTTCGCCCCGGCCCGCGACCGCTACAAGATCTTCATCATCGATGAAGCCCACATGGTCACGTCGGCAGGCTTCAACGCCCTGCTGAAGATCGTGGAGGAGCCGCCGGAGCACATCAAGTTCATCTTCGCCACGACGGAGCCGGACAAGGTGATCGGCACCATCCGCTCGCGGACCCACCACTACCCCTTCCGTCTGGTCCCTCCGGAGCCGCTGCTGGCCTACCTGGAGCAGCTCTGCGAGCAGGAGAACGTCCCCGTGGCCCCGGGCGTCCTGTCGCTCGTCATCCGCGCGGGCGGCGGGTCCGTGCGTGACTCCCTCTCCGTGCTGGACCAGCTCATGGCCGGCGCCGGCCCACAGGGTCTCGACTACGAACTGGCCGTCTCCCTCCTGGGCTACACCCACGCCTCACTCCTGGACGACGTGGTGGACGCGGTCGCCGCCCATGACTCCGCCACCGTGTTCCGCGCCGTGGACCGCGTGCTGCAGACCGGCCACGATCCGCGCCGTTTCGTCGAGGATCTCCTGGAGCGTTTCCGGGACCTGATCATCGTGCAAGCCATGCCGGACAGCGCCGCCACCATCCTGCGCGGCATGCCCCAGGACCAGATCGCCCGGATGCGCCAGCAGGCGCTCACGCTCGGCCCCGCCGAGCTGTCACGGTCGGCGGACGTCACGAACGCCGCGCTCTCCGAGATGACCGGCGCCACCTCGCCGCGCCTGCACCTCGAACTGCTCTGCGCCCGCCTGATGCTCCCGGCGGCGGACAGCACCGAACGCGGTGCCGCCGCGCGCCTGGACGCGCTGGAACGCCGTCTCGCCCTGGGCGGGGCTCCGGCCCAGACACAGGCCCCCGCACCGGCACAGGTTCCCGCCCCGGCCGCGCAGCCTGCCGCGCCCGCGCCGGCGAGCGCGCCTGTCACCACCCGGACCGACGACGCCGGAGCCGCCCCCCAGCGGACCGCCCCCGCCCCGGCCACTGCTCCTGTGGTCGAGCCGGCGCGTGCCGCGGAGACCACGAATGCCCCGGACCTCCCGGTTCAGCAGGCGTCCACACCGCCGGCCCGCGAACGGCCGGCCGAGGCCGCTCCCGAGCCCGCCCCGGCTGCGTCCCCCACCGCGGAACCGGCGCCCCGCCCGCATGAGGCTGCCGCGCCGTCGTCGGCCGGGATGCACGCCGCATCCGCTCAGACCCCTCCCCCGGCGGCTCAGCAGCAGCCCGCGCCCCAGAGCGCGGGCGACGTCGAGGCGCTGCGCCGGGCATGGCCGCAGATCCTGGACCGGCTGGGCAAGATCAAGCGCAGCACCTGGGCGCTCGTGGCCCCCAACGCCACGGTGGCTCGCCTCGACGGGGACGCCGTGATCCTGTCGTTCTCCACGAACGGCCTCGCCGGGGCCTTCGGTCGCGGTGACCACAAGACGCACCTCCAGACGGCGGTGAAGGACGTTCTGGGCCTCGACTGCCGCGTCGAAGCCGTCGCCGGAGACGCGGCGGCGCCACCGCCGTCGTTCCAGACCGCCCGGCCGAGCGCCGCGGAGGAACCGGCGGCGCCGGCCCCCGCAGTCGCCCCCGCCTCCGTGGAGGAACCTCCAGGCTGGGGCGACAGCCCAAAAGCACCGGCTAGCCAGGAGAACATCCCCCCGGCTAGCGGCCCCGGCAGGACAGCGCCTCAGCGGGAGGTTCCCTCCGGGGACTTCCACCCGCTGGATCAGCCGCGCGACGAGGACGAGCCGCCGCTGGATGAGGAACCGCCGTACGACGACGGTCCCTCCGATCGGGGCTGGCCCTCGGCTCCCGCTGCTCCGGCGGCGCCGGCGCGCTCCACGTCTCGGCCCACGACCCCGTCCGTGCCCGCTACGGTCGCGCCCGAGTCGGTCACGCCCGAGTCCGATCCGGCAGCATCCCCCGGTTCATCCGCCGCACTCCAGGACGACCCCTGGTCACGCGCCCGTGAGGTCTCCCCCGGCCGGTGGACGGTCGGGACCGAGAGCAATGTGAGCACCGGGAACGGCGGTTCCGCCGCATCCGCGGCCATCCCCGGACAGGGGTTCCAGGACCCCGAGTTCGAGGATGAGGACCTCTCCGACGAGGACCTGTCCGGCTCCGGTCCGGCTCCGGCGCCGGCAGCCGAGGGGGCTCCGGCCGGTGACCCCTGGGGACTGCCCGCCGAACCGGCGAACGCCCCTGAGCGAGCGGACACCGCCGGCCAGGCAACCACGGCACCGGCCGCCGTCGCACCGGCGCCTCGGCCCGTCTCGCGGCCTGTGGAAGCATCCACACCCGGACCCTCCGGCCCCGGACCGGAACAGGATTCACGCGACGGCAGCCAGAGTCTCTACCAGCGGCTCTCCAACAGCCCTCAGGCGCAGCGGGCCCGCGAGGAGGCCCGACGGGCCGCCCCCGCGCAGGCGCAGAACCCGGACGGCAGCGTGGCGGGCTACGCGGTGGACGAGATCAGCGCCGATGATGAGACCATCGAAGAATCAAGCACGTTCGGTCGCGCGGCCGTGGAACGTCTGCTGGACGGGACCCTCATCGAGGAGACCACCCTGGACGGCACCCCGATCATCCGCCGCTGACCGTGGTTTCCGAGCTGTCGCCCGCTGGGGCCTCAGCAGGAACCGGCCGTCGTGAGAACCGGCCCGCACCAAGAACCGACCCGTAGCAAGAGCTGAAGCGCAGGAAAAGAGGACGCCGTGTACGAGGGCGCTGTTCAAGAGCTGATCGACGAGCTCGGACGCCTGCCGGGGATCGGCCCCAAGTCCGCGCAGCGGCTTGCCTTCCACATCCTCGAGGCGGACGCGGAGGACATGCGCAAGCTGTCCGAGGCGATCACCGCGGTGAAGACGCGGGTGAAGTTCTGCACCATCTGCGGCAACGTCTCCGAGCAGGACACGTGCAGCATCTGCCGTGACCCGCGCCGGGACGCGAGCATCATCTGCGTCGTGGAGGAGTCCAAGGATGTCATGGCCGTGGAGCGGACCCGGAGTTTCCGGGGCCGGTACCACGTGCTCGGCGGCGCGATCAGCCCCATCGACGGCATCGGGCCGGAGAAGCTGCGCGTCCGGGAACTCCTCACCCGCCTGTCCGATGACACGGTCCAGGAGATCATCATCGCCACCGATCCCAATGTGGAGGGCGAAGCCACGGCGACGTACCTCATCCGCACCCTGAAGCCCATCGGGGTCAACGTCAGCCGCCTGGCTTCCGGCCTGCCGGTCGGCGGCGATCTGGAATACGCGGACGAGGCCACCCTCGGCCGGGCCTTCGCCGGACGCCTCGCGGTCTGAGTCCACCGCACGGGGCCCCTGTACTGAGCCCACCGTACTGAGCCCACCGCGCCTCGGCGGGGCCCGCGACGGAGCGCCGGACGGCGTCCGTATTAGATTGGCCTCATGGTCATCTCCGGGTCCCGCCTGGGCGTTCAGCCCACACCACCGATCGCCCCCATCACGACGGACCGGCTGGTGCTCCGACCCACCGAGTCCTCCGATGCCCCAGCTCTGGAGAGGATCCGCGGCAGCGAGGAGACCACGCGGTATCTGTCCCACGAGGCACTGGATCCCACCCAGGTACGCGAACGGATCGCCTCCGATCAGGCGCGTGCGGCCGCTTCCACCACCACGGTCTTCAGGCACGCGTGGGCCATCCAGCTGCGGGACTCCGGACAGGTGATCGGAGAGGCCAGCACGTGGACCACCAGGAATCCCCCGGAGCCGGGTCATCTCGAACCCGGCCAGGCGGCTCTCGGCTACGTGCTGGACCCCGCCTTCCACCGTCGGGGGTATGGCAGCGAGGCCGCCCGGGCCCTCGTCGAGTGGCTCTTCACCCAGCGGGACATCCGGACCGCGTTCGCCGGCGTCTTCGAACCGAACGTCGCATCCCAGGCACTGCTGAGGAGCCTCGGATTCACCCCCGACCGCTGGTTCACCGCGGAGCAGGACCAGAGTGGAAAGGGCCTGCCGTCCATCCGCTTCCGCCTGGACCGCCCGGACCCGGCCTGACCCCGGTCCAGCATGTGAGTCACATTTTCCGCACTGCGAGACGACGGCGATAAAATGGCTGCACGCGGCCTGTGCCCTGCCCCGGCCGCGCACGTCACGGACGCAGAGGTCCGCCACCCCCAGAACCTGGCGCCGCCCGGCGCCCGACCAGTAAGGGTCCATGCATGAGTCTGCCCACCAGTGAGCTGCCCGCAGCGGAACTGACCACCGAGCCCGGGGCCGCCACGCCCGCCACCGGCAAAACCAAGCAGCTCATCGTCCAGAAGTTCGGTGGTTCCTCCGTCGCCGACGCCGACGGCATCAAGCGCGTGGCCGCCCGCGTCGCGGCAGCCCGGAACGCGGGCAACGACGTCGTCGTGGTGGTCTCCGCCATGGGTGACACCACCGATGAACTGCTGGACCTCGCTGCGCAGGTCACGGACGGCGCCCCGGCCCGCGAGATGGACATGCTCCTCTCGGCTGGCGAGCGCATCTCCATGGCCTTGCTCTCCATGGCCATCAACAAGCAGGGTGCGGTGGCGCAGTCCTTCACGGGCTCGCAGGCCGGCATGCTGACGGATGCGATCCACGGCAAGGCCCGCATCATCGACGTCGACCCGCACCGCGTCCGCACCGCCCTGGACAAGGGTCACATCGCGATCGTCGCCGGGTTCCAGGGCATGAGCCAGGACACCAAGGAAGTCACGACGCTCGGCCGCGGCGGCTCGGACACCACGGCCGTCGCCCTCGCCGCCGCACTGGACGCCGACGTCTGCGAGATCTACACGGACGTGGACGGCGTCTTCACCGCCGACCCGCGCGTGGTCGGCTCCGCCCAGAAGATCGCCACGATCTCGAGCGAGGAAATGCTGGAGCTCGCCGCGTCCGGCGCGAAGATCCTGCACCTGCGCTGCGTCGAGTACGCCCGGCGCTTCGGCGTGCCGCTGCACGTCCGCTCATCCTTCAGCCAGCACGAGGGCACCTGGGTCCTGCCCAGCCCCGATGACAAGATCACCATCAAAGAGGGAGTTGCCTTGGAGCAGCCAATCATCTCCGGCGTCGCACACGACCGTTCCGAAGCCAAGGTCACCGTGGTGGGCGTGCCGGACATCCCCGGCAAGGCCGCCGCGATCTTCCAGGTCATCGCCAAGGCGCACTCGAACATCGACATGATCGTGCAGAACGTGTCCACCAAGGGCACGGGTCACACGGACATCTCCTTCACCCTCCCGATCGTCGAGGGCGCCGACGCGCTCGAGGCTCTCCGCGCGGCCCAGCCGGAGATCGGTTTCGAGAGCATCGACTACAACGCCGAGATCGGCAAGCTGTCGCTCATCGGCGCGGGCATGCGCTCCCACCCGGGCGTCTCGGCGACCTTCTTCAAGGCCCTCTCCGACGCCGGGATCAACATCGACATGATCTCCACCTCGGAGATCCGCATCTCCGTGGTCACCCGCGCGGATCTGCTGGATGACGCCGTGCGCGCGATCCACAAGGCGTTCGAACTGGACGGTGACGCCACCGCCACCGTGTACGGCGGCACCGGCCGCTGACGGCGGAGGCACCGGCTTCATCACGCAGACGACGACGGCGGGGAACCGCCGTCGTCGTCGTGTTCAACCGCCTGCTGTCTCACCTCAGCGGTGGGGCGCCTGCGGGCCGGGCTTCCGCGTCGCGTAATGATGGCCCTGCGAATCCGTCTCGATCTCGAAATGGCTGAGATCCTCTTCCGAGGCCTTCTCGAAATCGTCGTGCCGATGGACCACCGGCGCGGCCGCGTCGCCCCGGGACGCCGAACCGAACAGCTTCGCGGCGTTCTCCGTCAGGTGCATGAACTTCTCGGTCATCGTGGTCATGCCAGCCACCTCCCTGCTCACGCCGGGCGGCCTCTCCACCCGGAGCGCTTAGGACGATTTTAAGTCCGCGGGGAGGGAAAAGAGCCGATGAATCAGGAGATCCCTCCGGCCTTGGAGGCTCAGCGGAGCGAGTGGTCGTCCGGGTTCCTGGAGACGACGTACGTGCTGCCGTCCGGCCGGGTCATCGTCTCCCACTGGAGGGTCTCGGCCTGACGCTGGGCCAGGAGGACCTTGTTCTCCTCGGTCATCTCGTGGTCCAGCGCACTGCGGTTCGCCGGCCCGAAGACCGCCCGGAATTTCCCGGTGGCCCGCATGAAGCGCTGGGTGAAGGTCTGGTCGCTCATCTCTCTCCCTCGGTTCAGGGCATCCTCGACTCCTTCAGCATAGCAAGTTATTTAGTACACTAACTAATCTCGCTCCTTGGCCCTCTCGACAGGGTCTTGACAACCCGGACGATAGGATGGACCCGTGGATTCGAATGCAGACACAGACCTCTCACTCGAGAACCAGCTGTGTTTCGCACTCACGGTCGCTTCTCGGACGGTCGTCCAGGCGTACCGCCCAGTGCTGGAACCCCTCGGCCTGACCCACCCGCAGTACCTGGTGATGCTGGCCCTCTGGGACCACAATCCGCTGAGCGTCAAAGAGGTCAGCGCGCAGCTCCTGCACGAGCCCGCCACCATCTCGCCCTTGCTGCGACGGCTGGAGGACATGGGCTACGTCCGGCGCACCCCGAACGCCCAGGACGCCCGCGCGCTCGACGTCGAACTGACCACGGAGGGCCTCGCACTCAAGGAGAAGGCCCGCGCCGTCCCGCCCGCCATGATGCGCCGGCTCAAGCTCACGCGCGAGGAGGTCATGGTGCTGAACAAGGCCATGCACAACCTCATCGAAGCGGCCACCGCGGAGGACTGACCCGCCGGGCCCCGCGTGCCTACACTGGGATCATCGATCCGGAGCAAGGAGACGCCATGGCCCAGCACCTCTCATCCAGGAATCCTTCCGGCCTGCGGACCACGCTGAGGGGCCTGGCCGCCGTCGCCACCGCTCTGGCCCTGGCGTCCTGCACGCCCTCCGGCAGCCCGTCCCCGAACCCGACGACGCCGGGCGCCATCGGCTCCACGGGCGCCTCCTCCAGTCCCTCACCGAGTCAGCTGCCCACGACTCCCCCGGCCACGAACGACCGTCCGGCTCCCGACGCCTCCGTCACGGCCGACCTGACCATCTCCGTCGTCGCGAAGCCCGGCGCGAAAGCGACGGAGACCCGTCTGCTGTGCTCGGGCAAGACGGCGAAACCCGATTCCACCGTCCCGATCGCGGACGAAGCGTGCGCCCTCGTCGAAGCCCATCCGGCCTATCTGTTCCCCGCGACGAAGAACACCGCCCAGGCGTGCACCGAGCAGTACGGCGGTCCCGCGACGGCCACCATCAAGGGCACCGTCCGCGGCAAGACGGTGGATCTCTCCCTGAGCAGGTCAGACGGCTGCAGGATCAACCAGTGGACAGCCCTCGGACCCCTGCTCGGCGAAGCAGGGGCGAACGTCTGAGGGGTTCGGCCGGCGTCGTTCGTCTGCGCCCATGCGACGACGCGGGATAATGGAGACGTGTCCACCGCAGCCCCCGCCACCATCCGAGTCCTGAGCGAGGACGAGTGGCTTCCCCACGCCGAGGCTCATGCCGCCCGCGTGGACCGGTACGCGGTTCCCTTCCTGGAGCGCCGCCACACGGGCCGCAAACACCCCGTGGACGATTTCCTCTTCACGTATTACACCCACAAGCCCGGGCAGCTGCGCCGCTGGCATCCCGGTGCGGGCACCGTCCTGCTCGGCCCGCACGCCCGCGAGCGCCAGACCTGGAAGCATTACCGGGCACTGACCCCGGAGGAACTCGACGCTCTCGGCCTCTCGCCCGGGGCGGTGGCGGTCACCGTGGACGTCGAGGGTTTCCTGACGGACCGGCGCGAGGCCGTCGGCTTCGCCCGCATCATCCTGGGCGGCACGCTGGCCCGCCCGGCGCAGTTCGGTTGTTTCGGCCTCCACGAATGGGCCATGGTGTACCGGCAGGAGAAGTTCGAGCTGCGCCACGAGTACCTCGGGCTCCGGCTCGGCGGCGAGGCGACGGACCAGGTGGTCGAGAACCACCGCATCCGGTGCAGCCACTTCGACGCCTTCCGCTTCTACACACCGGACGCCACCCCGCTGAATGAGCTCCAGCCCACCCGTGAGACCCAGCGGGACCTGGAACAGCCCGGTTGCCTGCACGCCAACATGGACGTCTACAAGTGGGCCTACAAGCTCACTCCCCTGCTGCCGAGCGAGTTCGTCATGGACTGTTTCGAGCTCTCCTACCGGATCCGCGCCATGGACATGCAGGCCTCCCCGTACGACCTCGCCGCCTGGGGCTACGACCCGATCCGGATCGAGACCCCCGAGGGTAAAGCAGAGTACGTCGCCCGGCAGCGGGGTTTCGCCGAGGAGACCCAAGGGCTCCGCGCCCGCTTCCTGGAACAACTGGACCGCACCGTTCCTTCGACCCCTCAGGAGACGCGATGACCTCCATGGATTTGACCGTCACCCTCGCGCCCGCCGCCGGCGCGCCCGAGGTGACCTTCCGCCTGGTCGGCGGGCCGGACGGTCCCGGCCCCGCGTCGACGGTGCCGGACCCGCACGCCGCGTACGACGCCGTCGTGCGCCACGGCGAACGGCTGCTCCTCCCCGCCCTGCCGCGCCAGGGGGCGGCAGTCTCCGAGGCCCGGCCGGTCTTCGGCGGGGAGCAGCGTGCGCACGTCACGGGCACCTTGGAGGGCCGGCCGGTGGACCGCCGGTTCAGCCGCTCCGATTCGCGGGAGACCGCCCGCTGGGATGCCTTGGCGCCGTTGCTGGGCGGTTCGGAGGCCTGATAGGCGGCATCGCCGGGCGACGCTCCCACGGCGACGCAGCGCATCCAGGGAGATGCAGCGAATCCGGCGTGACCTCCGGAAACGCCGGAAGGGCCGGCGGGACATGTCCCACCGGCCCTTCCGCGTCACTCAGCGGTCGGGATCAGCCGGCCGCCGGAGCGTCCTCCTGATTCAGGTCGGGACGCTTCTGCAGTTCCTGCTCCGCCTTGGCGCGGACCCCGGCATCCGGGCTCTCCGCGGCGGGAGCCGCCACCGAGGTTCCGGCGCCCGTCACCACGACGTTCACGAAGGTCTGCACCGAGGAACCGGAGTAGCTGACGCGCCCGATGTAGGAGCCCGGAGTCAGACCCTTCCACGCGAGCGTGACGTCGGCCGTCTTGCCGTTCTTGAGCACGAGCGGGTTCGGCGTCACCGTGGCGTTGCCCACGGAGGCTCCGAGCACCGAGGCCTCCAGGCTCGCCTTGACGGGCTGGTTGCCCGGGCTCGCGTAGAGGTTGGCCAGCAGGGTGTACTGACCGGGCTCGGGGTTCGTCAGGGAGACGGACTCGCTCGCGGAGGCCGTGGCCGCCGTGTAGACCTTGCCGTTCGGGCCCAGGACCACCAGGTCGAAGTCGGCGTTGTCCTGCGAGGACGCCACCGCGAAACGGGCGAACGGCGTGCCGGCCGGAACCGTCACGGTCTTGGATGCGTTGGAGGCGTCCGGCTTGTCACCGGCCGGGCCGGGGACCAGCTGGATCTCCGTGGCATCCGCCTTGGACAGGCCGTCCAGGGTCAGCTTGGTCGGACGGTCGCTGCCGGAGGTCACCGGGAAAGTGGCCTTGTCCGTACCCTTGGCGGTGGTGAAGGACAGGTTGGTGGCCGCCACGGCCGACTGCGGACGGACCGCGATCGGCGACGTCACGCTCTTGCCCGCGCCCTGCCAGCTCAGCTGGCCCATCGCGAACTGGCCCAGCGAAGCGCCCGCGTTCTCGAAGCTGACCTTGAAGGTCTTCTTCTGACCGGCGGCGTTGAAGTTCAGCACCGACGGGGTGACCTTGACGTTCACGCCCGGGACGTTGACCACGGCGCGGTAGAGGCCGGGGGTCAGCGCGGTGAGCGTGCGGGTGACCTCGATACGGCCCGTCAGATTGCCGAGGGCGAAGGACGGGACGTTCATGTCACGGGTCTTGGTGGAACCGAGACCCGGGATGCCGAGGTCGAAGCCCAGACCCTGGATGTACCGCAGGTAGTCGTCCTGACCCGCGTCGTACACGAGTCCGGGGTTCAGGAACCCGGCGGGGTTGACCTGACCGGCGCCCGTGGCGAAAAGGTCCTTGTCCTTGCTGCCGTCGGCCTTCTTCAGATCCGTCGCGGTGGTCATGAGCGCCGACTTGATGGTGGCGGGCGACCACTGCGGGTTCTTGGAGAGAGCCAGGGCGCCGAAGCCCGCGATGTGCGGGGAGGCCATCGAGGTGCCGGACATCATGCCGAACAGCGCGCCGTGCTCCGCGATCGGAGACACACCGGCCAGGACGGCGACACCGGGGGCGGCGACGTCGGGCTTCAGCAGATCGGAGCCGGAGGCCAGCAGCGGACCACGGGAGGAGAAGCCCGCGACCTGCGGCTGGGGCTCCGCCGGGAGACCGGTGGTGTCATGGTTGACCAGCCGGGCCTTGATGGCCGGGTTCGCGGTGACCTTGTCCTTGATCTGCTGCGTGGCCGGCGGGTTGACGTGGACCGTGGGCACGGCGTGCATGTCCACGTCCTCGCTGGAGGCGCTCAGGTTCACCAGGACCATGCCGACGCCGCCGGCACGCTTGACCTCGGCGCTCTTGGCGACGCGATCCACCACGCCACGGTCACACACCACGATCTTGCCGCTCACCTTGGCGGGGTCGAGGCTGTCCGGGGCGCACAGGTTCGCGTCGCCCTTGCCGGACGCGGCGTTCCCGGAGAGGACCAGGTTGCTGTACGGGACCTCCTTGGCCATGAGGCTGGCCCCGCGGAACTTGGTGCCGTCCTCGAACTCGACCGTGCCCTGCAGTTCGCTCGTGAAGGAGCTGGCCGCGACGGTGGTCAGCCACGGGGCGCCGTGGTTGACGGTGCTCGCGGTCGGGCCGCTGTTGCCGGCCGAGACCGAGACGAAGATGCCGGCCGAGACGGCGGAGAGGAAGGCCAGGGACACCGGGTCGGTGGTGCTCGTGGCACTGCCGGAGATGGAGTAGTTCAGGACGTCGACGCCATCCAGGATGGCCTGGTCGATGGCGGCCACGGAGGCGGAGGAGTAGCAACCGCCCGTGTCCGGGTCGTCGTCCTCCCAGCAGACCTTGTAGATGGAGAGCTTGGCCGCCGGGGCGACACCGCTCGTGATGCCCATGTCCCGGTCGCCCAGATTGGCGCGGACGTCGGAGTTGCCGGCCGCGGTGCTTGCGGTGTGGGTGCCGTGGCTTCCGACGTCGACCGGGGAGATCAGCTCTTCCGGTGCGCGGTGCTCCGGCGGGACGGTGTTGAGGAAGTCATCGGCGAAGTAGCGGGCGGAGAGCACCTTGGAGTTGCACTCGGTCCCTTCGAAGCCGTCGCCTGCCTGGCAGTCGCCGACGAACGTGTCGCCGTCCGACTTGAGCATGGCGATCTTGCCGTCCTCGTTGCGGTACGGGACGCCGACCTTCGGGGCGCCCTGGAGAGGCTTGACCTCGTCACCGGCGAAGAACGGGCTCGACGGGGTGTATCCGGAGTCGATCACGCCGACGACAACACCCTTGCCCGCGTTCTTGACCCCGCCCAGCTGCTGCTGCCAGAGGCCGGTCTTGCCAGGAAGCTTGAGGTAGTCCGTGCTGGAGTAGTCCGGGGCGTACTGCCGGTCCGGGGCCACGGCCAGAACCTTCGGGTCCTTGGCGAGCTTGCTCGCCTGCTCGGCACTGAGCTGAGCGGAGAACGCGTTCAGGGCCGTGGAGAAGCTGCGCTTGATGGCCACGCCCTCCTGGCCGGCGACCTGCTTCTGGACCGACTGGAGGTGCTGACGGTACCGCTGGACGTTCTGGTTTCCGGCGTCCAGCTTGCGGCCCGCCTCCGGCTTGGTGGGCGCGAGGCCCGGGGTCCCGCCGTCGTAGCTTGCGGCAGGCTTCTCGGCGAGGACCACGATGTAGCGGCCGGCCTGGAACTGCTGGATGCTGCTCTGCCCGGGCACCACGGTGGGTGCAGCCTGGGCGGGCGTCATGACGGCCGTGCTCAGGAGCACGGGGATGCTGACGCCGGCCGCGAGGGCCTTGGTGAGCGCCCTGCCGCGCAGGAGGCCCTTCCCTGTTCTTCTCATGGGTGCGTGAACCTTTCACGAAGGTCCTCCAGTCCCTTGACCGGAGGGGTCATGCCCGATCGGCCGCGTTGTTACGCGGCTCACACTCAGGTTGACTCTTACCCTAATGAAGCAGCACCCAGTTGTGACAGGGTTATTTCACAGTTTGTTATCAGTTGCGTTTCGAGTTGCGTTATCAGCCGGCCGGGTCATACGTGAGGCAGTCCGCGCGCTCCGCCCCGGGACCGATCTTCACGTCGTGCGCGCCGCACATGAGGTGGTCGTTGTGCCGGCACTCGCTGCGCTGGCACGCGCCGACGTGCGCCAGGACCTTGGGCAGCCCGCCGAGGGAGCTCGTGTCGATGAAGGTGGCGCATTGGGCGTGGTGGTCGCTGCCGCCGATCGTGATGCCATAGGCCGTGCAACCGTCGTGGTTGAACGAACAGGCATCCACACTGCAAGCGGACACTTCGGTGACGTGAGTGCTCATCATTCCTCCTGCTGGTTCCTCGCGGCGGGGGTCCCCGCTTCTTCCACGGTACGACCGTCCGCCGCGGTTTGACCCGGCGGAATTGCGTATGTGTGTTTTCGCTAATGGGCCCAGGTCAGCCTCAGAACACGCTCATCGCACCACGGCGTCGGCCCTCATCCAGCCGCATCGACGTAGTACCAGCGCCCGCCCTCCCGCACGAAGCGGCTCACTTCTTCCTGCACCCCGCGCACGGTGCGCGACGACGGCGCCCCCGCACCGTCGTCGTCCGCCGGGGCGCGGTAGTGGGCGCGGAAGGTGACGGTCCCCTCGGTGTCGAAGGGGCCGCCCGCGGTGGTGGCGGTGATGTCGAGTCTGAGCCAGCGGAGGTCCTCGTCCAGTTCCAGGTCCTCCGGCCGGGTGTCCGGATGCCAGGTGGCGAGCAGGTAGTCCTCGTCCAGCACGGCGAAAGCGCTGTACCGGCTCCGCATGAGCGCCTCAGCGGTCGGGGCCCAGGCCTCCCCCGTGTGGAAGCGCCCGCAGCAGGCGTCGTACGACTCCCCGCTCAGGCAGGGGCAGGGACCAGGTGCGGGGCTCTTCCGGGCGCTCATCCACATAGCCTAAACACGGCGCGAAGGCCTGGGCGCAACCGGTAGAATGGGAGGTGCAAGCTCGCGGAGCGTCGCTGCCACCGTTTTCCCCGCCTCTCATCTCCTTCCGGGAGCCCATGCGTGGAAGCGGGAAGCGCGTGAGACGGCAACACTTCCGTGACGGCCCTGGCCTGGGGCGACACCCGGCCCAGGTTCAACGCACGCACGCACACAGGAGTTGCCGGATGCCCCGGATCGTCGTCGACGTCATGCCCAAGCCCGAAATCCTTGACCCGCAGGGCAAGGCCATCGTGGGCGCGCTGCCCCGCCTCGGCTTCACCGATTTCGTGTCGGTCCGCCAGGGGAAGCGCTTTGAGCTCGAGGTCGAGGGTGAGGTGACGGACGAGATCCTGGCCAAGGCCCGTGACGCCGCCGAGACCCTGCTCTCCAACCCCGTGATCGAAGACGTGGTCAACATCCAGGTCGTCGAGGCCTGATCATGACCGAGATCCCCCTGATCGGTGAGGTCGCCGCCGCGGCCATCACCCCTCTCGCCGGCGCCCGGATCGGCGTCGTGACCTTCCCCGGAACGCTGGATGACCGCGACGCCGCACGTGCCGTCCGCCTCGCCGGCGCCGAGGCCGTGCCGCTCTGGCACGCCGACACTGAACTCGCGGATGTCGACGCCGTGGTGATCCCCGGCGGCTTCTCCTACGGCGACTACCTGCGCGCCGGGGCCATCGCACGTTTCGCGCCCCTCATGGGAAAGATCGTGGACGCCGCGAACTCGGACGCCAAGCTGTCGGTCCTCGGCATCTGCAACGGCTTCCAGATCCTGACCGAGTCCCACCTGCTGCCGGGCTCCATGATCAAGAACGACCACCTGAAGTTCATCTGCCGTGACCAGGTGCTCCGCGTGGAGAACGCGAACACCGCCTGGACCGCGGATTACACGCAGGGCCAGGAGATCACGGTTCCGCTGAAGAACCAGGACGGCCAGTACATCGCGGACGAGAAGACGCTCGACGCGCTCGAGGCGGAGGGCCGCGTGGTGTTCCGCTACGTCGGCTTCAACCCGAACGGCTCGCGCCGTGACATCGCCGGCATCTCCAACGCCGCCGGCAACGTGGTGGGCCTCATGCCGCACCCGGAGCACGCCGTGGAGGCCGGTTTCGGCCCGGAGCAGGACGGCGGCCACTCGGTGGACGGCCTCGGCTTCTTCACCTCCGTGCTGACCCAGATCGTGGGAGGAAAGTGATGACCCAGGAAACCACCGCCAAGTTCAACATCGACACCGTCGCGAATGCGGCGGGCACCCCCGAGGTCGAACTGCCGTGGGCCGAGCTGGGCCTGAAGCAGAACGAGTTCGAGGAGATCGTCAAGCTCCTGGGCCGCCGCCCCACCGGCGCCGAGCTGGCCATGTACTCCGTCATGTGGAGCGAGCACTGCTCCTACAAGTCCTCCAAGAACCACCTGCGCCAGTTCGGCCAGAAGGTCACCGAGGAGATGAAGAAGGACATGCTGGTCGGCATCGGCGAGAACGCCGGCGTCACCAACCTGGGTGACGGCTGGGCCGTGACCTTCAAGATCGAGTCGCACAACTCGCCGTCGTTCGTGGAGCCGTACCAGGGCGCCGCGACCGGCATCGGCGGCATCGTGCGTGACATCATCTCGATGGGCGCCCGTCCGGTCGCCGTCATGGACCCGCTCCGTTTCGGCGAGATCGACCACCCGGACACCGCGCGCGTCATGCACGGCGCCGTGGCCGGTATCGGTGGTTACGGCAACTCGCTCGGTCTGCCGAACATCGGCGGCGAGATGGTCTTCGACGCCGTCTACCAGGGCAACCCGCTGGTGAACGCCCTCGCCGTGGGCGTCATGCGCCACGAGGACATCCGCCTGGCGAACGCCTCCGGCAAGGGCAACAAGGTCGTGCTGTTCGGCGCCCGCACCGGTGGCGACGGCATCGGCGGCGCGTCCGTGCTGGCCTCGGAGTCCTTCGACGACACCAAGCCCTCGAAGCGCCCCGCCGTCCAGGTGGGCGACCCCTTCGCCGAGAAGGTCCTCATCGAGTGCTGCCTCGAGCTGTTCAAGCACTCCCTCGTGGAGGGCATCCAGGACCTGGGCGCCGCGGGCATCTCCTGCGCCACCTCGGAGCTGGCCTCCAACGGCGACGGCGGCATGCAGGTCGAGCTGACCAGCGTCCTGCTGCGCGACCCCACCCTGACGCCGGGCGAGATCCTCATGTCCGAGTCCCAGGAGCGCATGATGGCCGTCGTGACGCCGGAGAACGTCGCGGCGTTCGAAGCCGTCATGGACAAGTGGGCCGTGGAGTATTCCTGGCTCGGTGAGGTCACCGACACCGGCCGCCTCATCATCACCTGGGACGGCGAAGTGATCGTGGATGTGGACCCGAAGACGGTCGCGCACGACGGTCCCGTCTACGACCGCCCCTACGCCCGCCCGTCGTGGCAGGACGCTCTGCAGGCGGACACCTTCACCGGGTCCGTGCAGGACGCCGGCCGCCCGGCCACCTCCGGCGAGCTCGCCGCGGCCGTGACCGAGCTGGTCGCGTCGCCGAACATGTGCGACAAGTCCTGGATCACCAAGCAGTACGACCGCTACGTGGGCGGCAACACCGCTCTGGCCTTCCCGGACGACGCCGGCGTGATCCGCGTGGACGAGGAGACCGGCCTCGGCGTCGCGCTCTCCACCGACGCCAACGGCCGCTACACCTACTTGGACCCGTACCAGGGCGCCCAGCTGGCACTGGCCGAGGCCTACCGCAACGTGGCCACCGGCGGCGCCGTGCCGATGGCGGTCTCCGACTGCCTGAACTTCGGCTCCCCCGAGGACCCGGATGTCATGTGGCAACTGGCCGAGGCCATCCGCGGCCTCTCGGACGCCTGCATGGAACTGGGTGTCCCGGTCACGGGCGGCAACGTCTCCCTGTACAACCAGACCGGCACCACTCCGATCCACCCGTCCCCCGTGGTCGCGGTGCTCGGCAAGCTCGACGACGTCGCACGCCGCACCCCGTCCGGCTGGCGTGAGGATGGCCAGGCCATCTACCTTCTGGGCACGACGGCGGCCGAACTGGACGGCTCCGAGTGGTCCAAGCTGCGCGGTCACCTGGGCGGTCTGCCGCCTCGCGTGGACCTCGCCGCTGAGCGCACGCTGGGTGAGATCCTGATCAACGCCTCCCGTGACGGCATGATCGACGCCGCGCACGACCTCTCCGAGGGCGGCCTCGCCGCGGCTCTCGTGGAGTCGGCACTGCGCTACAACGTCGGCGCCCGCATCGGCCTGGACGAGGTCGCGGAACGCGATGGCGTGGACCTGTTCACGCTGCTGTTCTCCGAGTCCCAGGCCCGGGCCATCGTGTCCGTGCCGCGGAGCGAGGAAGTCCGCTTCAACGACATGTGCACGGCCCGCGGTTTCGCCCACGCCCGCATCGGTGTGGTGGACTCCGCCTCCGGCGCCCTGGAGATCAACGGCGTGGACACGCTCCCGCTCGACGCCCTCCGCGAAGCCCACGAGGGGACCCTCCCGAAGTACTTCGGCTGACCCTCCTCTCCCCCTCGATCGACTGCTCCATAGGATGTCGTTTTCCGCCCTTTCCGGCGGATTCCGGCATCCTATGGAGCAGTCGATCGTCGTTTAAGCGGCCTTCCGCCAACCTCTGGAGATCAGGGCGTCTCTGACCTTCCGGATCGCAAGACGGTGATCGTCGACGGTGTGCTCCTTCGAGAGCCTCACCTCCAGCCATCCTGCCCGCGCGTACTTCTCCGCTCTCCGGATGTCTCGCCCGACCTGCGCTGCCGCGCTGTGGTGCTCGCCGTCGTACTCCACGCCGATCCTGTGCTCGGGGAAGGCGAGATCGGGCTGGAACTCCTCGCCCGTCCCGGGAACCGCCACTCGAGGATTGAGCAGAGGCTCTGGGAACCCGGCTCGCTCGAAGGCGAGCCGCAGCAGCGTCTCCTGAGGCGAGTCGGCGCCCACTCGGACGAGCTCCAGGGCCGTCCGCGCGGAGCTGATCCCCCGTTTGCCTCGATGCCCGCGGACGACGGCACGGAGTTCCCCTGGTGTGGCATGCGTCCCCTTCCGGGGCTCGAACTCGGAACGCGGGATCCGGACGCAGGCATCCCCCACCACCACGAGCTCATCCAGGGTGACGACAGCGGCGAGATCGAGCCACGTCCGGGCCGGGGTGGTGACGGGTACGCCCCCGAACCAGCACACCTCCCCGGGAAGGAGTCTGGCGCGATGGGCTTCGACGAAGGGCCGTGTGAGATCCGCGGCAGAGTCGGGCCGGATCACGTGCATCCGGCGATCCCCCCGATCCCAGACAGGCAGCTCCCAGAGTCTCGCAGCGGTCCAGAGGGAAGCGGCCACGCCGTAGTTGGTCTCCAGGAACGGAGCGATCCACCGCGCCAGGGCTGTGCCGCTCAGTCCGTCTGGAACCCCATTGATGTCCGCCAGGGACCACGACCAGACCCCCTTGCCCAGCTGCTGCGCGCCCAGGCGATGGAGCACCCTGGTCGAGAATCCGGCCCCTTCCGCAGACCCGGTCCTGAAGGGTCTCATCGGTTCCGAAGTGGGAGCCGGCCGCTTGATGGTCATGGACCATATCAAACACCGAACCTGGCGATGGTGCGTCGGGTTATCCACACCCCCGATCGACTGCTCCATAGGATGTCATTTCAGGGGAAATCCGGCCCGGAACGGCATCCTATGGAGCAGTCGATGGGAGGGCGGGGAGGGTGAGGCGGGCAAGGCGAAGAGGGTACGCGAAGGCCCCCGTTCCTCGCTGTGGGGCGAAGCGCGGGGGCCTTCAGCGTCTGGCGGCCGGGGTCTAGCGGGACGTGCCCTGGGACACCGAACCCTGCAGCTGACGCTGGAAGATGATGTAGACCACCAGGACGGGGATCACCGTGATGGTGACCGCGGCGAACAGTGCGCCGAAGTCGACGGCGTAACCCATCTGCTGCGCGAAGGCGGCCAGGGACTGCGAGAGCACCTTCGGGCCGGCGGCGTTGATCGTCACCGGGATGAGGAACTGGTTCCACAGACCGAGGAAGTTGAAGATCGCCACGGACGCGAGGCCCGGCTTGGCCATCGGCAGCATGATCTGGAAGAACGTCCTCCACTCGCCCGCGCCGTCGATCGCCGCGGCTTCCGCGATCTCTCCCGGCAGATTCTTGAAGAAGCTGTGCAGGAAGAATACCGTGAAGGCCAGCGCGAAGCCCACGTAGGTCAGGATCAGGCCGAACAGGGTGTTCAGCAGGTGCATCCGCTCGAGCATCTTGAACAGGGGCACCATGGCCAGGAAGACCGGGAAGGTGTTGCCCGCCAGCAGCAGGATGTAGATGAAGCGGTTGCCCCAGAACCTGAAGCGCGCCAGGACATAGGCCGACATGGCGCCCAGGAGCATCACGAGCACCAGGGACGCACCCACCAGCATGAGCGAGTTGCCGAAGGCCTGGCCGATGCCGGCCTCGGTCCACGCCCGGGTGTAGTTGTCGAAGCGCCACACACTCGGCAGCGCGAACGGCGAGGCGAAGATCTCCGCGGAGGTCTTGAAAGAGGACATGAACGTCCAGAGCAGCGGCAGGACGACGATGGCGGACCACAGGATCAGCACCACGTGGCTGCTTCCGGCCACCACACGGTCACTCGTCGTCGACTCGGCCTTGCGCTCCACGTGTCCTTCGGGAGCCTTCGTCTTGTTGAGAATGCTCATACGAGTTCCTGATCCTTACCACCGGTCAGCCGGTTCACCAGGAAGACGAGTCCTGAGAAGATGAGCGTCGCCACGGCCATGACCACACCCATGGCGGTCGCGGTGCCGAACTGGCCACGCTGGAACGCGGTGAAGAACAGCTGCTGGGACATGACCAGCGTGGTGTTCTCCGGGCCACCGGCGTTCGGGAAGAGGGCCGCCATGTAGACGAAGGCGTCGAGGGCGAGGATGCCCAGGTAGACGTAGGCGGTCTGGATGTTGTCGCGGATCATCGGGATGGTCAGGCTCACCGCGGTGCGGAAGCGCCCAGCGCCGTCGATGCGCGCCGCCTCATACAGTTCGGCGGGGATGCCCTTGATGCCGGCGATGAAGAGCACCATGTAGAAGCCCACGAAGCCCCAGATGATGACGAACATGGAAGCGAACATCGCGGTGTTCGAGTTGCCCAGCCAGGCGAAGTCTTTGAAGTTCTGCAATCCGAACGCCCGGAGCAGGCCGTTCAGCAGGCCGCCGCTCGGGTCGTAGATCTGTCCCCACATGATGCCGATGGCGATCGCGGGGATGGTGTACGGGAAGAAGGAGACCACGCGGTAGAAGCTGGAGCCCTTCAGGCCCTTGACCTGGCCTTTGCTGCTGCCGCCCACGGTGACGACGACGGCGAGAGCCAGGGAGAGGACGATCGTCACGAGGGGAACCACGATCAGCAGCAGGATGTTGTTGCCCAGTGCCTTCAGGAACAGATCGTCCTGGAAGATCTTGATGTAGTTCGCGAGTCCGACGAAGTTGTATTTCGGGGAGAAACCGGACCAGTCGGTCAGGCTGTAGAAGAACGCTTGGAGGAATGGCCACACCACGAAAAGCCCGTAGATCACCAGGGGAACGCCAAGGAACACCAGCATGAAGCTGACCTTGTCCCAGGTGAGCGGCTTCCGCCGCCGCGGGGCGGCGGCCGGGAGGCCGCCGCCCGTGGTGGTGCCCGGAACAGGCAGGGTCACTTGATTTCAACCTTCTTGATGGACGAATCGGCAGCGACCTTGTCCGAGATCTTCTGCAGTGCATCGGCCAGCTCCTCCGCGGAGCTCTTGCCGTCCAGGAAGGCGTTCCACACGACCAGCTGGTCCTTGTTGGTCCCGTAGAGGTCGAAGACCTGCCAGTTGAAGACGTTCTTGCCGGCGGCGTCGAGCATCTTCGTCTGGGAGACCAGCGCCGTCGAGCCGAAGCCGTCGGCGGGAACTGTGCCCTTGACGATGGTCGGCGAAAGCTTGGTCTTGGCGAAGTTCGTGGCCGCTTCCTTGGAGAGCATGGCACGCAGCAGTTCCTTGCCGCCGGCCACGCTCTTGCCCTGGGACGGCACGATGAAGGGCTCGCCCGCGCCGGAGTGCAGCGCCTCGAACGGCAGCTTGGACCCGGAGGTGACGGTCGGCACCGGGGTGCCGGTCATCTGGAAGTCCGCCTTGGTCTGGTCCTTCATCTCGTTCTCGATCCAGGACCCGGACGGGTAGAGCAGGGCCTCCTGCGCGTTGGACCACTGGGCCTGGGCCGCGGTGAACTGCGTGCCCGAGCCACCCGGCTTGAAGTGCCCGGCCTTGATGTGCTTCTCGAGCGCTTTGAACACCTTCATGATGGCGTCCTGCTTCCAGGCGTCCGGCTTCAGGTTCTCGATGTTCAGGCGGACGTCCTGGCCGCCCTCCTTGATGGCGGAGGCGAACGCGAGTTCCTGGTAGTACGTCGCGGCTTCCTTACCCCAGAGGAAGAGGAACTTGCCCTTGGCCTTGGCCTTCTCGCCGAGTTCGAACGCCTCGTCCCAGGTCTTCGGCACGGTCCAGCCGTTGTCCTTGAAGAGGGAGGCGGAGTACCAGAGGCCGTAGACGGTGAGCACGTAGTTGATCGCCGCGACCTTGTCACCGAAGGTGCCCGGAGCGAGCACACCCTCGTACAGGGTGTCGGAGATCTTGGTGCCCTCGTAGTTGTTGGCGTCGACCACGGACTTGAGGTCCTCGAGCTGGTCCAGGATGGTGGAGATGCCGATGGACTGAGCACCGGAGTTGTCGATCAGGTCCGGCGGGTTGCCGCCGGCGAAACGCGGCTGCAGTTCGGCGGAGATGGCCGAGGAGGCTGCGACCTTGAAGGTGCTGCCGGCGAACTTCTTCTCGGCGGTCTTGGCGGCGAACTCCACGTAGTCCACACCGTAGCCACCCTTGAAGATCACCGCGTCGACCGTGGCCTTGTCCGCCAGGCCGAAGGGGTTCGTTGCAGAGACGTTGCCGGTGGCGGCCGGAGCGGCACTGTCACCGCCGGACGCGCAGGAAGCCAATGCGCCACCCATGGGGATGACCGCGGCCGTGGCGAGCGCCCCCCGGAGGAATCCACGCCGCGCGAACGGCTGATTCTGCATTTTCATATCGTTACCTTCCGATGACTCAAAGGAACTGGGCGGGTCATCTGCGACTTCGACCAGCGTGACCTGGATCCAAGCAGACCCGCGTCTGTGTGATATGCAACACCATCTTTGAGCGAAACGCAATATTTCCCGGGAGTTTTGATCAACTTCTTTCATTGCGATTTCATAACCGCCAGGGGTCGGTGAGGTTTCAGAACGCCTCCCGCCCCGGGACCTCTCGAGGATCGCCGCAGTTCAGCGGCGCGATCCACGGGTCCGGACCCCGACCGCCCCTCCGTGTCGGGCCGGTCGCGGCCTGATGTCAGCCCGCGCACCGGTGAGAAACGGGTAGTCACTACTTGGGAGTGGACCCGGCACCCGGCGCTACCCTGCACAGTACGCGGCACGGTGGTCTCAGGGGTAGCCCTCGGGGGCGCGTGCGGTGCGCCCGTGGACGGGAATCGGGGGATTCCCGTCGCGGGTGGCAGGGTGACTGTTTTAGGAGGCGGTCACCCGGTGCCCAGGACCTCGTCCTGGGGACAGTGGTGGGGTCCGGCCAGGGCGTCCCTGTTGCCCGGCCCGGCCCCACCACCCGGCCCACCACCCGGCCCGTCGCCCGGACCGGATCGGACCGGATCGGATCGAGCGCCCGGAAAGCCGCCCGGACACGCCCCGCTCAGCCGCGCTCGATCAGGCCCTTCCAGCTCAGCTGTTCCTGCTGGCGCCGGCTCAGCCCGGACACGACGAGGTCATAGGAGTCCTCGATCATGTTCCGCAGCAGCTCATCCGGCAGCCCCTCCAGGAGCACACCGTTCCAGTGCTTCTTGTTCAGATGCCAGGCCCCGGTGATCTGCGGGTATCCCGCCCGCAGCTGCAGTGCCAGCACGGGATCGCATTTCAGGCTCACGGACAGCGGCAGGGCGCGCAGCCGGGTCAGCGCGAACATCTTCGCCGGATGCCGGGCGCCTTCCACCTCGGACGCGACCTTGAAGACCGAGGTGTCCGGGTCGAACGGGAAGTCCTCGATGGCGCCGGGGAACCCCAGGCAGAACTCGCGCAGCTCACGGGCGTCCATGACCGCTCCTCTTCGCCAGGCCGCCGTCTGCGGCTCTCAACCGGGGGCGACGACGCCGGGGCCACCCGCCGTCGTCGTGTGTGCGTGTGCGGGGCGCTCAGGCCGTCGCGGAGCCGTCCGTGTCCAGGCGCCGGCCCTCCTGGGCCCAGCGGTGCAGCACCCGGTCAGGGCACTCGTTCATGACGACGTCCAGCCCGGCGGCCTCGGCCCGTTCGGCGGCGGCCTCGTCCACGACGCCCAGCTGCATCCAGACGGCCTTGGCGCCGGCCTCGATGGCCTGATCCACCACCGCGCCGACGCGTTCGGAGTTCACGAAGCACTCCACGACGTCCACCTGGCCCGGCACCTCGGAGAGCAGCTTGTAGCCCTTCTCGCCGTGAACGTCCTCGCCCTTGGGATTGATGGGAATGATCTCCATCCCCATGCGGTCCCGCACGGTGAGGGAGACGTCATAGGCGGCGCGCCATTCGTTGGTGCTCAGCCCGACCACGGCCCAGCGGCCCTGCGTGGTGATGAGGTTCTCGATGACGGCGGGATCGTTGACGTGTGCCATGCCCTAAGCCTATTCCTCCGCCTGCCCGACGTGTTCCCCCGCGGCTTAGACACTCGCCTGCGCTCGTTCCTCGCTGCGGCTCGCGATGCGCCGCTTCCGGGAACCCGCCAGTCCGGCTCGAAAGCACCGAGGGCCGGCGGCGCCAACGCGCCACCGGCCCTCGAGAAAGGGGTGCGGAAATCAGTCCTCGATCAGGTCGTGGACGACGATGGTCTGCTCGCGGTCCGGGCCCACGCCGATGGCGGAGAACCGGGTGCCGGAGAGGCGTTCGAGCGCGAGGACGTAGTCGCGGGCGTTCTCCGGGAGGTCCTCCAGGGTCTTGGCGCCGCTGATGTCCTCGGTCCAGCCGGGGAAGTACTCGAAGATGGGCTTCGCGTGGTGGAAGTCCGTCTGGGTCATCGGCATCTCATCGTGGCGGACGCCGTCGACGTCGTACGCCACGCAGACCGGGATCTGCTCGATGCCCGTGAGGACGTCCAGCTTGGTGAGGAAGTAGTCCGTGAAGCCGTTGACGCGGGAGGCGTGACGCGCCAGGACGGCGTCGTACCAGCCACAGCGACGCGGACGGCCAGTGTTCACGCCGAACTCGCCACCGGTCTTCTGCAGGTAGAGACCCATGTCATCGAACAGCTCAGTGGGGAACGGACCGGCGCCCACACGCGTGGTGTACGCCTTGATGATGCCGATCGACCGGGAGATGCGCGTGGGACCGATGCCGGAGCCCACGGACGCGCCGCCCGCGGTGGGGTTGGACGAGGTCACGAAGGGGTATGTGCCGTGGTCCACGTCCAGGAAGGTGGCCTGGCCGCCCTCCATGAGGACCACCTTGCCCTCGTCCAGGGCCTTGTTCAGTTCATAGGTCGAGTCGATCATCAGAGGGCGAAGGCGCTCGGCGAAGGAGAGGAAGTACTGGACGATCTCCTCCACCTCCACGGCACGGCGGTTGTAGACCTTCACCAGGAGCTGGTTCTTCTGGTGCAGCGAGCCTTCCACCTTCTGGCGGAGGATCGACTCGTCGAAGACGTCTTGAACGCGGAGGCCGAGGCGCGCCACCTTGTCCATGTAGGCGGGGCCGATGCCGCGGCCCGTGGTTCCGATGGCGCGCTTGCCGAGGAAGCGCTCGGTGACTTTGTCCAGCACCTGGTGATACGGGGCCACGAGGTGGGCGTTGGCGGAGACGCGGAGGCGGGAGGTGTCCGCGCCGCGGGCCTCCAGACCGTCGATCTCCTGGAAGAGGGCCTCGAGGTTCACCACGCAGCCGTTGCCGATGACCGGGATGGCGTTGGGGCTGAGAATGCCGGCGGGAAGGAGCTTGAGCTCGTACTTCTCGCCGTTCACCACGACCGTGTGGCCGGCGTTGTTGCCGCCGTTGGGCTTGACCACGTAATCCACGCGCCCGCCCAGGAGGTCGGTGGCCTTTCCCTTGCCTTCATCGCCCCACTGGGCTCCGACGATCACGATTGCTGGCATTAGATCCTCCCCGAGGATTCGGCAGGGGCGTTGACCTACCCAGCTTAGTCGACCGGGGCCGACAGCCCGCATCGGGCCGCTTCACGACGGTCAGCCGATGTTCGTGCAGGACCCTCCCAGACCGCCGACGAGCCCCGGATTGGCGCGGACCTTGACCGGCACGGAGGGCCAGGTGCCGCTGTTGATGACGATCGCCAGTTCCAGATCGGTGCCCAGGCCCAGGAGTCCCCCGAGGAGGTTCACGGGGACCTCGGTGGTGTATTCCGTGGTGGTGCCGGTGGTGTTCGCCGTCATGGAGAAACCCGTCAGAGGAGCCAGCGCTGACCCGAGACCACTCTGCGAGGCGTACACGGTGGCATTGGAGAGGGTGAACCCGGCAGGTGGCTTCCAATAGATGATGATCTTGGCGCCGAGCCCGAGCACCCCGGCGTTGTAGGCACAGGGTCTGGTGAGCGTGGCCGGCGGCACCGTGTAGGTCCCGATTCCGGCGCCCGCCGTCCACTCGTTGTCACTCCACGCGGCGGAGGTGGGCACGGCGGAGACGACGACGGCGCACGCGGCCAGCGCTGCGGCGATCCCGCCTCGGGTCCTCACGATGCTCCTCCGTCCTTCTCCTCGTCAGGTCCTTCCCGCGGGGTCACCGCGGCCGGACCCCGCCGGAACGCCGCCCATAAAGCGGCCCCGGCCAGCAGCGTCCCGCCGCCCAGCAGCGCGAACCGGCCGCCCTCGAAGCCCGTGTCGCCGAGGTGACCGCCGCCCGGAGGGGTGGGCCCGGCGTCGTCCTCCGACTGCGCGGTGATTCCGAGCCCGAGCCGCAGGCCGCCCCGGGGAGCCGCCGGGGTCCCGCGCGGAGCCTCCAGCGTGACCGCCAGATAGGAGTCCCTCCCCCGTGGGAGGCCCGCCAGAGGAACACTCGTCTGTGGATCCACCGTTTTCAGCGCCTCACGGTCGACGCGGAGCATGGGACGCCCCGGGCAGCGGAGTTCCGCTCCCACGCCGCTCGCCCCGTTCCACGGTTCGGAACACTCGCGCACCGTGACCAGATAACCCCCGGTCACCGCGAGCGCCCCCGTGGCACTGAGCTTCAGAGAAGTTGCGGCCGGGTCCCCTTCGGCCACTCGCAGTCTGAGCTGCCAGCTGTACTGCTGGCCCGGACGCAGCGAAGGGAAGGTCAGCGGATACGGCGACGAGGCGAGCTGGAGATGCCCCCGCTCGCCCGTCTCCGGAACTGGAGTGAAGACCGGATCCTGGCCTGCACCGCTCGCCGCCCCTGCGGGCCCGCCGACCACGGCGAGGCTCGCGAGCAGGAGACCCGCGAAGAGCAGAGCGGCACGGCGTCCGGCCCGTCTCATGACGACTCCTGAGGACCCGCCTGCTGCCCTCCACGATGCCGTGGCACCCGGTGCGGCCAGAACGCCCAGGTCACCAGCGCGGCGAGCACGAGGGTGGCGGCTCCCAGGAACCACGGCCCGCGGGTCGCCATGACCCACGAGCCGACGACGGGAACCGTGAAGATCACGCGCTGCGCGGTCGTCACCTGGTACGGCACCGGGTCCTGGGAACTGTTGGCGTCCCCCTTGAGCACCAGGGTCGCCGCTCCCTTCCCGGCGCCGGGTTCGGGCGCCACGGAGACTACGCGGTGCGTGACCAGGGTCTTCGTGCCCTGACGCGTCACGGACGCCACCTCCCCGGGTTTGAGTTGGTCAGCGGGAACCCGCATCGTCAGGGACAGGGCGCCCACCGGGTACTCCGGTTCCATGGAACCGGTCCGGAAGACCACGAATCCCGCACCGAACAGCAGGGCCGCCAGGACGGACAGCAGACACACCAGGCCCAGGACGGCCGCGACGCTCAGGAGAACCTCGCGGACCGTCCTGATGCTGCGCGTCAGCACCGATCAGGAACCGACGGTGCTGGTGAAGCGCCAGAGCGGGGTGGTCTTCTTGCCCTGGAGCGTCGGATCCGCGGTGGTCGGCAACGTGATCGCCAGGCAGATGTCCACCCCGGTGCCGGCGGTGACGGCATCCGGACCGGCCGGCAGGCTGATCGGAGTGGCCGAGGTGGCGGTCAGCGGCTGACCGGCGGCCACCAGGACGGTGCCATTGGCGGTGAAGCCCGCCGCGTTGCACTGGGCCTTGGTCACGCCGGTCTTGGCCGAGTAGGTCAGAGCCGCGTAGAGCGCCGAGTTGTTGGTGGGGTCCACCACGGGGGTGGCCTGCACGCCTTCGGCGAGGGTCGCGGTCAGCGCCTCGGAGCCGACCGCCGCCCGGAGCTGCATCGGCGCGTAGACCGTGCTGCCCGGGACCAGCTTGTCGGCGTTGACGGCGAAGGTCAGGGCCCCGCCGTTCTTGGCGCTCTGGTCGCTCCAGGCCGCGGCGCCCGCGGTCCCGGTCCAGGTGTTCTGCTCCATGTGGTAGACCCGGGTGCCCGGGCCGCCGGTTCCGGCGTCGTTCTGGCCGAAGACCCATTCATTGTCGGTCCAGGCGGCGAGCGTGAAGACCGCGCCTACTCCCAGAACGAGACCTCCGGCCAGGATGGCGCGGACTTTCCGGGAACGGAATGGACGAGTGGTGGATTGATTCTCCATGGTGATGCCTTGTCATAGCAGTTGAGTGATGAATAAGCACCCGGCCCCCTACTGCTGCCATGCAGTGCTGATTTCAGTGCATCATCGGAGGCACACCGTGTCAACGGGTAAGTGATTGCAATCCGTCATCTTGCCGCGTCGCACGTCGGGGCCGGTCTGGACCTCTCGCCATTTCGGCCGGGATCACCCATACTGACCGGTAACCAAGGCACCGCGGCCCTGTCGGCGCCTGGCACCGGCACGCAGGAGGCACCGTGTTCAGCAGTCCGTTCCCCGACGTCGACATCCCTGATGTGAGCGTGTACGACTACCTTTTCGGCTCCCTGGATGACAACGACCGCGCGCGGATCGCTCTGGTCGACGGAACCACCGGCGCGCAGACCGACTACGGGACGCTCGCGGCGCAGATCGACGCGGTCGCAGGCTATCTGGCGGCCCACGGCGTGCGGCCGGGCGATGTGGTGGGGCTCTTCGCCCCCAACATCCCGGCCTTCGCGGCGGTCTTCCATGGGATCCTCCGCGCCGGCGCTGCCGCCACCACCATCAACGCTCTCTACACCGCCGACGAGGTGGGGCACCAGCTCGAGGACGCCGGGGCCGGCTGGCTCTTCACGATCTCGCCGTTCCTGGAACGCGCCGAAGCCGCCGCGGCCCATCAGGGCATTCCCGCGGAGCGCCTCGTGGTCCTGGACGGAGCCCCGGGACACCCCTCCCTCAAGGACGTGCTGACCGCCGGCCACCCGGCGCCCGAAGTGCACCTCGACCCCGCCACCCACATCGCGGCGCTCCCCTTCTCCTCCGGCACAAGCGGCAAGCCCAAGGGCGTCATGCTCACCCACCGCAATCTGGTGGCCAACGTCCAGCAGAGCCGGGCTCTCCTGGAGGTCGACCGCGACGACGTGCTGCTCGCCCTGCTCCCGTTCTTCCACATCTACGGGATGACCGTGCTGCTGAACCTGGCCCTCGCCGAACGCGCACAGCTCGTCACGATGCCCAAGTTCGACCTCACCGAGTTCCTGCGCATCATCCAGGAACACCGCGTGACGTACCTCTTCATCGCGCCTCCGGTGGCCGTCGCCCTCGCGAAGCACCCCCTCGTGGCGGACTACGACCTCTCCAGCGTCCACACCGCCCTGTCCGGGGCCGCGCCGCTGGACGAGGAACTGGGGCACGCCGTCGCGGAACGTCTCGGCTGCACGATGCTGCAGGGCTACGGGATGAGCGAGATGAGCCCGGTCTCCCACCTGATCCCCCGCTCGTCCGAAGGCGTGCCGCTGGGCAGCTGCGGCTACACCGTGCCGAACATGGACATCCGGATCGTGGACCTGGCCACCGGGGAGGACATCGACCCTCCGGCCGAGGGCGTGAGCGAACCGGGTCACCTGCTCTGCCGCGGGCCCAACGTCATGGTGGGGTACCTGAACCTCCCCGAGGCGACGGCGGAGACCCTCGACGCCGACGGCTTCCTGCACACCGGGGACATCGCCACGGTCTCCTCCACCGGCGTGGTCAGCATCGTCGACCGGCTCAAGGAGCTCATCAAGTACAAGGGCTATCAGATCCCGCCGGCCGAGCTGGAAGCCCTGCTGCTCACGCACCCCGAGGTCGCCGACGTCGCAGTGGTCGGCGCCTACGACGAGGACCACCAGGAGGTGCCCAAGGCGTTCGTCGTGCGGCAGCCCGGTTCGGAGCTCGACGCCGCCGCGGTCATGGAGTTCGTGGCGGCCCACGTCGCCCCGCACAAGAAGGTACGGCAGGTCGAGTTCCTGGACGCCATCCCGAAGTCGGCGTCGGGCAAGATCCTGCGGCGCGAGCTGCGCAAGGCCTGAAGGGGACAGCGGCGACCCCGCGCTGAACTCGCTGGAACGGGGCTGAGCTCGCTGAAAGCAGTAGCGAGCTCAGCCCGAAGATCGCGAGTTCAGCGGCGGGGAGGCGGGCAATAGCGATGTCGGCGACCCGGCGCTCCTGATACGACGACGGCGGCCGGTCACCAAGAGGTGACCGGCCGCCGTCGTCGTATCAGCAAGCCGAAGCTCGGCTCAGTCGAAGCTCAGCCGAAGCTCAGAGGGCCTCGATGGCCGCCTTCGCCGTGGGGTCCGAGTCGTTGAGGAACTTCTCGATCCGCTCGGGCTCGTCGGGCTCATTGATGGCCGCGGAGGCGCGGCCCAGGGCGTAGAGCGCCCGGAGGAAACCCTGGTTCGGCTCGTGCTCCCACGGGATGGGACCGGCGCCGCGCCAGCCGTTGCGGCGCAGGGCGTCCAGGCCGCGGTGGTACCCGACCCGGGCGAACGCGTAGGACTCGACGGTCCGGCCTTCGGTCCAGGCCTGCTCCGCCGCAAGGGCCCAGAGCAGGGACGACGCCGGGTACTTCGCCACGAGCTCTTGGGGGTGCGCGCCGACAGCGAGGTGCTGGTACACCTCGGTCTCGGCCGGCAGCTTCGTGGGCTCAGGCCCCAGGAGGTTCGAACGGAATTCGTCGGACATGCTTACTTGCCGCTCTTGCCGGCGGAACCGAGCTGCTGAGCGGCTTCGACGATGCGGGCCGCCATGCCGGCCTCGGCGGAGGCGCCCCAGACGCGCGGGTCGTAGGCCTTCTTGTTGCCGATCTCGCCGTCGACCTTCAGCACACCGTCGTAGTTGCTGAACATGTGGCCGGCCACCGGGCGGGTGAAGGCGTACTGGGTGTCCGTGTCCACGTTCATCTTGATGACGCCGTAGGAGACGGCGTCCGCGATCTCCTGCTCGGAGGAGCCGGAACCGCCGTGGAAGACCAGGTCGAACGGGCTGGCCTTGCCGATCTTGGCGCCGACCTCCTCCTGGATCTTCTTCAGCAGCTCGGGACGCAGCTTCACGCCGCCCGGCTTGTACACGCCGTGCACATTGCCGAAGGTGAGGGCCGTGATGTAGCGGCCGTTTTCGCCGGAGCCCAGGGCCTCGATGGTCGCCAGGGCGTCCTCGGTGGTGGTGTAGAGCTTCTCGTTGATCTCGTTCTCCACACCGTCCTCTTCGCCGCCGACGGTGCCGATCTCGACCTCGAGGATCATCTTGGCGGCCGCGGTGCGGTCCAGGAGCTCACGGGCGATGCGCAGGTTCTCGCCGAGCTCCTCGTGGGAGCCGTCCCACATGTGGGAGTTGAAGAGCGGGTCGCGGCCGGCCTTGACCTCGGCCTCGGAGGCGGCGAGGAGCGGCAGGACGAAGCTGTCCAGCTTGTCCTTCGGGCAGTGGTCCGTGTGCAGGGCGATGTTGATGTCGTAGTTCTTGGCCACTTCGCGGGCGAAGGCCGCGAAGGCGAGGGAACCGGCCACCATGTCCTTGACGGAGGCGCCGGACCAGTAGGCCGCACCACCGGTGGAGACCTGGATGATGCCGTCAGAACCGGCCTCGGCGAAACCACGGAGGGCCGCGTTGAGGGTCTGCGAGGAGGTGACGTTCACGGCCGGGTAGGCAAAGCCGCCTGCCTTGGCACGGTCGATCATGTCGGCGTAGATTTCCGGGGTTGCGATAGGCATGCTGACTCCTGGTGATGCAACGGGATGGGCCGGACAGCAGGGATGGTGCCGACCGATTCGCGCTATTTCCGCGTGACTGAACCCATCCTAGCCAGCAAGCACGCGGGCATGGAATGTGGCCCGGATCATGACGCGCGGCGGGCCCGGCGCTCCGCGGGGGATCACGCGGCACGCCGGGGCCGTCGGCCGTGCCGCGTCAGGACACGTGCTGGCCGAAGACGTGACGACGCACCCACGCGTGCATCGCGATCGCCGCGGCCGAGGCCGCGTTCATGGACCGGGTGGAGCCGAACTGCTCGATCGACAGGGTGGCCTCCGCCGCACGGTGGACCTCCTCGGACAGCCCCGGCCCCTCCTGACCGAACACCAGGACGCAGTTCTTCGGCAGCTCGTAGGTCTCCAGCGGCACGGAGTCCGGGAAGATGTCCACGCCGAGGATCGTGACGCCCTCTCCCTGGGCCCAGGCCACGAAGTCGTCGACCGTGGGGTGGTGCCGGATGTGCTGGTACTTGTCCGTCACCATCGCCCCGCGGCGGTTCCAGCGCCGGCGCCCGATGATGTGGACCTCCTTGGCCAGGAAGGCGTTCGCGGTGCGGACCACGGTCCCGATGTTGAGATCGTGCTGCCAGTTCTCGATCGCCACATGGAAATCGTGCCGACGGGTGTCGAGCTCCGCCACGATCGCGTCGTGTTTCCAGTAGCGGTACTGATCCAGCACATTGCGCCGGTCCCCGTGCTCCAGCAACTCAGGGTCCCAATGGTCCCCCTCGGGCCACGGCCCCTCCCACGGGCCGACGCCCACTTCCGGAGCCGCGACGGCGTCCGCTCCGCCCTCGGCATCCGGCGCGACGACGGCGCGGGCCCCGGCGTCGTCGTCCGTGTCCTGTGCGGGGGCGGGCAGGCCGGGGTCGCCGGAGGTCTGATCAGTCACCCTTCAACTGTAGTGGGACGCGCAGAGCCCGGACCGAAGGCCCGGGCTCTGCGCGGAGTGCCGGTCTCAGACGAGGCCGAGCAGGAGGTGTGGGCCGCTCAGGGCATCCGCCACTTGTTGATGCGGAAGGAGTTGGCCAGCTCCGCCATGAGGCCGGGGTGCTGGTCCCAGTAGCTCTGGTGACCGCTCACGCCGAGCAGCTGGGGCGTGCCCCACGGCGTGATGGTGAAGAGGTTGACGCCCTGGATGGCGTCGCCCTTCGAGGTCTTGCATTCGAAGCCGACCACCACGGCCAGGCCGCGGAGGAAGGACCGGATCTCCGGCTTCGTGGTGCGGAAGTCCGAGGCGCACTTGTGGCTCACCACCACGGAGGCGAGCTGTTCGGACGACATGCCACTGAGCTTCGTCTCGAGCTGCTTGATGAGGCCCTTGATCTTCTCCGGGTCGGAACCGTACTTCTGAGACTCCGATTCGGCGAAGAAGGAGAACGCGACGGACAGGCCGTCCGAGTCGAGCTGATTGGTGCCCGCGGCGGCCCGCTGCATCTCCTGGCCGCTTTCCGGGTCTTTCGTGATGCCGAGGCTGACGTCCGTGGACCATTCCTTCAGGCGGGCGAAGCTCGACTCACCGGTGACGAAACGGCTGAACGTGGAATCGCCGTCCGCCGGTGCGCCGTCCGGGCTCTTGTAGACCTTCCACTCCTCCGGGAGTGGAACGGCACCGGCGGGCATCGACACGGCGGGGGCGCTGGAATCCTCCGGCGACGGCTCTTCGGAGGGCTGCTCCGACGTCGTCTCCTCGGGACTGGACTCCGGGCTGCTCTGCTGCGACGCGGTGTCGACGGCGCGCGGCTCCTTGTTGCCGGACAGCGCCGGCACCAGCCAGGCGAACACGACCACGAGCACCACGACGAGTGCGGCGGCGATGCTGCCGAGCACGATCGCCAGGGTCTTGCGGTTGCCGGCGGATGGGGGCGGCGGCACGGGCGGCAGGCCGTTGCGGAGGACCGTGTGGTCCTCCTCTTCCGGGACGTGCACCTGGAAGGACTGCTGCTGACCGGGCTGCTGTCCCGGCTGCTGGGGATACGACTGGGTCGGAGCCTGACCGGGGTAGGAGGAACCCGGGTACGGGTTCTGCTGCTGACCGGCGCCCGGGTACTGGTTCCCCGGGTAGGGGTTGCCGGGGTACTGCTGGCCCTGATTCTGGGCGCCCGGATTCTGTGCGCCGGGATTCTGGGCGCCGGGGTACGGGTTCCCCTGCTGCTGTCCTGGGTTCTGCTGCGGATTCTGGCCGGGCCGGCCAGGGACATCGCGGGGGTCCAGGGGTCGGGTGCTGCCGAGGGGCGGCTGTTCAGGCTCGTTGTTCGGGTCCATGGGTCTTCTTTTCACGAGGAGGAGTGATGAGTCCCATTAAATCAAATCGTTGGATTCACTGGGAAACTCTCTCCCATTTCGCCATATTCCGGGCTGTCGCGCCAGTCATGACGGCGATTTCACGTTCCGTTCAGACGTGGGGCGGAACGTAGAGTGGAGACAGTCTCATCTGAGGAGGAATCATGAGCGACGCCGAACGCAGTCCCTTGCGCAATCACCGGAGCGGTCAGGAGATCGAATGCTGGCTCACCGACATGGACGGCGTGCTGGTTCATGAGAACCACGCGATCCCCGGAGCCGCCGAACTCATCCAGCGCTGGGTCGACACTTCCAAGCGCTTCCTCGTCCTGACCAACAACTCGATCTTCACGCCGCGAGACCTCGCCGCGCGCCTGGCGTCGTCCGGCCTGGAGGTCCCCGAGGAGAACATCTGGACCTCCGCACTGGCCACGGCCCAGTTCCTGAAGGAGCAGGTGCACAGCTCGGACAGCGGCAACCGCGCCTACACGATCGGTGAGGCCGGACTGACGACGGCGCTGCACGAGGCGGGCTTCATCCTCACGGATCAGGACCCCGACTTCGTGGTGCTCGGCGAAACCCGGACGTACTCCTTCGAAGCGATCACCATGGCCATCCGCCTCATCCTGGCGGGCGCCCGGTTCATCGCGACCAACCCGGACGCCACCGGCCCCTCCAAAGAAGGCCCGATGCCGGCCACGGGCGCCATCGCCGCGCTCATCACCAAGGCCACCGGCCGCGAACCGTACATCGTGGGCAAGCCCAATCCGATGATGTTCCGTTCGGCCATGAACCGGATCGACGCCCACTCCGAGACCACGGCCATGATCGGCGACCGCATGGACACGGACATCGTGGCGGGCATGGAGGCCGGTCTGCACACGGTGCTCGTGCTCTCCGGCATCACCCGGAGCGACGAGATCAGCTCCTACCCGTTCCGCCCCAACCAGGTCCTCACGAGCGTCGCGGCGCTCGTCGACCAGATCTAGGCCGGGCAGGGCCGGCTCAGGCGGCCGGGCCCAGCCTGCCCAGGCCCGTGGCGAAATCGGTCGCATAGACGAGCGTGACGTCACGGCCCGGGGGCAGCAGCAGGGAAGCCGCCTGCGTCATGGCGTCGGCCTGGATGTACACCGCGACGTGGCAGGAGCGGTCCGCCGGGATCTCGAAGGTCATGAACCCCCAGAACACCACGTAACTGCGCCCGTCGATGCTCACCACGGGCCAGAACCGGCCCGAGGCCATCACGTTCTGGGTGGTCACCTGAAGGGTCAGCAGGCGCCGCTCCCCCTCGTGGTGCTCGACGTACGGGATCACGCCGTTCGGCAGGGGCTGCCCGGAAACGCTCATGCCGCTCTCCTCAGGATGCTCTCGTCAGCGAGCCGGGACGGCGGACCGGAGGCCGGCCCGCCGTCGTGCTCCAGGGTCGAAGATCAGGGCTCAGACCGTCGGCTCGACCGGCGGCAGCGAGGACCACGGGAAGGTGATCCACTTGTCCGTGCGGCGCCATTCGAAGTCCGGCGCCAGGATGGTGCGGGGCTTGGTGTAGAGGCAGACGGTCTTGACCTCGGCGCCCCAGTCACCGATCAGGTCGACCACCTTGGCCAGGGTGCGGCCGGAATCGGAGACGTCGTCCACCAGGAGCACCTTCTTGCCGCTCAGCGCGCCCTCGTCCAGCATGGGCGGCAGGACCACGGGCTCCGGCAGCACGGTGCCGATGCCGGTGTAGAACTCCACGTTCAGGGCGCCACACGCCTTGGCCCCGAGGGCGTAGGCGATGGAGCCGGCCAGGAGCAGGCCGCCACGGGCGATCGCCACCACCACGTCCGGCTGGAACCCGCTGTCCACCACGGTCTGGGCCAGCTCGCGCGACGCGTCGCCGAAGGTGTCCCAGGTGAGGACTTCGCGTTCGGGCTCGGGGAGGACGTCCACCCCGGAATCATCAAGGTTGTTTGCCATGTACCAAAGTTACCGGTGCGCCCGCTGCGGCGGGTAGTCGGGGCGGAACGCGACAGTGCGACGGCCACGGCGCGCCTGGGGGTGCGCCCACCGGAAGTCACAGGGGGAAGTAGCGATTCATGATCCGCTCAAGGATCGGGTGGTACACCTGCGGGCTCCACTGCGGACTGGCGTGAGCGGGGACCGCCCCGAGCGTCTCGATGTCGGAGCTCAGCAGCTGGGACGGGAACGCGTTCCGCCAGCCCTGCCGGGCCGTGTCGTAGTCCACCGTGCCGTCTTCCGGATTGCCGATGAACACCAGGCTCGTGTACGGCAGCCGCTCCGCCAGCGGGCGCACATCGAAGCCGTACACGTAGGCCGCCTCACTCTGGATGAGGAACGACGACGGCGCCAGCGGGCTCAGCTGCTCGGCCGTCTGTTCCAGGATCTGCCGCCAGGTCCTCTCGTGCTTGTTGACGATCCGCTCCCCCAGCTCGTAACCGCCCCGGACGATCGTGGGGATCGGCACGCCCTGCTCGTAGGTGTAGACGACGCCGCCGAACGAGTCCTGGTCCAGCACGTCGTAGCGGCTGGCGGGACTGGAGTCGAGCAGGATGAACCGCACCTGGATCCGGTGACGTTCCCACAGGAGCACCGCCGTCTGCACCGCGAGCATCCCGCCAAAGCTGTGTCCGTACAAGAACACGTGGCGGATCCCGCGGAGCCGGATCGACGCGGCGATGGCGTCCACCACGTCGTTCACGGACAGGCCGAGATTCGAGTACCCCACGGCGGCCATCCGTCCCCAGCGGCCGATCGCCGGTTTGAGGGTCGTCAGGATGAAGGACGCCTCGTCCCAGCTGGTCTTGAATCCCGGGAGCAGATACCAGCCCGCGTCGGCCGGGGCGTCCCCGGGCGCGTCGTCACCGAGGGTCAGGATCGTGGTCTGCCGTCGCTGCTCGGCGATGGCCCTCGTGTAGACGAGGTCCCCGGCGAGGAATGCGGAGGCGCCGCCCAGCCAGAGGAAACTCCGCCGCGAAAACCGGCGCATGCGGCCGGCCGTGCGCAGCAGGGACGCGAGATCGCGACGGCGGGCCGCGCCGTCGTCGTCGGGCCCTGTGCCCGGACCGTCCGGCCCGGGCACAGGGGGCGGGAGATCAGTCGAGTCCGAGTTCATCCTTGGAGAAGGCGAACAGGTAGGGGACGCCCGCCTCGGCTTCGATCTTTTCCTTGGCGCCGGTGTTGCGGTCCACGATCACGGCCACGGCCTTGACGTTGCCGCCCGCGTTCCGGACGCCTTCGATGGCGGTCAGCGCGGAGCCGCCGGTGGTGGAGGTGTCCTCGAGGACCACGACGTCGCGGCCATCGACGCCCGGGCCTTCCACCTGGCGGCCCATGCCGTAGGACTTCTGGGCCTTGCGGACCACGAAGGCGTCGATGGAGCGGCCCGCGTCGCCGGCGGCGTGCATGAGCGCGGTGCCCACGGGGTCGGCGCCCATGGTCAGGCCGCCCGCGGTCTCGAATTCGATGCCGGCGTCGTCCAGCAGCTGGAGCATGACCTGACCCACCAGGCGGGAGGCCTCGTGGTGCAGGGTGATGCGGCGCAGGTCGACGTAGTAGTCGGCCTCCTTGCCACTGGAGAGGGTCACCTTGCCGTGGACCACGGCGAGTTCCTTGATGAGGTCGAGCAGGCGGGCGCGGGCAGCGGCGGCGTCGAGGGCAGTCATACGAGAAGTTTATCGACTGGCGGAGGCCGCGCCGTCAGCCGGCTCCTGGACCGGCGGATTGCGGATGCCCACCGCGGAGACCAGACCGCCCACGACCAGCAGGAGCGCCGTGACGAGGAGGACCCGGTGGAAGCCGTCGAGGTCCAGCGTCGGTCCCACGATAAGGCCGAGCACGGCCACGCCCACCAAGCCCGCCACCCGCGCCACGGCGTTGTTCACCGCTGAGCCGATGCCCGATTGCTCCTCCGACACCGAGCCGAGGATGGCCGCCGTCAGCGGGGCCACCGTCACGGACAGGCCGATGCCGAACAGCAGGATGCCCGGCAGCAGCTGGGTCCAGTAGTCCACCGGCATGCGGGTCGTGACCATGAGCAGGTAGCCGGCGCCGCCCAGGATCGGCCCAAGGGCCATGAACCACCGCGGTCCGAAACGTCCCGCGAGGGAGCCGAACCAGCTGGAGAGCGCGATGTTCAGGATGCTGATGGGCAGCGTGGCCAGAGCGGCGAAGGTGGCCGGGAACCCCGCCACCTGCTGCAGGAAGAGCACCACGATCAGGCCGCCGATCGAGAGCGCCGCGTAGATGAAGGTGGTGGCGATGTTCCCGACGCCGAAGTTGCGCACCGTGAACAGGCTCAGGGGCATGAGGGGCTGCTTCGCCGTCGCCTGGCGCCAGAGGAAACCCGCCAGGCACAGCACGCCCACGACAAACGGGATCCAGATGCCGGGACTCCCCCAGCCCAGATTCCCCTGCTCGATCAGGGCGTACACCGGGCCGCCGAGGCCGAGCACGCAGAGGACGGCCCCCGCGTAGTCGATCCGGACACCCTGCGCCCGGGTGTCCTTCATCCCGAGGACGGCCAGCAGGTACAGGGTCACGGCGATGGGCAGGACGTTGATCCAGAACACGGAGCGCCAGCCGACGGTGTCCACCAGGACGCCGCCCAGGATCGGCCCCGCGATGAAGGCCACCGTGGTGCCCGCCGTCCAATGGCCGATGGCCTTCGCG
Source organism: Arthrobacter woluwensis (assembly GCF_900105345.1). Classification (NCBI taxonomy): domain Bacteria; kingdom Bacillati; phylum Actinomycetota; class Actinomycetes; order Micrococcales; family Micrococcaceae; genus Arthrobacter; species Arthrobacter woluwensis. Next base: position 254,816 of record NZ_FNSN01000004.1, read on the forward strand.
CGGTCGGGTCCGCTGAAGTTCGCGGTGATGAGCGCCAGCGAACTGGGCACGAGGAGCGCGGCGGCCGCTCCCTGGAATCCGCGGCCCACGATCAGGACCTCTGCCGTCGGGGCGAAGGCGCACACGAGCGAGGTCACACCGAAGCCGATCAGACCGATCCGCAGGATCAGGATCCTGCCGAGCACGTCCGAGAGCGATCCCGCCAGCAGGATGAGGGCGCCCAGGGTGATGAGGTATGCGTCCACGACCCACTGCTGCGTGGCCAGTCCCCCGCCGAATTCACGGTCGATGGCCGGGAGCGCGACGTTGATGACACTGCCGTCCAGGAAGGAGACGAAGGACGCCAGGATGGTGATCCAGAGAATGAGCCGCTGAGCGGCGGGGCCGGTCTTCATGCCGAGGAACTCCGGTTCTGCAGCGCGATGCCCCCGGGGCGGGATGGGCCCGGAAGCACGGCGGCGGGTGCCGCCGGTTCCATTCTGCCCCCGGGAGCGTTCGGGTGGGGGCGGGGCGTCCGGGTGGGGGCGGTCGGCGCGGGGCGCCGGTGCGGAGCGTCCGGGCGCGGGGGCACCGCGCGAGGGGGCGCGGGGGCGCGGGGGCGCGGGGGCGCCGCGCGCGGAAACGGTGTAACCCTCGCGAAACGCGAGGCGAGTACCCTGGGCGTATGCGCGCACTTCAGGCACAGATCATCGAGGAAATGGGCGTCAAGCCCGAGATCGACCCCGCGGCGGAGGTTGCGGCACGGGTGGATTTCCTGGCGTCCTATCTGCGGGCGACCAAGACCAACGGCTTCGTGCTGGGCATCTCCGGAGGAGTGGACTCGTCGCTCGCCGGGAAGCTCTGCCAGCTCGCCGTCGAGAAGCTCTCCTTCGACGGGGTGGAGGCCGCCTTCGTCGCGGTCCGTCTGCCCTACCGCGTCCAGCACGATGAGGACGACGCCCAGGCGGCGCTCGCGTTCATCAAGCCCCACACCGAGTGGACCTTCAATGTGGGGCCCGGCGTGGACGGTGTGGAGGAGGAGTTCCTGAAGACCACGGGCTCCGAGATCTCCGATTTCAACAAGGGCAATGTGAAGGCCCGCATCCGCATGGTGGCGCAGTACGCGCTGGCCGGCGAACACAACTACCTCGTGGTGGGGACCGACCACGGCGCCGAGTCGGTCACCGGGTTCTTCACCAAGTTCGGCGACGGCGGGGCCGATGTGCTGCCGCTCTTCGGCCTCAACAAGCGCCAGAACCGTCAGCTGCTGGAGCACCTGGGCGCGCCGCGCCAGGTGTGGGAGAAGGTCCCGACGGCGGACCTTCTGGACGGCAAGCCCGGACGCACCGACGAGGACGAGCTGGGCATCACCTACGACCAGATCGACGACTACCTCGAGGGCCGCGAGGTTCCCGAGGGCGTCGCCGCGACGATCGAGGAGAAGTACCTCCGCACACGCCACAAGCGCACCACTCCGGTCACGATCCACGACGAGTGGTGGAAGCAGGGCTGACCTCACCTCCCCCGCCCGCGAGAGAACAGTTGGCGCCCCATAGATCGCTTCTATGGGGCGCCAACTGTTCTCTCGCGGAGAGGTTCGCGGCCAGGCGCGATCGCTTTTGTGGCAGTTTCTGCCATTTAGGCGTACCGTGGAAATCATGGCACGGCAGCCCTTGCGCCCTGATGAACTTCTGACCATCTCGGAACACTGCGCGGAGGTCTTTCTCTCCGCGGGTGACGCCACACCTACGGTCGCCACCTTGGCCGCCGCGGCAGGCCTGTCCGAGCGGACCTTCTACCGGTATTTCCCGACCAAGGAGGACAGCCTCCGCCCCCTGTTCGACCGAGGCGATCGGATCTACGCTTCCGCTCTGGCCGCCCAGCCAGACGGGGTTCCACTGAACTCCGCGCTCGAGTCCGCCTTCACCGACACCTTGGCCCGCACCGCCGGGATCGTCTCCACCCGGTTGATGCAAGTGGTTCTCGCGAGCTCGGCGTTGCGGCGGATCTGGCTCGAAGCGAGTTACGAGGCCGCTGAGCTGCTCCGCGCACCGGTCGCGCGCATCATCGGCGCACCGGAGGATTCCCTCGAGACGACCGTCGCCAGCGGTCACGCGATCACCTTCATGATCGCCGGCCTCGGGCAGATCAACACCACGGGGCAGAGCCCTCAGGAAGCAGCCCGTGCCGTGTCGACCGCTATGGCGCGACTCGCGCACCCCGTACACCCCGGCGCCCACCAGGCGTTCATCGAAGGAAAGGCACACCATGAATCTCACTGACAAAGTCGTCCTCATCACCGGAGCCGCCCGCGGACTCGGAGAAGCTTTCGCCCGAGCCGTCGTGGCCGAGGGAGGACGCGTCCTCATCAGCGACATCCTGGATGAGCAGGGGTCCGCTCTCGCCGCGGACCTCGGCGCCGAAAGCGCCCGCTACATCCATCTCGACGTCACCGACCCCGCTTCATGGAAACGGGCCGTCGATTTCGCGGAGCACGAGTTCGGCGCACTGACCGGCCTGGTCAACAACGCCGGCGTCTCCGCCTCCGGGACCCCCGTGGCAGAGGAAAGCCGCGAGACCTTCCAGCGGATCATTGACATCAACCTTGTCGCTGTGCACACCGGGATCACCGCCGCAGTGCCCGCACTGCGGCGAGCCGGCGGTGGGTCGATCGTGAACATCTCGTCCGCCGCAGGCCTGATCGGCATGGCACTGACCGGGGCTTACGGAGCCGCGAAGTGGGGCGTCCGGGGCCTGACCAAGGTCGCCGCCGTCGAACTCGGCCGGGAGAAGATCCGGGTCAATTCGGTACATCCGGGCATGGTCCTGACACCGATGACCGCCGTGACCGGGATCAGCGCAGCCGACGGCGCCTTCCCCAACAATCCCTTCCAGCGCGTCGGCCGCCCTGAGGAACTCGCGGGAGCGGTCTGCTACCTGCTCAGCGACGCCGCCTCCTACACCACGGGCGCCGAATTGGCCGTAGACGGCGGATGGACGGCCGGGCCGTCCATCGAGTACATCGCGGGACAGTGATGCCCCTGGCCGCAGACATCTGCGCCTGATCCGACTTGTGTGCTCAGTAGTCGCGGGTCGTGGCCCCGAACACCCGCAATTACTGAGCACACAACACCTCAGGATCCCGCCATCAGTCCCGGTTGAACTCGGCCGGGCGCTTCTCCTGGAATGCCGCCATGCCCTCCACCTGGTCGGGCGTGCCGAACAGGGAGTGGAACAGCCTGCGCTCGAAGACGACGCCCTGAGCGAGCCCTGTTTCGAACGCGGCGTTGACGGCCTCCTTGGCCATCATGGCCACCGGCTTGGACTTCCCGGCGACCGTCTCGGCGACCGCGAGCGCCTCTTCGAGGAGGGATTCCGTGGGCACCACGCGGGAGACCAGCCCGGACCGCTCCGCTTCCGCGGCGTCCATCATCCGGCCCGTGAGCACCAGGTCCATCGCCTTCGCCTTCCCCACGGCCCGCGTGAGCCGCTGCGAACCGCCCATGCCGGGGATGACGCCGAGGTTGATCTCGGGCTGACCGAACTTCGCGTTCTCGGCGGCGATCAGCAGATCGCACATCATCGCCAGTTCGCAGCCGCCGCCCAGCGCGTAGCCGGACACCGCCGCGATCACGGGGATCCGCACCCGGGAGAGCTCCTCCCAGCCGCGGAACCAATCGGCCCGGTACATTTCGAGATGATCCTTGGACGCCATCTCCTTGATGTCCGCACCGGCGGCGAACGCCTTGGACGACCCCGTGAGGACCACGGCGCCGGTGCCGGGATCCGCATCCGCCGCCCGGACGGCCTCCACCACCTCGGTCATGGTCGCCAGGTTCAGCGCATTGAGCGCCTCCGGCCGGTTGAGGGTCACGATCGTGACGCGCCCACGGCGCTCCACCAGGATGTTCTGCACGGGTGTTTGCTCCTTCGCCATCGGCGTCTGAGGAATGGGGAATGCGGGCTGACTGCTGCGGTGTCGGGCTCTGGAGGCATGGCCTCCCGGATCAGAGGACCAGGTCCCCGCCGTCCGTCTCGCCGGGTGCGAACGGAGCGAAGTAGGAGGCGACGAGTTCAGGGCTGACCTCGGTCAGCCCGGGGTGCTCCCAGCGCGGGGTGCGATCCTTGTCGATCACCTGCGCGCGGATACCCTCCCGCATGTCAGGAGAGGCCAGGCACCGGACGGCGACGCGGAACTCCTCCCGCAAAGCCTCCTCCAGCGTCCCGGAGCAGTGCCGACGCACGGCTTCGAGCGCCACGGCCACGGAACGCGGGCTCTTGGTCTTGAGGGTCGCGGCGGCCTCCTGGGCCTGCGGGTCCGGATGCGTTTCGAGGCGGCTCAGGATGACGGCCGCGGACGCGTCGCCGGACAAGGCCCCCGCGTAGCAGTCCTCGATCCAGGGGGCGGCCCCATCAGCGTCCCCGGCCGCGGCGAGCACCGCCTCCGGCGCCATCTCGGCGAAGCGGGCCACGGCGTCGTCGGCCGTGTCGGTCTCCAGGAAGGTCAGGAACTCGGGGAGGTTCGGGGCCGGCACGAAGGCGTCCGAGAGCCCAAGGTGGATCGCATCCCCGGCGCCCACATGGTCACCTGTCATCGCAGCGTGCACGCCCGCCACGCCGGCGTGGCCCAGCAGCCAGGTCCCGCCGACGTCGGGAACATAGCCGATGGTGACCTCCGGCATGCCCATCCGGGTGTTCTCGGTGACCACCCGGTGAGACGCGTGCGCGGAGATGCCCACACCGCCGCCCAGGACCAGCCCGTCCTGCACGGCGATCACGGGCTTGGGGTAGCCGAAGATCAGCGAGTTCATCCGGAACTCGGCACGGAAGAAGTCATGGGACGCCCGCTCTCCGGCCACGATGTCCCGGTACATCGCCACGACGTCACCGCCGGCGCACAGCCCACGTTCACCCGCCCCGGTGATGATGACGTGCTCGATCGACGGATCGACCGCCCAGGCCCGCAGCTGCGCGTCCACCGCCTCCACCATCCCCTGGTTGAGCGCGTTGACCGCACGCGGCCGGTTGAGGATGACCACCCCGGCGTGACCACGCTGTTCGAAGGTCACCTCCGCGGGCTTCACCTCCGCGGCAGACTGCCCTGCCGTGGCGGCGGAGGCGGAGAGAGTGGACGGTGCGCTGGTACTGGAAGGCTCCATGGCTCTAGCTTGCCCGAAAGGAGGACCAGTTTCATCTGCAACGGCACCCGATGTGGAAAAGCCTCCTCCTCCGTCGGTGGACGGAGGAGGAGGCTGAGCCGGGCGCAGACCGCCCACCTCACCCCGGCGGCGAGGCCTCAGACGCGGACGTCCTGCGGCTTCTCGCCGAGGTCCTTGGTGCGGACCTTGTACGTCTCCCGGAGGCCGAGCACGCACAGGGCGAGGACCAGGCAGGCGGCGCCGGAGTACAGCGCGATGCCCAGGGAGCCGCGGTTGAACGCGATGAACAGGGCCGTGGCGATGCTCGCCGCCGTGCCGCCGCCCAGCGCCGCGCCCGTCTGGTAGGTCGCCGAGATGGACGAGTAACGGCTCTCCTTCGAGAACTGCTCACCCAGGAACGCCGGGATGCAGCCCTGCGGCATGGCCATGAAGATGTTCACCAGGATGAAGGCGACGGTCGCGAGGAACGCGACCCGGCTGTCGACCATCCCGAAGAAGAGGAAGAAGAACACCGCGTAGATCACGGCGCCGCCGGCGATCACCTTCTTCCGCCCGATCCTGTCGGAGAGCAGACCCATGAACGGGGCGGCGAGCATGAAGGCGAACGAGCCGGCCACCTGGAACAGCAGGGACTGCGTGTCGGTGTACCCACGCTCCTCGGTGTAGGTGACCGTGAACAGGGAGCCGATGTACGCGATGGTGTTGTAGCCGAACGCGACGCCGATGGCGAGAAGCATCTGCTTCGGGTGTTTCCGGATGGCCGCCAGCAGGGGAACGCGGGGGGCGCTCTCCGTGTTCACCGTTTCGTGCGGCATGCGGGTGCGGGCGATCAGGCCCACGAGGACCAGGAGACCACCCAGCCAGAACGGCACACGCCAGGCCCAGGCGGTGAGCTCGGACTCCGGCAGAAGGGTCATCACCGTGAAGACACCCGTGCCGAAGAGGCTGCCGATGCCGATGCCCGTGCTCGTGAAACTGCCCCACAGGCCGCGACGGTTCTCGGGCGAGTTCTCGATGCCGAAGAGCGATGCCCCACCCCATTCACCACCGGCCGCGAACCCCTGCACCAGGCGCAGGATCACCAGCAGCACGGGAGCCAGCAGACCGACGTTCTGGTACGTCGGGAGGCAGCCGATGAGGAAGGTGCTGCCGCCCATCAGGAGCAGGGTCATGACGAGCATGGACTTGCGCCCGATCCGGTCACCGAAGTGGCCCACCACGATGCCGCCCAGCGGCCGGACGATGAACCCGGCGCCGAACGCGGCGAAGGCCACGAGGGTGCCGGTCAGCCGGTCGGTCGCGGGGAAGAACAGCGTCGGGAAGACGAGGGCGGCGGCGAGGCCGTAGACGATGAAGTCGTAGAACTCCAGCGCCGTGCCGAAACCCGAGATGAAGAAGGTGCGCAGCGCGGTGGTGGCCTGGGTGCCCAGTGTCGGGGCATCCCGCGGCGCCGGGGCGGCGGCCGGTGAGGACTGGGTGTGGGACATGAGAGTGGTTCCTTGAGGAGATGATGCGGGGAGGGAGGGGAGGTCAGAAGCGCGCGAGGCCGTGAACGGCGGCTTCGTCGGGGCGGCCGACGAAATAGTCGAGAGCGAAGTGCTCGACGTCGACGCCGATCGTCAGCAGGGTGCCCCACTGATCGATGACGGGCTTGGTGGTGTCCGGGGACATGCAGATGGCGGCGGCGGATCCTTCGCCGCCGCACGCCGCACGGGCCCGTTCGACGGGCGCCAGGCCCGTGAGATTTCCGCGGACGGCATCGAGATGCTGATAGCGCTCGGCGGTGGAGGAGTCGGCGGGCATGGTGTCGCCCTGGAAGAGGTCGTGATCGAGGAAGTGGTTGGTGTGGAACAGCCAGCCGTCCTCGCCGGGCCGGACGACGCCGAGGCCGGCCGGGGCGAGTTCGAGGCTCACGGCGCGGGAGCCGCCGTCGTGGAAGTCGAAGACGGTGAAGACGGTGGAGGCGCTGACGGTGGCGCTCGCCGCGATGGCCTGGGCCTCCTCCACGGTCGCGGCCTCCTCCAGGATGCGGCGGGCGATCGCGTGGACCGGGACACCGCCCTGATCGGAGTCGCTGCGGTGGGACAGGATATTGAAGTGCAGGCCGAGCCCGGCGTCGTTGACCCCGATCTTCGCGGCGGTGCCGAACTCGGTGAACAGCTTGACCCGGCGGCCGGTCTGGGTGGTCAGGTCCAGCAGCAGCCCGTCCGGCACCAGGAATTCGTGCCAGTCCCAGGTCTGCAGGGTCTCCGGGGCGTGGTCCGCACCGGTGAGGACCGCGGTGGAGCACTCGCCTTCACCGCGCGGCGGCTCGGCGGCGAGGATCTCGGTGCGGGCGCCGACGGCGGCGAGCCGCCAGAGCTCGAGACCGGCGGCCGAGGCGATGGCCTCCGCCTCCGCGGCCAGGCCGGGAGCCCAGCCGGCCAGTGCCGCGTGGCTCGCCTCGGCGATACGCCGCACGGTCTCCCCCGGGATCTTCAGCGCCGCGAAATGGTCGAGGTACAGCCCGGACACGTGCTCGAAGCGGTCGCCGAACTCCAGTCCGAGTTCACGGCCGCGGACAGCAGGGTCCTGCGTGGTGGAGGTGGCGGTGAAGAGCTTCATGAGGGGTTCCTTCGTGGGGGCGTTTTCTGAGGTGCAGATCACATTAGGGAAGTAAAACGTTTTATGCAATGATGGTTTTCCACATGGCCTCCGCGACGCGTGTGCGGGCGGTTCCGTCCCTGGTGAAATGGGGGTGACAACGACTTGAGGAGGGTCCGTGGCACGTGGCAAAGGGGTGACGATCCGGGATGTGGCGCGCCGCGCGGGGGTGTCCATCACCGCCGTCTCGCACTCGCTGAACGGCAAGGGGACCATCAGCGAGGAGACCAGGGCCCGCGTGAAAGCCGCCGCGGACGAACTCGGCTACCAAGCGGATGCCTTCGCCCGTGGCATGCGGCAGGGCAGTATCGGCGCCATCGGCCTCGTGATGCGTTCCCTCGACGCCCTGGGCGATTACACCCCGGCCGGCGTCGACGTGTTCGAGCGCTTCGCCGGGATCCTGTCCTCCCGCGCCCTGGCCCGCGGGCTCAGCCTCACGCTCGTGCCGGACCTGACCCGCAGCCCGGTGCCGCCACTGGCGTTCTCGATGGACGGGTACGTCATCATGAGCCCCAACGCCCAGGACCCCGTGATCGACCTCCTGGACCGGCGCGGCATCCCCTACGTCTGCTACGGCAAGCTCCTGGACAAGCCGGACTTCACGCGCTGGTCGTCCGAGGACGACCCCCTCGCCGCCCGGCAGATCCTGGCGCATTTCGAAGCGGCCGGAGCCCGTGAGATCGTGCTGGTCTCCGGGACGGACCGGAATGCCTGGAACGCGGACTTCCTCCAGGAGTACCTGTCATGGTGCGAGCGCCACGGGGTGACGCCGCGGGTCTACGAGCAGTCGGAGCGGTCCGGCCTCGACGGCGGGCGCGACGCCGGGCTGCGCATCCTCGCGGACGGCGTCCCTGAAGCGGTGTTCTGCATGACGGGGCGGCACGCGGCGGGCGTCCAGCAGGAAGTCCTGGCGGCCGGACTGGCGGTTCCCGGACAGGTCATGATCGCGGCGGCGTCGGACTCCGAGCATGCCCGGTCCAGCCGGCCTGCCATCACGGCCTTCGAACTCAACCCCGCCGGAACCGCGGACCTGCTCCTGGACATGCTGCAGGAACTGCTCAAGACCGGCGAGACCATGGGCCCGCGCCTCACCCGGGCCCGGCTCCGACCCCGTGCCTCGACGCGGAAGGACTAGTCCCCTTCCGCGCCCCGACCGCCCGCCCCTCCGATCGACTGCTCCGCACGATGTCATTCGGCCCGGAATTCCTGGGATTTCGGCATCGTGTGGAGCAGTCGATTGGAGGGTGACAGGTGCGGGGGTGTCAGCGGCGGGATTCGAGGATCCGCACGATCTCCGTGAAGCCCATCCGCCGGGCGTTGTCGAGGGCTGTGCGGCCCTGCGGGTCCCGTATGCCGGGGTCCGCGCCTGCGGCCAGGAGGAGCCGGACGGCTTCCTGCTGCCGCGGCCCGCCCGTGTTCAGCAGGATCGCCTCCTGCATCCCCGTCCAGCCGAGACGGTTCACGTGGTTCACCGGCACCCCCGCCGCGAGGAGGATCCGGATCGTCTCGACATGTCCGTGCTCGCAGGCAGGGATGAGCGCGGTCCCGCCGAAGCGATTGACGCTCCGCACGTCCGCTCCCGCCGCCAGGGTGAGGCGCAGGACCTCGTTGAACCCTTCCGCCCCGGCGTAGAGGAAGGCGGAATCCTGGATCGAATCCTTGGCATCGACGTCACCGCCCTGCTCGATGAGGCGTTTCACTTCGGCGGCGTCGTTCCGTTTCGCGGCCCGGATGAGGTCCTGGTCCAATCGGGCGCGTTGAGCCTCGGTCAGGCGGGCCCGGGCGGCGGCTCGGGCCCGGGCGTCGAGCACGGCGGGCGACGCCGTGCTGCCGCTTTCGGCGGTGGGTGACCCATGCTGCGCCGGGGACGACGCCGGCGGCGACGGCCGCGCGGAGGGTGCGGCGTCGTCGTCGGGCGGCTGAGTGGAACCCGCCTGAGTGGGACCCGGGGCGCACGCGCCGAGGAGCCCGACGGTGAGGACCGCCAGGCTCCCCTTGAGCACTGCGCCACGCGTCGGCATGGCTTCCATCATGGCTCCTAGCGGCCCAGGATCGCCTCGGCGCCGGCCGCGGCGCAGGCCTCGTCGAGGGCGCCGTCGGGTGCGCCGCCGACGCCGATCCCCGCCACGGACACGCCGTTCACCTTGAGCGGGGCCCCGCCCGCCAGGAACAGGGTGCCGGGCAGATCGGCGATGGAGGGCTTGCCGTTGCCGCTGATGCGTCCGGCCAGCTCACTCGTGGGAGCGCCGAAAGCCGCCGCGGTGTAGGCCTTCTGCTTCGACGCTTCGAGGGTGTGCTGCGCGGCGTTGTCGCCACGGAGGACGGCCTGGACCGTGCCGAAGCGGTCCACGACCGTCACGGAGACGAACGGGAGCTTGTCCCCCACGCACTTGGCCAGGGCGGCCTGGACGGCCTTGGCCGAGGCGGTCGCGGAGATCCGGTTCTGCGAGACGGTGGTGCCCTCGCCGGCCGGAATGTCCGCCGTGGGAAGGCGCTTGGCGGTCTCCGCCGCGGGCGCGGCCGCAGGCTGGGAGACCTGTCCGGCGTTGGCGGCCGCCGTGATGCCGCCGGTCAGGAGGAGCGCCGCCGCCGCTGCGGAGAGGACCTTGATGTTGCTCTTGCTGATGGCCATGATGTGCCTGCCCTTCGGGGATGGATCGTGCGTGGATCGGTTTCGATGGTCTCGGTGCGAGCTCACGGACCCCGGCGTGCCGGGTCTCCCCCGGCCTTCCTGACGGGTCCGTGAACTCCTGACATCCATCCTTCCGAGCGGCGCTTGCGGGCACATCGGCTGTTCCGGCAGGGGTTCGTCATGCCTTCGGGTGGCCGTCTCAGCCAAAAGGATGAGACGCGCTTTCCTGTCGGCCCGGTCTCGTAGAGTGGCCCCATGATCACCGCACCCCCGGCAGGCCGCGAGCGCTATCTCGGCGTGGCGGTGCACTGTGGCTTCGCGGTGCTCGTGACCGCCTCCCTGATCCGGTACGTGCTGCGTCACGGGCCGGACGAGAACTCCCTCGTCCTGGTCCTGGCCGCTGCGTTGTGCGCCCTGTACGCGGCGGCGGTCCGGATGCGCGGACCCGCCCGGCCTGCGGTCACGTGGGTTCTCGTCGCGGTCTGGGCGGCACTCGTGATCCTCGCCCCGAGCTTCGCCTGGTGTGCGTTCGCGGTGTTCTTCGTCGGCCGGTCCGCGGTGTCGGGGAAGGCCGCCGCGCTGGCGACCGGGCTGACAGCACTCAGCACGTCCGTGGGACTGTTCAAGCTCAGCGGGTACACCGACGTCGCGGCGCTGCTGGGCCCAGCGGCCGCGGCACTGGTCCTCACCCTCGTCTACGACCGCCTGGAGGACGCCCTGTCCCGCCAGGCCCAGCTCAATGCCGAACTGCGGACGGCGCAGGCCCAGACGGCCGCCGCGGAACGAGCCGCCGGCACACTCGCGGAACGGGAGCGCGTGGCCCGTGAAATCCACGACACCGTGACGCAGGGCCTCGCCAGCACGGTGCTCCTGCTGGAGGCGGCGGATCGCACGGAGGGTCTGAGTCCCGAGGTCCGGCAGGCGACCGAACAGCTCAGGGTGAACCTCGCGGAGACCCGGGGGCTGGTCCACAATCTGGCCACCGCGCCGGAACCCGATCTGCCGCTGGAGGAGGCCCTTGCTACGGCCGTCCGGCGGCACGTTCCGGCGACGCGGATCAGCGTGACCGGCACCCCGCGGGCCCTGCCGCCCGAGGTGCGGCACGCCGTCGTGCGCATCGCCCAGAGTGCCGCGGCCAACGTCGAACGGCATGCCTCCGCCCAGGGGGCGAGCGTCACGCTGGGCTATCTGCCGGGGTCCGTCACGCTGGATGTGTACGACGACGGCGTGGGCTTCCTGCCCACCACCACCCCGGAGCCGGGCCCAGGAGGCGGGTACGGGCTGCGCGCGATGCGGCAGCGGGTCGAACAGCTCGGCGGCACGTTCGCAGTGGAATCCGCGCCGGGCGAGGGAACGGTCATCGGCGTGGAGATCCCGGCCGGGGACACCGGCGCGGTGGAAGGAGGAACGACGTGATCACGGTACTGCTGGTGGACGACCATCTGGTGGTGCGGAGCGGGCTCCGGGCGCTCCTCAGCACCCAGCCGGACATCGAGGTGGTGGCCGAGGCGTCCTCGGGTGAGGAGGGCGTGTCGGTCGCGCTGGACCAGGCGCCGGATGTGGTGCTGATGGATCTGGCCATGGGAGCGGGGATCGACGGGATCGAAGCGATCCGGCGGTTGCGGGCCGAGCGCCCGGGGCAGGCCGTCCTGGTCTTCACCACCTACGACTCGGACGCGGACATCGTGCGTGCCGTCGACGCCGGGGCCATGGGGTACCTCCTCAAGGACGCCGCCCCGGACGAGATCTTCGCCGCGGTGCGGGGCGCGTCCCGGGGCCAGAGCCACATGAGCGCGCCCGTCGCGAGCCGGCTCTTCCAGCAGATGAGGAACCCCGACGAAGCGCTGACGCCTCGGGAGGCGGAGTTGCTGACCCTCCTGACCCAGGGGCTCTCGAACAAGGAGCTCGGCCGGAAGCTGTTCATCTCCGAGGCCACCGTCAAGACCCATCTGGCGCACATCTACGCGAAACTCGGGGTGGATTCGCGGGCCGCCGCCATCGCGAAGGCGCTGCGCAGGGAGGGGATGCGGTGACGGTGCGCGCTGAAGACGTCGCGGGGCTGGTGTGCCGCAGGCAGGGGCCGGTGCGGTTCCTGCTGTTCGCCCCCGGACTGGCCGGCCACCCCCTGGACGATCAGGATCAGGTGTTCGCTGCGGCCGTCGAGGACCTGGGTGAAGAGGCCGTGCTGCTCGGCGAGACCCCGCTGCTGTTCGCGGGGCTCCAGGCGAAGAACCTGTTCGCGCGCCGCATGGAGAGCGTGGGGTTCCTCGTGACCGACCAGGCCGTCCAGGTGCGGGATGCTCCGTCGACGCCGGTGGAACCGGCCGCGGTGCGCACCGTGGAGTTCGACTGGGCCGCGGACCCGGTCACCGAGGCCCGGCGGGTGGCCCGCCTCGCCTCGGCCACCTTCGACCGCCGCTGGGCGGAGACGCTGACGTCCCGTGAGGCGCTGCGAGAGTCATTGGACGTGGTCCGGGATGTGGTGGAGCTGGTGCTGAAGGCGGGGTGAGATCACCCACGGTGTGCGCGAGTTCACCCTGAAACAGCGGATTTTCGGCCCCCCTCCGAGCGCTCCGATGGAACACTCAAGTCATGCGCTCAGTTCACCTCACGTCCGCATTCATGGCCATGGGACTCGGCCTGGTCACCGGGATCCTGCTCTTCGTCCCGTTCGTGGCCGCCAGCTACCGGCGACGGGGCCGCCTCACCGCAGGGCGCTTCGTCCTCTGGGGCGCAGCGCTCGTGTACTTCTGGGCCATCTGGACCTACACGCTGCTACCCCTGCCCGACCCGGCCGGTTATCAGTGCGTCGGGGCGAACGTTCAGCCGTTCGCCTTCGTCCAGGACATCCGGGATTCGCTCGCATCGTCCGGCGGAGGACTCCGAGCGGCCGTCATGGACTTCGCGGTCCTGCAGGTGGTCTTCAACGTGGTGCTGTTCATGCCGCTCGGGTTCTTCATCCGAGTGCTGGGCGGGCGGGGCGTCGTGATCGCGACCCTGACCGGCTTGGCGACGACGGCGCTGATCGAGTTCACCCAGCTGACCGGCGTGTGGGGGCTGTACCCGTGCGCCTACCGGTTCTTCGACGTCGACGACCTGATGGCCAACACCCTCGGCGCCCTCCTCGGCTCCCTCATCGCTCTGCCCTTCGTCGGGCGACGACGCAGCGTGGCCCCGGCCGCCGACGTCGCGCGTCCCGTCACCAAGCCACGGCGCTTCCTGGGCGTGCTGTGCGACTGGCTGGCGTTCGTCCTGCTCAGCGTGTCGATCACGGTCGGCATCCGCGCGGTCCTGCTCTACGTCCTCAACGACCGCGAAGCCCTCAACCAGGACGACTACTCCGGCGTGGTCGGCACCGGCGTCGCGTTCCTGGTGTGGCTGGTGGTCACGTTGGTGAGCGGACGCACCGTCGGCGACCAGGCGGTCCAGCTCCAGTACGACGGCGGGCCGCTCCCCCGCCCGCTTGCCCGGCTCCTGCGCCTGCTCGGCGGGATCGGCGGCTATGCGCTGCTCGGCCTCCTCCCGGAGGGGTTCGGCTGGGTGGAATCCCTGTTCGTCCTCGTGTCCCTCGGAGCGCTGGTGTTCAGCGCGAAGGGCCGTGGCCTGCCGGGCCTGGTGTCGGGCCAGCAGGTCCGGGACGCACGGGAGGCGCCGGCTGCCGAGCCTGTGAAGCCGGTCGCCAGGGGCTGAGCAGGGCGCTCCTCCGCCCCACCCTGAAACAGTGGATTCCCGTCGAAACCGCGTGTTAAACACACTGTTTCGACGGGAATCCACTGTTTCAGCAGGTACGCCCCGCAGGACTCACCTCACCAGTGCGCGCGCCAGTACTGCGGTGCGAACGGCGTCTTGTCCAGGGGTTCGCCGAGGGAGCGAGCTGCGAGCGCGGGCCAGTTCGGCTCCTTGAGGGCGGCGCGGGCGATCGAGACGCCGTCGGCCTGGCCGTTCACCAGGACCTGCTCGGCCTGCTGCGCCTCGTTGATCATGCCGACGGCGCTGACGAAGGCGTCGTTCTCCACGCCACGCTCCTCGGCGTCCGCGGCCAGGGCCTTCTTCACCTGGGCCGCGAGCGCGATCTGATATCCCGGGCCGGTGGGGCCGTGATACGCGCCGATGCCACCGCTGGACAAGTCGAACACCGACACGCCCTCGGCCCGGAGCTCCACCGCGAGACGGGCGGTCTCCTCGATGGTCCAGCCGCCCTCGACCCAGTCGGAACCGGAGAAGCGGACACCCAGCGGTTTGTCGGCCGGCCAGACCTCGCGGACCGCGGCCACGACTTCCCGCAGGTACCGGGTGCGGCCTTCGTACGAGCCGCCGTAGAGGTCCGTGCGGGTGTTGCTCAGCGGGGACAGGAACTGGTGCACGAGGTAGCCGTGGGCGGCGTGGATCTGGATGAAGTCGAATCCGGCCTCATCGGCGCGACGGGCGGCCGCGGCCCAGGACGCGACCGACTCCTGGATCTCCTCGACGGTCAGCTCATGCGACTCGGCCAGGCCGTGGATCGAGGTGACGGACGGCGCCACGGTGACCCAGCCGCCGTCGTCCACCGGGACCGATCCGGTGAGACCCCTGTCCACCCAGCGCGGCAGCCAGCCGTACGTGGAGGCCTTGCCGCCGGCGTGCGCCAGCTGCACGCCTGCGGCGGCGCCCTGGCTCTTGATGAACGCGGTGATCGGCTTGAAGGCCTCCACCTGCTCGTCGTTCCACAGGCCGAGGTCCTCCGGGGAGATCCGTCCCTCCGGCACCACGGCGGTGGCCTCGGTGATCACCATGCCGAAACCGCCGGCGGCGCGGGCGCCGAGGTGCGCCTGATGCCAGGCGGTCGGCACGCCGTCGCGCGCATCCACCGAGTACATGCACATCGGGGCGAGGAAGGTCCGGTTGCGCAGCGTGAGCTGGCCGGACGGGGCTGACAGGACTGCTTCAGTGAAAAGTTGGCTCACGATGATGGGCAACCCCGCGTCGCCGGAACGTATTCCGATGGTGACGCCGCGGGTCACCAAACTGTCGGTCCGCTTTGATAGCTTGGGAGCGTGAAGATCGCCACCTGGAACGTCAATTCCCTCCGTGCCCGCGCCGACCGTGTGGAGGCGTGGCTGGAACGCAGTGACTGCGATGTCCTGGCCATCCAGGAGACCAAGTGCAAGGACGAGAACTTCCCCTGGGAGCTCTTCGAGCGCATGGACTATGAAGTGGCGCACTTCGGGTTCAGCCAGTGGAACGGCGTGGCCATCGCCTCCCGCGTGGGTCTGGAGGACGTGGAGCGCACCTTCCCCGGGCAGCCGACGTTCGGCAAGGGCGGGGTGAACCCGGAGCAGGAGGCCCGTGCCATCGGCGCCACCTGCAACGGCGTCCGCGTCTGGAGCCTGTATGTGCCCAACGGCCGCGCCCTGGATGACGAGCACATGCCGTACAAGCTCGAGTGGCTGGACACCCTGAAGGCCAACGCCGAGGCCTGGCTGGACACCGACCCCGCCGCCCAGATCGCGCTCATGGGCGACTGGAACATCGCGCCCCAGGATGACGACGTCTGGGACATCGACTTCTTCATCGAGGAAGGACTCACCCACGTCTCCGCCCCGGAACGCGCCGCCTTCCACGCCTTCGAAGAAGCCTCCTTCACGGACGTGGTCCGCCCGCTCAACCCCGGCCCCGGCGTCTACACCTACTGGGATTACAAGCAGCTCCGTTTCCCGAAGAAGGAGGGCATGCGCATCGACTTCGTCATGGCGTCCCCGGCCCTCGCCTCCCGCGTGACCGGCGCCGTGATCGACCGTGAGGAGCGCAAGGGCAAGGGCGCCAGCGACCACGCCCCCGTGATCGTCGAACTCGCGGACTGAGCCATGCCCAGCGCGCGGCCGGGAAGCCGATGACCTTCTACGACTCCCCCATGGGGTTCCCCTACATCTCCGCTCTGCGCGTCTATCAGCCGCTCGACGCCTTCGGCGCCCCGCAGCGGCGCGCCATCGTCGCGCAGTACGGCGATCTGACGGAGCGCGCCATCCTCAGCGCCTCGGAGCTGCGGCAGATGCGCGACGACGTCGAGCGCCGCGAGCTGCGCAGCACCCTTCACCGGCTGTTGCGGAAGCCCAACGACCCCTACCCGGGCAGCCGCGCCGAGCTTTCGCGCGCCGTCGCGGACCCCAGCGAGCGGGGAGTTCTGCTGTACTGCCCGAACCAGACGGTGCTCCGCTCCGCGCTGGCGGCTGAGGAACTGGCGGACGGGTCGACCTCGGAGAGCCTGGAGCGGATCGTCCCCGTGGACGCCACCGAACGGCATCAGGAACGGCTCAAGACGCTGGTGGACTCCGGCCTGATCGACTCCGATCTGCTGTTCACCCGCACCGCCACCTGGGGAGTTCCGTTCGCGTGGTTCATCTTCTTCCACGAGGCGGACCGCCAGGAGATGATCAACAACAGGGACGGGAGCATCGCCACCCTGCGCCTCTACACGCCGGTGACGGAGGCGATCTCGCGTTCCCGGACCCTGATCGCGGCGCTGTCCCTCGGCGCCCCGGAGCTGGATTTCCTGGACGAGATGACCCGTGTGGTCGGGTGGCTCGAGCGGTTCCACACCAGCAGTGTCCTGGAACTGGACTACGGAGCCCTCGCGGACCGCGTGTACCCGGACGAGTCCCCGAGCGATGTCCGCATGGGCATCGAGTGCCTCGCGGAGGGCGACATGACGGGCGCGGCCGCCGCGTATCAGCGCCTCATCACGCGCTGGGTGCCGCTGCGGCACCTCGGCCGCGCCAGCTGAGCCGGGCCCGCGCCGTCCGCACCTGAGACGACGCCGGGAAAAGAGCTAGGACAGCGGCGCGGTGGACGTCCGGCTCTTCAGTTCGAAGTCCGCGTGCACATCGTGGACGGACCCCGCCTTGCCGGCCAGCTCGTCGAGCAGCATGCGCGTCCCGAGCCGGGCCTGCGCCACCGGATCCTGGGCCACGGTGCTCAGCCCCATGACCGGGGAGAACTCGTGGTCGTCGATCCCGATCACCGAGAGATCCTCCGGCACCCGCAAGCCGCGGCGCTGCGCTTGCAGGATCACGCCCATGGCCATCTCATCGGAGGCGCACATGAGCGCCGTGGGCTTGGGACCCGGCCGGTTCCACAGCTCCTCGAACGCCTCGGCCCCGCTCGCGAGTGTGAAGTTCCCCCGCACCTCCCACTCCGGGTGGTACTCGACCCCGGCGCGGGCGAGTTCCTCGTGGAACCCGTTCACGCGCAGCTCGGGGACCTGGAAATTGAGGTCCTCGTCGTCGTCCTGGCCATGCAGGACGCCGATGTCACGGTGCCCGAGGTCCAGCAGGTGGCGGGTGGCGAGGGCTGCGGCCTCCACGTCGTTGATGCCGATGCTGGAGCAGCCCTCCACCGGCCCACCCACCGCGACCAGCGGGATGTCGAGCCGGCGGAGCTCCTGGATCTCGTCCATCGACAGCGCCATGCAGAGCACCAGGAGGGCGTCGATGTGTTTGGCGACCATGGTCTTGCTGAAGGTCCGCTGCCGTTCGCCGGAGCGGCTGTCGAGGCTGAACAACGACAGGTTGTAGCCCTGCTCATGGAGTTCGCGCTCCACGCCTTCCAGCGCCTTGTAGAAGAACCAGCGGTCCACATAGGGCGCGAGCACCCCGATGGTGCGGGTGCGGCCCGTCGCCAGGCCGGACGCCGCGGACGATGCCACGTACCCGAGCTCGGAGGCGACGTCGAGGATGCGCCGGCGGGTCTGTTCGGAGACCCTCGGAAGCCCGCGGACGGCCCGGGAGACGGTCGCCGTCGAGACGCCGGCCGCGGCAGCCACATCCTCGATGCTCACGCCATGATGCCCACCACGGGCGGCACGCGCAGCCATGCCAGTCACACTCCTCAGGTTCTCCGGATCATGAATTGAACCACGCGTGCCATGTCACGTCACAGTCGATGACGCCTCGTGCTCAGTTGCGACGGCCCATGGCCCGGGACGGCAGACGCCTGCGGAGCCTGATGAGTCCCCAGACGGCGAGCACGGCCGCAAGCAGGCCGAGCGCCCAGCCGAGCGCCGGCTGTCCCGTGACCTCCATCCACACCGTGGTGCCGAAGAGGACCAGGGTCCAGAACCCCAGCATCCCCAGGACGATGTCCAGATCCTCAGCGCTTCTGAGGAGGCGACGGCTGGGCTTCCGCTCCGGCTCCTCCCGGGCCGGGCCTTCCCAGCCGCCCACGGTCCGCCCGCGGGCGACGGCGGCGCGGCGGCCGTCGTCGTCCGCGGAGGACTGCTGCTTGCTCACTTGACCGCGCCGGCGGTCAGACCGGCCACGATCTTGCGCTGGAACACCAGCACCAGGATGACCAGCGGGATGGTGACCACGGTTCCGGCGGCCATGACGGCTGTGTACGGCTCCTGGTGCGGCTGGGCGCCGGCGAAGGAGGCGATGGCCACGGTGACGGTCTTGGTGGAATCCACCGAGAGCTGGCTGGCGATCAGGAACTCGTTCCAGGCGCCGATGAAGGTCAGGATCGCGGTGGTGAACGTCGCGGGCGCGGCCAGCGGCAGGATGACCTTCCGGAACGCCTGGCCCTGCGTGCAGCCGTCGATCCGGGCCGCCTCCTCCAGCTCCCACGGCATCTCACGGAAGAAGGATGTGAGCGTGTAGACCGCCAGGGGCAGGGAGAAGGAGATGCTCGGGATGATCAGCGCCTGGTAGGTGCCCATCCAGCCGATCCCGGTGAAGAACTGGAACAGTGGGGTGATCAGGGCGACGGCGGGGAACATCGACGCGCCCAGGATGAACCCGAGCACCAGTTCCTTGAAGCGGAACTTCAGCCGGGCCAGGGCGTAGGCCGCGAACACGCCGACCACCAGGGAGATCACGGTGGTGGTGCCCGCCACGATCAGGCTGTTCAGGAGGTTCTGGGCGAAGTGGTTGCCCAGGCTCT
This sequence comes from Arthrobacter woluwensis, assembly GCF_900105345.1. Taxonomy (NCBI): domain Bacteria; kingdom Bacillati; phylum Actinomycetota; class Actinomycetes; order Micrococcales; family Micrococcaceae; genus Arthrobacter; species Arthrobacter woluwensis. Next base: position 274,142 of record NZ_FNSN01000004.1, read on the forward strand.
CATCGAACACCGTGCGGAAGTTGTCGAACGTGACGTGGGTGAAGAACGGCGTCGGATCGAAGGTGAAGCCGACATCGCGGAAGGCCGTGACGATCATCCAGTAGAAGGGCGCGAGACACCAGACGAGAATGACGGCGGCCTGAAGGTACGTGCGCGCGGGCGCCCAGCTGAAGGCACGACGGCGCGTGGTTTCGGAGGCGGTGCTGACTGCGTTGCTCATGTCACTTCTTCTTCGGTGCGGCGGACTCCACGGCGTTGGCGCCGAGGAAGCGGACAAAGATGAATGCCACCAGGAAGATCACCAGGAAGGTGATGGTGGACAGCGCGGACGCCCCGTTGAGGCCTTGCCTGACCTGCTGCACCACCAGGATGGAGAGCGTGGTGGTGTTGTTCGCGCCACCGGTCATGATGGCGGGCAGGTCGTACATGCGCAGCACGTCGAGGGTGCGGAACAGGATGGCGACCATCAGGGCCGGCCGCACCAGCGGGAGCGTGATCTGGGTGAAGCGCTGCCAGGCACTGGCGCCGTCCACCTTCGCGGCCTCGTAGACCTCGTCCGGGATGAGCTGGAGACCCGCCAGGATCAGCAGCGCCATGAACGGGGTGGTCTTCCAGACGTCGGAGATGATGATGGCCCAGCGGGCGGGCCCTTCGGAACCCGTCCAGAGGATCTGCGTGCCGAAGAGCTGATTGATGATGCCATCGAAGGCGAACATGAAGAAGAACAGCTTGGCCGTGACGGCGGTGGGGATGGCCCACGGCACCAGGACGGCGGCACGGATGAGGCTGCGGCCCTTGAAGGCGCGCGCCATGATGACGGCCATCCAGAAACCGAGCACGGTCTCCAGGATCACCGTGATGACGGTGAAGAAGAAGGTGGTGCCCATCGCGTTCCAGAACTGGGAACCGAGGGTGCCGGGAGGGCAGGCCTGGCCGTTGCACTGCTGCAGAAGCCAGTGGACGTAGTTGTCGGCTCCGGCGAAGCCGCCCTGGACGAAGAAGCCGGTGGCCGGGTCGAGGCCGGCGTCCTTCTGGAAGGACATGATGATGGCGTTGATGATCGGGTAGACAATCACCACGGCCAGCAGGATCAAGGTGGGTGTGAGCAGCGTGTAGGCCCAGCGGCCCTGCGTCACTTCGCGCCGGTCGGCGCTCTCCGCGCCGGCCAGACCGGGTCCGCCTTTGGACCCTTTCCCCGCGCCGCCGCCGGTGGTGGTGCCCCGCGTCTGCGAGGGGGCATCTGTGGACATGGTGACTCCTCTGTGGTGTTCCCCTGGTCGATGGCCCCGCGCAGGGGCGATGGTGGGGCCCGCCCTGGAGCGGGCCCCACCAGTTCGGCTACTTGGAGGCGCTGGCCGCGTCGATGGCGGCCTGCATGTCGCTCAGTGCCTGATCGACGGTCTTCTCACCCTTCATCGCGGCGTAGGAGTTGTCCTGAACCGCCTTGGTGACTGCCGGGTAGAAGGGGGTCACCGGACGCGGAACCGCGTTCTGGATCGAGGTCAGCAGCGTCGGCATGTACGGCAGCTTGGCCACGATCGTCTGATCCTTGTAGAGATCAGCGGTCACCGGGGCCAGGGAGCCCTGAGTGGCGAAGAACTTCTGCTGCTCGTCCTGGATCAGGAAGTTCGCGAAGTCATGCGCGGTGGCCTTGTTCTTGGAGTACACGCTGATGGCTGCGCTGTGGCCGCCCAGCGAGGAGGCGCCGGGGCCGTCCTTGCCCGGGAGCGGCGCGACGCCGAAGGTGTCCTTCACCTTGGAGGCGCCGTCACTCTTGGCGAGGTTGTAGACGTACGGCCAGTTGCGCAGGAAGAGGAGCTTGCCGTCTTCGAACGCCTGACGGCCCTGTTCCTCCTGGTAGGTGATGCCTTCCTTGGGGATGTTGCCGCTCTTGTAGGCATCCACGAGCTTGGAGAGACCGGCCTTGGCCTCCGGAGTGTTCACGGCGGCCTTGCCCTGGTCATCGACGATCTTGCCGCCGAAGGTGTTGATGGCCTCGGCCGCATTCACCGTCAGGCCCTCGTACTTCTGGAACTGGCCCGCGTAGCAGCTCATGTTGTGCTGCTTGGCGATCGAACACATGGACATCATCTCGTCCCACGTCTTCGGCGGGTTGGGGACCAGGTCCTTGCGGTAGTACAGGAGACCGCCGTCGGAGGAGGTCGGCACGGCGTAGAGGGTGCCGTTGTACGTCGCGGCCTTGACCGTCGCGGGCAGCAGCTTGGTGGAGTCCACCGCCATCTTGTCCTTGAGCGGCTGGAGCCAGCCCTTGGCTGCGAATTCCGCGGACCAGACGACGTCCACGGTCACGACGTCGTAATTGGCGTCGTTGGCCTGGAAGTGCTGAACCAGATCGTCGTGCTGCTGGTCGGCGTTGTCGGTCTGTTCCTTGAGCGTGACCTTCTGGTCCGGGTGGGCCGAGTTCCAGCGGTCGATGGTGGGACGCCAGACATTCGAGTTGTCCTTGCCGGTCACGAAGGTGATCGGGCCGCGTCCGTCGAGGCCCTGTGACGCGGCATCGTTGCCGCCCCCTCCGTTGCCAGACCCACTCCCGCCGCCACAGGCGGTGAGGGTTACAGCCAGAACAGCGACCGCTGCGGCCGGCACAAGGAATTTACGTGGTTTCATTGCAGATGACTCCTCAGTGAGCGAAGCAAGTCTTCCCAGTCGGGTTGATGTTGCGTAGATCACATTAGTAAGCTTCCATCGTCCGATGCAAGCGTTTACATAGAATCGTTAGGAAGGTTCTCCCGTGCCGCAGACCGCACCCGAATCCCACGAGGCACACCACGGCACCTGGTGGTCCGACGCAGTGGTATACCAGGTCTACCCGCGTTCGTTCGCCGACGGGAACGGTGACGGCATGGGGGACATCCCGGGCATCACGCAGCAGCTTCCGTACCTGGCGGAACTGGGGGTCGACGCCGTCTGGCTGAGCCCCTTCTACAAGTCGCCGCAGGCGGACGCGGGGTACGACGTGGCCGATTACCGCGTGGTCGACCCGCTCTTCGGCAGCAACGAGGACTTCGACGGAATGCTCGACAAGGCCCATGAGCTGGGCCTGAAGGTGATCGTGGACCTCGTGCCCAACCACACCTCGGACGAGCACGTCTGGTTCCAGGAGGCACTCGCCGCAGGCCCCGGCTCTCCCGAGCGCGCCCGCTACATGTTCCGTCCCGGTAAGGGCGAGAACGGTGAGATCGAGCCCAACAACTGGAATTCCATTTTCGGCGGACCCGCCTGGACCCGGACCACGAATGCCGACGGAACCCCCGGCGAGTGGTACCTCCACCTCTTCGACACCAAGCAGCCGGATCTCAATTGGGGTAACGAAGAGGTGCGCGAGGAGATGCGGTCCGTCCTCCGTTTCTGGCTGGACAAGGGCGTCGACGGCTTCCGGGTGGACGTCGCCCACGGCATGATCAAGGCCAAGGGTCTTCCGGACTGGGAAGGCGCCGCCGCCATGGTGGAGGGCTCCATCACCGAAGGCGAAGCCACCCAGGAGAAGGGCACCGGCAGCGGCCAGGACCTCTCCAAGGCGCCCTTCTTCGACCAGGACGGCGTCCACGAGATCTACCGCGACTGGCACCGCCTCCTCGCCGAATACCCGGGTGACCGGATGCTCGTGGCCGAAGCCTGGGTCGAGCCCGCCGAGCGACTGGCCCGTTATGTGCGGCCCGATGAGATGCAGCAGGCCTTCAACTTCGACTTCCTCCTGGCCGGCTGGGACGCCGAACGCCTCGCCACCTCGATCGACGCCTCGATCGAGGCCGTGGCCGCCGTCGGGGCGCCTGTCACCTGGGTGCTGAGCAACCACGACACCGTGCGGCACCCCAGCCGTTTCGGTCTGAGCGATCCCACCACGTTCCCCAAGGGCATCGCGGCCGAGGACGAGCAGCCCGACGCCGCGCTCGGCCTGGCGCGCGCCCGCGCCGCGACTCTCGTGGAGCTGGCCCTGCCGGGATCCGCTTACCTCTACCAGGGCGAGGAACTGGGGCTCCCGGAGCACACCACGCTCCCGGCCGAGGCACGCCAGGACCCGTCCTTCTTCCGCACCCACGGCGAGGAGCGCGGCCGTGACGGCTGCCGCGTCCCGCTCCCGTGGACCGCGGACGCCCCGGGCTACGGTTTCAGCCTGCACGGACCGCGGGACGGTGCCAAGCCGTGGCTTCCGCAGCCCGCATCCTTCGGCGAACACGCGGCGGATGTGCAGGACGGCGTCGACGGCTCCACCCTCGAGCTCTACCGCGCGGCGCTGGCGTTCCGGCGGGAGCATGGTCTGGGGCGCGGCTCCCACCTGTGGTCCGCCCTGCACGACCCGGCTCACGGCGTCGTGGCGTTCCTGAACAGCGGCGTGCTCGTGCTGACCAACATGGGCGACTCCCCCGTGGCGCTGCCGGCCGGGTTCTCCCTGGCCCTCGCCAGCGGACCCGTCGAGGACAAGGTCCCATCCGACACCACCGTCTATCTGGTGCCGAGCAAGAGCTGACGACGGCTCACCTGCCGCGCACGACGGCGGGGCGCATGACGAAGGGCGGGCGCCGGATTCCTCCGGGGCCCGCCCTTCGCGGCGTTCTGGTTCAGGCGGCGCGTCTTACTTGTCGCCCTTGAAGAAACCGGCGATCTTCGCGCCGAGACCCTTGGCGTTCTCCACGGCGTCGCCGGCGAACTCCTTCACGTTCTCGGCGGCATCGCCCGCGAATTCCTTCACGTTCTCGACGGCATCGCCCGCGAACTCCTTGACGTTCTCGGTGGCGTCACCGGCGAACTCCTTGACGTTGCCCACAGCGTCCTCGGTGAAGTTCTTGACGTTCTCGACGGCGCCGTCCACGAATTCGCGGGCGCCCTCGGGGGCGTGCTCCGCCGCGGTGCCGGCGGCGTTCTTCACGGCTTCGCCGGCGGTGTCGGCCGCGTTGTTGACTTCCTCGGCGCCCGGAATGTTCTCACTCATGATGACTCCTGCATGCTCGGTGGCTGTGCAAGCGCTGGTCGGCGGCTTGCCCGGTGTCAGGCTGACTCCACCTTCAAGCTAGACGGCACATCGCTCAGGAGCAAGGCCGATCCGGCATCGGACGTGGTCACCGGCGGTGACACGTCTTTCTGAGACACACTGCCGCACCCGGGACCTCGGAGCAGCAAGAAGGCTCAGAGCACCCGTTCCTCGCGCGTGAACAGCGCCCGGGTTCCCGTCCCCAGGTGGAGAAGCACCGGGGTGTGCTGCCCGACCGTCGAGTCGAGCCCTTGCAGGAGCACGCCGACCTCCCGGACCAGCTTCTGCGGCGAGGCGCCCTTGCGAGGATACAGCCGGACGCGGAGCCCGGTGACGCCGCGGTACTGGTAGGTGCCCACCGACAGGCCGAGCAGATCGCTCCGGCCCGCCAGCGCGGCGCGGAGCATCTGCTCGGCGACATTGCCGCTGATGGTGACATCGCCCGGCGTCGGCGAATCATCGGCGTGATCCACCAGGAGGCTGACCCGGCCCTGACCCTGGACGGAGATCCACCGGACCGTGAGCAGCACGATCACCAGCAGCACGGCGACGGCCACCAGGTAGATCCAGCTGCTCGCGAGCAGAGGCGTGGACTCGTAACGGCGGTGGAACCACTCCACCCACTGCTCCGCCACCCGGTGCCAGGCCTGTGCCACGGCCGGGACGGCTGACACCACCATCAGGAAGACTCCGGCGGCCAGCACCACCAAGCCCACCAGGCCGGTGAAGAAGCGGTTGATCCTTCTCGGCGTGCCGTTCATGCGCCCACCACTCCCGTGCTCGCAATGTTGACCGTGACGCTGGGCCGGGGTTCCAGTCCCATGGCGCCGAGTTCGTCCGCAACGGCTCGCTCCACCGCCTCCGGGGTCACGCGCAGGCCCGAGGTGGGACGGACGTTGACGACCACCTGCGACTGGGCCACGGTGACCATGACCTGCGCGGAGGAGACGTTGGCGGCCAGCCGGGCGCGGCGCGCCAGAGTCGAGGCCACCACTTCGTCATCCACCACCACGGCCAGCGTGGGATGAGGCATGCTGTGCCGGGCCCGGCGACCCGGGACGACGGCGACGAGGAGGAAGATCAGCCCGATCATGGCGAGCACGGCGCCGCCGAGGGCCAGGACCGGGGCGGGCCCGCCGGCGGGCAACGTCGCGATCCAGTCGAGGGCGCGATCCGGGTCGATCAGCCAGCCCGGCAGGCGGAACAGCGCCAGCACGGACTCCAGCATGAGGTAGACGCACAGCACGATGACGAGGATCCCGGCGAGGAGCGCCGCGACAGACCTCGACGGCGTGAGCTCCCGGCGGGTGATCTCGTCGAGGAAACGGCGTTCCTCTTCTGCGGACAGCGGTTCAACGGACACGCCCATTCACCTGACCCTTCCCGCGGTGCGATGCACGACGCCTGAGATCCGGATGTCCACGCGGCTCAGCTCGGAACCGCTCAGCTGCATGACGCGCGCGCGGATGGCCGATTTGGCGTGGACGGCGCGGTCCCAGATGGTGCCGCCGGCGAGTGCCGAGGGGTCGCGGACCACCTCGCTCAGCGCGGGGATGCTCACGGGGCTCACCACGCTCAGGGCGAGGAGGCCGTCGTCGTCGCGCCATTCGACGCGCACATCCTGCGCCGGCACGTCCAGGGCTTCGGCGCAGGCCGCTTTCGCCAGGCTGGTGAGGGCCTGCGTGCTGAATCGGTTGTGACCGGCCAGGACACGCTGCTGCGGTGCGGGGGTCCCTGCCGGTGCCACGGCGGCGTCGGTCATGAGGAGGAGCGCCGTCCCGTCAGGGCGTCCAGGACCCGGCGGAGGTCGATCCGGCCTTCGGCCGCGCGACCCAGAATGGCGCCGACGGCCATGAAGATGAGGGAGACCAGGAAGCCCCACCAGCCGAACTGGAAGGACATGAAGGCCAGGAATGCTCCGATGGCGATACCGCTCAGGGTGTGGTTCATGGGACTCGCTTTCCTTCGACGACGACGGCGTCCGGCCCGGTGCCCTGCGGAAGTTCCTGCGGGGTCGGGGCGGCTGCGCCACGGGCGGGGCGGTTCTCCTGCTTGGCGCCGGGCAGCTGAACATCGTTGATCTCGATGTTGACCTCGATCACGTCCATGCCCACGAGGTCCTCCACCGCCTGGTAGACGGCGGCACGGACGGCGTTGGCGATGTCGTGGAAGCGGTAGCCGAACTCGGCCACGAGGGTGAGGTCCACCGCCACCTGGGTCTCGCCGACTTCGGCGCGCACCCCGGGGACGTGGTCCGGGTTGCCGACGGCGTCACGGATGGCGCCCAGCGCGCGGGGCGTGCTTCCCGTGCCGAGGGCATGGACACCCGCGACGGCGCGTGCCGCGAGCCCGGCGACCTTGGCCACCGCTGAATCAGAGATCACGGTCCGTCCGCCTGCTGTGTGCTGCTCGAATTCAGAGTCCACTGTGCTCCCTTTCCCTTGGCTCAAGCCTAGTACGCGAGGGGCCCCGGACGAGCGAAGCGAGTTTGGGGAGCGGACTAGGCGCTAGTACGCGAGGGGCCCCGGACGAGCGAAGCGAGTTTGGGGAGCGTACTGGGCGCTAGTACGCGGGGCCCCGGGCTGGGGCCCCGCCGGCGAGGGACCCGACACGAGCGAAGCGAGTGTTGGGAGCCGGTGGGGAGCGAAGCGAGTTTGGGGAGCGGACTAGGCGCTAGTACGCGAGAAGGCTGAGGTGGGGAGCCCGCCCTGCCGGAGCGGCCGCGGAACGGCTGTTTCCGGCCCCGTGTGACGAGGCTCCCAGGATTTCTTCAGGAGCGTGGAAAAACCGCGGAATTCCGGGGTTTCTCCGGCAGTCATACCGCCTCACAGACGGCGTCTTGAGCGCCTCCGATTCCATCAAATTGCGTCAACGGGACTAAACTTGAACGTCATCGCGGGGCAGGACCCCGCACAGAAGTGCAAGTCGCAAGCAAATGACCTCCCTCAAGGAGAAGCCCAAATGCCCATAGACCCAGACTCACAGAAGACCGTGACGGCCCCTGGTGACCGACCCATCGAGGACGCCCGCGGCGCCCGCTCGGCCTTTGCCGGCGGCACCGACACCGTCGTCCCCGCTGCCGCACCGAGGCGCCCTGGGGGGCCCGCCCGCAAGTTCCGTCTTCCCAGCTACCGGCTGAAGGTCTCCGACGTCAACGTCGTCGACAAGCCGATGCTGAAGAAGGCCATCGGCGGCACGATCGTCGGCAACACCATGGAATGGTACGACGTCGGCGTGTTCGGCTATCTCGTGACGGTCATGGGTCCGGTCTTCCTTCCGGACGCCGACCCCGCCATCCGCACCCTTTTCATGCTGGGCACCTTCGCGGTCACCTTCATCGCCCGTCCGCTGGGCGGCATCGTCTGTGGCTGGCTCGGCGACAAGGTGGGACGTCAGCGCGTGCTCGCGGCGACGCTCACCATGATGGCCGCCAGCACCTTCGCCATCGGCCTGCTGCCCGGTTACGCACAGATCGGCGGCTGGGCAGCGGCTCTGCTTGTCACCCTGAAGCTCGTGCAGGGCTTCTCCACCGGCGGTGAATACGCCGGCGCCACCACCTTCGTCTCGGAGTACGCCCCGGACAAGAAGCGCGGCTTCTTCGCCAGCTTCCTGGACATGGGCTCCTACCTGGGCTTCGCCGTCGGCGCCGCCCTCGTCTCGGTCCTCCAGCTCACCCTGAGCCCGGCCGACATGGAAGCCTGGGGCTGGCGCATCCCGTTCCTGCTCGCCGGCCCGCTGGGCCTGGTCGCCATCTACTTCCGGAGCAAGATCGAGGAATCCCCGCAGTTCCAGGCCACCCTGGATGCCCAGGAGGCCAAGGTCAGCAGCGCCACGGAGAATGATCCGACCACCAACACGGGTCCCATCACGCTGGTGAAGACGTACTGGCGCCAGATCATCCTCGCGATGATCCTCGCCGCCGCGGCCAACACCGTCGGCTACGCCCTGACGTCCTACATGCCGACGTACCTCACGGATTCGAAGGGTTACGACCCCGTCCACGGCACCCTGCTGACCATCCCGGTCCTGGTGATCATGGCCGCCTGCATCCCGCTGACCGGCCGCCTGTCCGACCGGGTGGGCCGCCGCCCGGTCCTGTGGGTCGGCGCGGGCAGCACCATCGTGCTGTCGATCCCGGCCTTCCTGCTGATCGGCGTCGGCGAAGTCTGGTCCACCCTGCTGGGCCTGGCGCTGGTCGCGTTCCCCGTGACTTTCTACGTGGCGAACCTGGCCTCCGCACTGCCGGCCCTGTTCCCGACGTCGAGCCGTTACGGCGGCATGGGCATCGCCTACAACTTCTCCATGGCGATCTTCGGCGGCACCACGCCGTTCATCGTGGCCTCGCTCATCCAGGCCACGGGCAACGACATGATGCCCGCGTACTACCTGATGGCCACGTCGGTGATCGGCGGCATCGCGATCTACTTCCTGCCTGAATCGGCACGTCGCCCGCTGCCCGGCTCCATGCCGAGCGTCGCGACCGAAGAGGAGGCCCGCGAGCTCGTGGCCACCCAGGAGGAGAACCCGCTGCTGGACCTGGACACCCTCCCCTTCGAGGACCGTCCGCTGGCCGGCGCCGGTAAGTAGCCTCCCCCTCTCATCGGCTGCTCCCTACGATGCCTGAAACGCCCGGAAAGGGCGTGGAACGGCATCGTAGGGAGCAGTCGATGGTGTTTAAGGGGTGCTGTCAGGGCTGTTCGACCGGCCTCCGCGCCGGGCCACGGGCGAAGCGGGCGGGCAGGAGCCTCGTCGCGGCCACCACGGCCTTGTACCGGAGGCTCGGAATCGACACGGCCTTGCCGTGTGCGTTGTCGGCCAGGCCGTCCCGCACCACCCGGCGGGCGTCGAGCCACATCCAGCGGGGCATGGCCGCCTTGTCGATGCCCATGCGCTGATGAAACTCGGTGTGTGTGAAGCCCGGGCACAGCGCCGTGACCTTCACCCCGGCCGGCCCGTAGTTCACATTGGCCCAGCGGCTGAAGCTCAGCTCCCAGGCCTTGGCCGCGCCGTACGTGCCACGGGTCGCGAAGGCCGCGACGCTGGCCACGTTGATGATCCGGCCCGTGCCGCGCGGCAGCATCTCCTGCAGCGCCGCATGGCAGAGCTCCAGCGTGGTCTGCACATGGAGCCGCAGGTGGTTCAGTTCATCCTCGACCGGATTCTCGTCGAAGGGCTTCTGCAGTCCGATGCCCGCGTTGTTCACGAGCACATCGACCGGCCGTGAGGCGTCCCGGAGACGCGCGACGACGGCGGCCACCCCGGCGTCGTCCGTCAGGTCCGCGGGCAGCACCTCCACGGTCACGCCGTAGTCACGCTCCAGGTGGCCTGCCGCCGTGGCGAGCCGTCCGGCGTCGCGCGCCACGAGGATGAGGTGGTGGCCCTCCTCGGCGAGCTGCCGCGCGAACTCCGCGCCCAGCCCCGCCGAGGCGCCCGTGACCAGGGCCGTGTAAGCATCCGCTCGTGCCGTCATGACCCCAGGGTAACCCTCGCGTACCCCCGCTGAGCCGGTGCGATCGCCGGCCCGCCACGGGGACGGCGACCGCACACGCGTCAGCGGTCCCGGAACGCCGCGAGCGGGTTGCGGAGCATCCCGGCCTTCTGGAGGCCTCCGGAGGGGTCGTCCAGATCGAGCATGTGCTGGTTGTTCCGCAGCTGGAGCCGGTTCAGGCAGGAGAGTTCGAACTCCTCCACGAACAGGTCGTGCGCCGCGAACTGGTCCGACAGCTCCGGGTGCCGGGCCTGGTACTCGTGCAGGGCCTCGGCCGCGGTCCGCCAGAAGGCGTCCTCCCCCAGCACTCCGTCCTCCGCGAGCTGTGCGGCCAGGAACCGGAAGATGCAGTCGAAGACGTCGGTGAAAATCGCCGCGGCCTTCTCGTCCTCGGGGATGGGCGCCTTGATGCGGGCGACGTCCTCGGGAACCTCCACCCGGTCGCCCATCAGGACGATCTCCTCGGCGATGTCCTTCATGATGGCCCGGACGGGCACACCGTCCTCGAGCACAAGGATCACATTCTCGCCGTGTGGCATGAAGGCCAGCTCATAGGCGAAGAGACAGTGCGCCAGCGGCACGAGATAGGCGTCGAAGTACCGGCGCAGCCAGACCTCCGGAGACAGCCCCGAGCGCTCGATGAGTGCCGAGACGAAGGACGTGCCCGACTGGTCGACGTGCAGCAGCGACGCCATGGTCGCCAGCTGCTGCCCTTCCCGCAGCAGGTGCACCGGGCTCTCCCGCCAGAGCGCCGACAGCATCTTCCGGTACGGCGAGCCTTTCGCGGAGGCCGCCTCGTAGTAGTGGTTGTGATAGCCGAGCGCGGCCTTCTCCTTGATCAGAGCCAGGCCGTGGCGCTGCAGTTCGTCGTCCTGGTCGATCAGTTCCTCCAGCCAGTCATTGATGGCCGGGGTGGCCTTCATGTACTGCGGAGACAGGCCGCGCATGAAGCCCATGTTCACCACGGACATCGCCGTCTTCACGTAGCTCTTCCCCGGGGCAGAGAGGTTGAAGAACGTGCGGATGGACTGCTGCGCCTGGTAGGAATCGGTGCCCGTGCCGAGCAGCACGATCCGCTGCTGAGCGATCTCGGCGGCGAACGTCACCGTGATCTTGTGCTCCCACTGCCACGGATGGACCGGCATGTAGTAGTAGTCCTCCGGATCCAGGCCGGCGGCGGACAGCTCCGCGTCGAAGAAGGCCATGGCGTCGAACCCGAGTTCATCGGTCAGGTGACGGCGGTAGTCCAGCCCTTCCTCCGCGCTGAACACGGCACGGCTGCGCTGCACGGCGATCCAGCGCAGGCGCACCGGGGCGCCCGTTTCCGGGGCGAAGGCGTGATAGTCCGAGATCCCGAAGCCGAGCCGGCCGTTGTTGGCCACGAAGCACGGGTGTCCCTCGGTCATCCCCCGTTCGATGGCCTGGAAGTCCTGGGCCACATCGGCGCCGCCCGTCACCCCTCGCGCCAGCAGTCCCGACGGGACGCCGTGGCCCTGCTTGTAAGCGTGGCCGGAGAGGGTGCTGCTGATCTCTTCCAGGTAGACCGGCAGCTGTTCCAGCCGGATCGTCAGGCTGGTCTGGAACTCCGCGATGAAGTCGAGCGCGTCGAGCGGGAGCTCTCCGTCCTGGCCCGCGCGGTGGCGGGTGATCGACTCGGCCGGGATGCTCCAGTGGTCCAGCCCGCGGAGGGTGGCCTCGAAGCGGTACTCGGTGCCGCCGTCGTCGCTCAGGAGGCGGTAGGCGCCGCGCCCGTCCGCGCCGTCGCCCGTGCGCTCGGGGACGAAGAGCCGCTCGTGCGAGAACTCGGCGAGCGCCTTCCGGATCAGGTGCCGGTTGGCCACCGCCCACCGGGCAGGCTCCAGGTGGACCACTCCGCCGGCGTCCCGGCCCGGAGCGGCGGGTTCACGGAGGCCGTCCTGGGCGCGGCTGTCCTGAGCGCTGCTTTCCTGGAAAAGGGCGGTGGAGGTCATGCTGAGGCTCCTTCGGTGGCGGGGGCGGAGAGCGGGGTGAGGGTGGCGAGGAAGTCGTCCCGCGTGCAGAAGCTCAGCAGGGCCTCCTTGGTGCTTTCGGCGGGATCGACCGGGGGCAGCGTCACGACGGAGTGCGCGTGGAACCCCACCCGCTCGTTCAGGACGTGGATCTTGTGGTTGCGGACATCGGGCTCGACGACGACGCGCTCGGCCCCCGTGTGCTCGAACAGCCAGGCCATGACGGACTGCATCACGCCGAGAGTGAAGCCGGGGATGGTGCCGGACGACGACGGCGGCGCCACCAGCAGGTGCATGCCGACGTCGCCGGGCTGCACCTGGTAGACCGCGTTGAGCGGCGATTCGGCCGGCCGGTACCGCTCGACCAGGAATTCCGGAACGCCGTCCCGGAGACCCAGGAACGCCTCGTGGTGACCGGTCGCGGCCAGGCCGTCGTACTCCTCCCGGACATCCTCGACGGACGCCGCGAGCATCCCCCAGAACCGGGCGTAGGGCTGCGTGACCCAGCCGTGCAGCAGCTCCGCGTCGGCGGCGGGATCGACGGGGCGGAAAGTGTGGTTCATGCCGTCACCGCCAGGGACTCGGCGGACTCGGTGGACTTCGCGGACTCCGCGCGCTCCGTGGCCGGGACCCCGAAGTGCTGGAAGGCGATGCTCCGCTCCACCGGGTAGACCTCGGTGCCGAGGATCTCCCGCAGGATGCACGAGTTGCGGTAGGCGGCCATCCCGAGGTCCGGGGTGACGAAGCCGTGGGTGTGCAGTTCGGCGTTCTGGACGAAGATCTCCCCCGGTTCGACGCCGATGCCGTACTGCCGGTTCACGTCGAAGCGTCCGAGCTCGTCGCGCCGGATCCGGTCCGCGATCCCCTCGAGGAAGGCCGGTTCCTGGTACGAGTACCCCGTTGCGAAGACCACGGCCTCGGACTCGACGGTGAACTCCCCGCCCTGTTCGGCGTGGCGGAAGGTGAGCGTGTGGGCGCCGGCGTCCGCGTCCCACGCGGCGTGTGTGAGTTCGGAGTGCGTGAAGAGCCGGGTGTCCACCATGCCGTTGAGGCTCTTCGCGTAGAGCAGGTCGTAGATCTCGTTGATGAGCTCCGAATCGATGCCCTTGTAGAGGTTCTTCTGGTGCGCGATCAGGTGGTCGCGCTGTTCCGCGGGCAGGCCGTGGAAGTAGTCGACGTACTCGGGGGACGTCATCTCCAGGGTCAGCTTGGTGTATTCGAGCGGGAAGAAGCGGCCGCTGCGCGTCACCCAGGTGAGCTGGTAATCGTGGACGTCGATCTCCTGCAGCAGGTCCAGATACACCTCGGCGGCGCTCTGCCCGCTCCCGACGACGGTGATGCTCCGCCGCGCCTGAAGCTCCTCCTTCCGCTGGAGGTACTCCGCGTTGTGCAGGGCCGGGCCGCCGGCGTCGAGCACTCCACGGCCTGCTTCCGGGACGCCGGGGGTGGTGCCGGTGCCCAGCACGAGCCGCCGCGTCCGGACCTGCTCCGTGCCCTGGGGACCCTGGACGGTGAGGGTGTAGACGCCGTCGTCGTAGCTGGTATTCAGCACATCTGTGCTGAAACGGATGGAGTCGAGCTGACCGGCCACCCACTGGCAGTACTGGTTGAACTCGGCGCGCAGCGGGTAGAAGTTCTCCCGGATGTAGAAGCGGTAGAGGCGGCCCGTCTGCTTGAGGAAGTTCAGGAAGGAGTAGGGCGAGGTCGGGTCGGCGAGCGTGACGAGATCCGCCATGAACGGCACCTGGAGGTGGGCCGGTTCGAGCATCATGCCGGGGTGCCAGTCGAAGCTCTCCCGGCGTTCCAGGAAGAGATGGTCCAGTCCGTCCAGCGGCTCGCTCAGCGCGGCGAGTCCCAGGTTGAACGGGCCGAGGCCGATGCCCACCAGATCGTGGATGCGGCCGTCTGCGGTGTTCTCGGTGGTGGTCATGCGGAGAGGTCCTTCTGGTCGGAGGAGACGGAGGAGACGGCAGCGTCGTCGCGTGGTGCTGTCAGAGTGCCGAGGAGGTCCGCGCCGGTGCGGCGCAGGAGCTCGATGATGTCCTGGATGTCGCTGAGACGGGTCTCGGCGTTCAGGAGCGTGAACTTGAGATGGTGACGCCCGTGCACGGTCGTCCCGGCCACCACGGCCTCACCGGAGGCGAACACGGCGGCGCGGATGGCGGGGTTGAGTCGGTCCGCGAGATCCTCGTCCAGCGGGACCCCGTTCAGCAGGGGGCGGTAACGGAACACCAGGGTGCTGAGCTGGGGCGCGGCCGCGAGTTCGAAATCCGGGTCCTCGTCGAGGAGGGTCCCCACGCGGGCGGTGAGGTCGATGGCTTCGTCGAAGAGCGCCCCGACGGCATCCGCGCCCATGGTGCGGAGCGTGAGCCACAGCTTGAGGGCGTCGAAGCGGCGGGTGGTCTGGATGCTCTTGTCCACCTGATTGGGGATCTGGGCCTTGGCGGCGCTCTCCGGGTTGAGGTAGTCCGCGTAGTAGGTCACGTGGCGGAGCATCGCGCGGTCCCGGACCAGAACGGCGCTGGAGCTCACGGGCTGGAAGAAGGTCTTGTGGAAGTCGACCGTCACGGAGTCCGCCAGGTGGATGCCGTTCAGCAGCCCGCCGTGGCGCGGCGAGACGAGCAGCCCGCCACCGTACGCGGCGTCGACGTGCATCCAGGCGTCGTATGCCTTCGCCAGCGCGGAGACCTCGTGCAGCGGGTCGACCGCGCCGAAGTCGGTGGTGCCCGCCGTCGCCACCACTGCCATCGGGATCAGACCGGCCTCCTGGGACTCGGCGAGGGCGGCGCCGAGGGCGGCCGGGTCCAGGCGGTGGTCCGGCGTCGTGGGAACCGGGATGACGGCGTCGAAGCCGAGGCCCAGCATGGCGGCCGACTTCTGGATGCTGAAGTGGCTGTCCGCGGAGGTGAAGATCCGCAGGCGGTCCAGGAGCAGCGGCAGGCGCAGCTCGCGGTGCTCGGCGGACTCGGCCCGGAGTCGCGCGACGGCGTGATTGCGGGCCATGAGCAGGGCCTGGAAGTTGGACTGGCTGCCGCCGGAGGTGAACACGCCGTCCGCGTCCCGGCCGAGACCGATCCGTTCCGCGGTCCAGTCGATCAGCCGCCGCTCGATGAGCGTGGCGCCCGCGCTCTGATCCCACGTGTCCAGGGAGGAGTTCACGGCGGAGAGGATCGCCTCCCCGACCAGCGCCGGGATCACCACGGGGCAGTTCAGGTGCGCGGCATAGCGGGAATCGTGGAAGTAGACGGCGTCCTTCAGATACAGCTCGTCGAGCTCCTCGAGCGCCGCGGTCAGATCCGGGAGCGGCTGATCGAGTTCGACGGCGGCGACCTGGCGCTCCAGGCCGGCGGGCGTGACGCCGGTGAACGGCTGCGAGGTGCGCTGGATCTTGGTGGCCACGGCGTTCACGCCCTGAAGGACCTGCGCCACGTAATTCGGGGAGTTCCTGGCGTTGAGGAGCTGGTTGCTCGCCGCCAGCGCGAGTTCGACGCCGGAACCGAAGTCCTGGCCTGGGGAGAGTTCGACTCGGGACGATGTCACAGGACACTACTTTCCGTCGGGGATCGGGAATGCCCAACGACCGCAAGCAACGTTAGGCAAGCCAAGCCTTACTTAGGCTTGCCTTTACGTCAAATTAGTGTGCTGTAATTCACGCAGTATATGTCACTCCGCGACCACTACGATCACCTCGTGACCACTGAAGCCTCCTGGAACCTGTCCACGTCCCGCCCGCCGGAGCCACTGCTCGACCCGCGAGTGCTGGATGGCCACCGGCTTTCGGACGGAGGCGGCCTCCCGCCGTCGTACGGGTCGTTCGTCCGGACCTTCGGATGGGGACGCCTCTTCGGCCTGTGGCTCGTCTACACCCCGGTCCCCTCCGGGCGGGCCGACGGGCTGCTGGGCCGGGGCGGCGCCCTCACCACGCGCCTGCGGGAGGAGTTCAGCGAATGGCAGCAGGAGGGATATGACTGGGCGATCGAACCGGACGGCGCCTGGGATCTGCCGTCGCGGCTGGAGGTCTTCGCCATGAGCGAGAACGGCGATTACCTCGCCTGGGACACCGGCAGCCGTGACGCCGAGGGCGAACTCACGATCTACCTCACCAGCCGGTTCACGTCGCTGACCCGGATCGGGGACGATCTGCACGAGGTGGTCGAGCGGCTCCGCCCGCAGGATGCGGGCGCGAAGCCCGGGGCCGACTTCGAGCCGCTGGAGCCCGTACTTCTCTAGGGGTCAGCCTTCTCTAGAGGGTCGGCCGGCGCTGCCAGACGCCACAGGCCACCGGGGGATCCAGCAGCGGACCGACTCCCGGTACCGGCGGTAGGGGTCGCCGAACCGCGCCTCGAGGTCGCGCTCCTCCAGGGGCCGGATGCCGACGTTCCAGAGCAGCGCCCCGCCCACGGCGTACACCACCACGAGCCAGGACCCGAGGATCAGCCCCACCGACGCCGCCTGCGCCACGCCCGCCACGGCCATGGGGTTGCGGACCCAGCGGTACGGGCCCGCGATCACGAGCTCATTGGGCATCACCGATGGCAGGGGCGTGCCGCGCCCCTGGGAGGACATGACGACCGCGGAGCAGATCCCCAGCAGACTGGCCAGGACGAAGACCGTCCAGCCGACGACGGCGGCCCCCTCCGGCAGGCCCAGGCCCACCTTCCAGCGATCCTCCAGAGCCCGGATGATCAGTGGGAAAACCCCGAGGAAGAGGCCCCAGACCACGACGAGCTGCGTGAACGTCCAGCCCACATGACCGGCCGTGGTCCGCCGTCGATCAGCCGGCCGGAAGGCGAGCGGCCCGCGGGTGACCCACTCGAACGGAATCCTGCCCAGCCACACCAGGCTCAGCGCGAGCAGCGAACCGAGCGCGGCGGCGGCCATCGCGACCACACCCCACCCGGCTTCGGTGGTCACGGTGGCATACAGCGCCATCAACACCGTCACCAGGAGCGTCCAGGCGGTGTTCACCAGGGCCGCCACTCGCGATCCCGCCGCGGCCAGGCCGGCGGCGACGACGAACAGCGGAAGGTCGAAGAGCGCCACCAGCGCAGGGTCCAGCGAGCCCAGGGTGATGTGGCGGACCAGCGGCGACACGGGGACGAGAATCCACCAGAGCAGGCCGGCCACCGACTGCAACGCGAAATAGGCGCGGCCCCACCGGACGGTGGGTGGCACGGGCGCGGTCATCAGCGGTCCCCCAGGGCTGCTTGGAACTGTTCTTGCGGTCAGCACGACTCTAGCCGCGAAGCGCCCTGTCACGGGCGAACGGCGGCCCGGGGCCGGACGGCGATTAAACGAAAAAGCCGCCCCGGAGGGCGGCTCGTGACGCGGCTTCAGGAAACCGCCGTTAAATTGAAGAAGCCCTCGCCATGTAGAAGCTAGGCGAGGGTTTCAGTGGCTCCGACCGGCGTCGATCCGGTGACCTTTCGATTTTCAGTCGAACGTCTTGCTACCCTGGGAGTAGCAAAAACCGCTAAATCACGCGGATTCTGGCGTCAATCGAGACGCTGCAATAGGCTAGCTGTAGCCAGCAATGGCTACACTAATGGCTACACCATCATCAGGGGGACTCCATGGCAACCAAGACCAGAGCCAAAGGCGACGGCAGTATCTACAAGAACGCCCAGGGTCTCTGGACCTGCTCGCTCGAGCTTCCGTCCGAGAACGGCAAGCGCCGACGCAAGGTGTTCCGGAACAAGGATCGCGGCACGGTCATCAAGCAGCTCCGCGAGTTCAAAGCCCAGCTTGCCGAAGTCGGCGACATGCCCACTGCCTCATGGCGCGCCGACAAGTGGTTCATGCATTGGCTGGACGACATCGCGCCCCGTCTGGACACCCGGCCTAAGACTCTCGCCGGATACCGGTCGGGGCTCGTCGGGTTCGCAATCCCCGAGCTGGGGTCGTTGCCGCTCGAGAAGATCACCCCGGCCCACATCCGCAAGGTCCACGACAGGGTACTGAACACCCCGAAGCCCAAAGGTCTCCGTGAGAAGCCGCAGGAGGAATGGCCGGACGATGTCGTCATGCTCTCGTCCACGTACGCCCTGAACGTCCACAACGCCATGAGCGCGGCCCTCAAGACCGCCGTGAGTGACGGGATCCTCAGAAGCAATCCCTGCGACCGGGCCGCGCGCCCGCGCCCCAGGAAGGCCGAACAGAAGGCCCTTAGCCTGGAAGAGGCGATCCAGCTCCTTGCCTACTGCACGACCATCGAGGACGGCCCGCTGTGGGCCACCTACCTACTGACGGGCGCTCGCCGTGGCGAGATTCTTGGCCTTGAGCGCGACCGGGTGCAGGACCTCCTTGACCTTTCCTGGCAGCTTCAACGGATCCCCAACCTCAAGCGTGACGCAGCCGCAGACTACGAGTACCGGCACCTGAACGGCTCCCTTTACCTGACCCGCCCCAAGTCGTCCAAGGGCTGGCGGATCATCCCGCTCGTGGAACCGCTCAAGTCGATCATGGGCCTTGCGGTCCAGGCAGCAGAGGACGAGTTGGTATTCACTCGGAATGGTCAGGCGTGGGACCCGGACGCTGCGACCGACAGGTGGAAGGAGGTTCTGGCCGGCGCTGGCCTCCCGGACGACATCGTCCTGCACGGCTCCCGCCACACCACAGCGGATCTGCTCTACGCGGCGGGTGTACCCGAAGACCTCATCATGGACATCCTCGGCCACTCCGTGCGCTCCGTGACCCGAGGCTACCGGACCAGGACCGACATCAAGCGCCTCACCGACGCCATGACCAAGTTGAGCAAGCAGCTCACGGCCTGAGTCATCAATGAAAACCGCCCCCACCCTTAAGGGTGGGGGCGGTTTTTTGTCATCCACAGGTGCTATGTTTCTTCGAACATACATTCGAATCACCCACGGGGGGCGAGGCAATGACACGCATTCACACCATCCAGGATCTCGCAATCCTCATGGACCGATCCGCAGACCCTTCACTGCTACTTGATGCGCTGTTCGGCGCGCGCCATGAGCTCCCGGGGGGAAAGCCCGAGCGCCTCGGCCACATCGCACATGGCGTCGATGGGGATTTGACGCTCCCCGCTTAGGTAGCGCTGAAGGGTGCGCTTTCCAACGCCCGACAGTTGAGCTATTTCGTCCAAGCTCATCGAGCGGGCCGCTTTCTCAGCCCTAAGTTGCGCCGCAACTGCGGCCGGTAACTTCTCTCCATAGATGCCCATGCGGTCCACATTAGCACCATTTTGGGCCACTGCAATGCCCGCGATGGCCCGTTTGGTGGTTGACATGGCCCAATTGGGCCACTTATGCTTTTTACATGAGCCAGACAAACAGAGAAATTGCAGACAAGATTGCCGCAGCAATCTTCAGGTCAGGCAGATCACTCAACAGCGTTGCGACTGAATCAGGCATCCCAAGAACCACTTTCCAGCGCAAGATCAACGGCACTACCCCGTGGACCGTAGAAGAACTCGCCGCTGTTGGTGACGTACTAGGCGTAAAGCCTTCGAGCTTCTTGCCGGATCGTTTTGCACTTGCGGAGGCATCGTGAGTATCGAGAAACGGAAGCTGGCTTACAGCATCCCGGAGGCGGCCGAAGCAATCGGTCAGTCCACCGACACGATCCGACGGAGCATTGCTCGCGGCGATCTGTCAGTGAAGTACCCCAACTCGAAGCCGGTGATCCTGGCTTCCGAACTCGAATCCTGGCTCGATTCGCTTCCGTCCGAAGCTCCGTAGCCCTTTCGCCCACTCTCTGGGCACTACCCCATCTAAGTCCGTTGTCTGACGGCAGGCCGCACGGCTGAGAAAGGTTGATTTGTCATGCCCGAAAACAGCTTCCTTGGGACTCTTCAGTCGCTCGGGTTTGTCGCTGCTAAGGCCCAGTTGCTCGCTTGGGCTAGGGAAGCTGGCGAGCGTTTGAGCGTCAGGGATGCCAAGCGAATCGCGGGGTTGGCGCTCACTGCCACTGACCCGGACGACTATCGGCGGCTCTGCTATTCCGACCCTGTTGGGGAGGGCATCGCGGCCCGCTGGTTTGAGTTCATCACCACCTGATCACCATCACCATTTTGGAAGGAACCATCATTATGTCTAAGACCGTCACAAAGTCTCCGCAGCTCAGTGTTCATTCGATGAGCGCCCCGCCTGTTGTGGAGCTGTCCCCGCCACTTGCCGATCTGCCGTCTCCTGAACGGACTGGTAACTACGAACCTGCCCCGCACTGGATGAGCGTCAGGTCGGCGCTGCTTGAGACCCCAGGCATGTGGCGTGCTGTGAAGATCAGCCATCTGTCCGAGGACCGTCGTCGTTGTGTGCCGTCGGAGGTGCGGAAGGGCAACCTTGCCGCGTTCCGTGAGCCTGGCTTCGAGGCCGTGTTCCGCAACGGCTCTCTCTACATGCGGGCGGTGGCGGCGTGAACACGATTCGTCGGTTGCTGGGTTTTCGTCCGGTGCGTGTGCATGACCGGGCTGTGGGTCCGGTGGTTATTGATCCTGATGTTCGTGAGCGTGTTGTGGTGAGGGGGAAGGCATGACCGCGTATGCCCGTACGAGTGACCCTGGGACGTCGCATGAGGCAGCCGCCAAGGTGCGTACCGGCTGGTGTGAGTCGCTGGTCCTGGATGCCCTGTACTCCCAAAGGAACAATCCGGTGACTCATCGCGTGCTAGTGAAGCTGGTCCACGGGATATGCGACCAGAACATTAGAACGGCTGGTAACTACCCGGAGGACTCGTCGATCCGGTCGAGGTGTTCTGAGCTGGTGAAACGCGGTGTCGTGGAGTCCGCTGGTTCCGTCAAGGGAGAGAAGCGGCATGAGATGCAGTGGCGGCTAACTCGTTCTGCGATTCGGGAGCGTGATGCACGATGAACGCCTACAACTCCTTGCTCACCCTGTTCCTGCTCGTCGGGTGCGCGTTCACAGGAGCATTCCTCTTCCCGCCGCCGAAACACTGGCCGTACACCGAACCCACTGACCCATTCGACACTGAGGAGAACAAATGAACTTCGCACGAGCATTCCGCTGGCTCAGCAACACTTACTGGCCAGCCCTACTCACCGCTCTGATCCTGACTATCTACGCTGTCATGGCATTGATCCGTGGCGAGCGCGAGACGGCCGTGTACATCAGCCTGACAGTGTTTTGGGCGGTGTTCGCGTGGCAGCTCGAGCGGAAAGCCTTCGGTCGTGGCTACATCAAGGGCCAGATCGACCACGCAGAGCAGATGAAGAACCGAAAGTCCTCACGGTCTGAGGTTCACTTCACCGGATCGCCGATGTCTGTGGAGGACTTTGAACGCCATGTGCGGAACAGTGCAAGAAATCGGACCAGCAATGAAGGACTCTGAGGCCCCGAACACCGGGGCCTCAGTCGTATCCAAGGAGACCCACCAATGACCACCACCCAGCCCACCGAGTTCGAGAACCGCGACGGCGACCGCTTCCTCCGTGTGGGAGGCGGTGCGCTGAGGATCAAGTTGAACCAGGGCCGCGAAGAGCTGACCTTCACGCCCAAGTCCCCTGAGCAGGCGCACCGTGTCGCCCTGGCGATCCTCACCGGCCCCGGGAAGGTAGAGGCCGTCGCATTTGGTAGTGACCTGGAAGAGGCCGCTAAACGCTTGACCGATCACTTCAGGATGCTCGATGCCCAGGCTGCCGCTGAGGCGGAGGCCGCCGAACTCCGGGCAGAGGCGCTGGCGATCCTCAACGCCATGCACCCTGGCAACCTTGCCCCCGATTGGGCTCATTGGTCCGCGGAGTCGCAGGGGCTTGGGATCACTGCCGCCCGTGCCGCGCGTGAGGTCCGCCGGCTCCACACCAACAAGGAGACCCAGTCATGAGCCACTGGGAAGACGCCGTCCACGCAGGAGCGGATGCGCTGCCTGTCACGAATCACACCTCATTCGCCGACTCGCGCGATGTCCTCGCCGCCGCCGATGAACACCTCCACGACCACTACCTGGAACGCATCATCAAGGGCCAGGACGACCAGGCCGACGAGGCACTCCTGGACCACTACCGCCTGATCGTGCTCCGCGAAGAACTCGAACGGGCGGAGCGGGTATTCGGAGAGCTGCCGGTCGGGCGCAAGAAGCAGCGTGCCTGCGACCTTGTGACCCATCTCAGTGCCCGTGTCGCCGAACTGGAAGGACAGAAGCAATGAGCGAGCAGATCATCGTGAAGGTCAACGCCTACCGCGACGAAGCGGGCACGCGGCCACTGCCTCGGCTGATCGGCCCGTTCCCGGACCGCGAGACGGCGAACGCTTACATGTACTCGCAGCAGCCACTCTGGGGCACCTGGAACACCGCCCCGATCTTCACCCCGGAGGTGACGCCATGACCACGCCCGCCCCGTTCCCGCCCGAACTGGAAACCGCAATCACCGACGCGCTGGAACGACACCAATCCGTGGTCGCAGCGCTGCGTTACGCGGCAACCTATCGATGCACTGGCTGCAAGGAAGACAGCGGCTCGCCCCTTCGAACAACTGCAAAGGCGTGGCTTCGCAACCATCAGGCCGCTGTGGTCATGGAGACCATCGCCCAACACACCACCACCGAATGGGGCGTGCGATGGGAAGGCTCGTCCGACGTGGACATGACGGGCCACGAGTCAACGTCCCGCGAGTTCGTAAGGCAAGGCGCTGACCACGGGTTCGTTGATGTCGCTGTCGCCCGTCTGGTTCTTCCCTGGCAGGAGCTGAAGGCGTGAGCGAGCAGTACATCGTGGCTGTCCTTCCGGACCTCAGTCTCGTGGTCGACGCCTGCGGCCCCTTCCGCTCTCGCCAGCGGGCGGGCGCAGCGGCGAAGAAGATCAACGATGCGGGTGCGTGGACCGAGGCCGACCCGGATGGCGCGACGATCATCGCCCAAGTGGTACGCCTTCGGTCCGTCGAAGAACTCGTGGAGGAGGCGCGCGACCATGGCTGAGCGCAGGCTCTACTACGTCAACTTCAACGAGGTCGCCGTCGTCACTGAGGCCGTCGAGGCGAGTTCCAAGGCGGAGGCCATCCGACTGGTGAAGGTCGGCGAAGGCGAACGCGTGGACTTCCAGATCGACGAGTTCAGGAACCCCACGAACTTCCGAGCGTATCGAGAAGACGAGTAGGTCTACTCCACCCGCCGCCACCCTCTTTGAGGCCGGTTGTGGGCCTGTTCGGGTGACCGGTTGGGGCGGACGGGGATGATGGCGCGGCGCTTCACCTGGGCGGCGTTCAGCCAGAACTCGCGGGAGCCGAGGAAGTAGGACTGCTGCCACCGGGTCTGCACGAGGACGTACTCGCGGGTCCATGCGACGGCGAACCCTTCCACGATCCGGTCCGGCTCACCACCGTCGAATGTCAGGGTCGCCCACACCGCGATCCCATGCTCCGACCGGTACACCAACCGCTCATCAATCGCATCATCCGGCACCACGACCGGGAGCTGCCACGGCTTCGGGTCCCGGAACCCAACATCCTCACTCACAACACCACCATCCCACCCGGGACCGACAACAAACACACCAAGGAGAACAACGTGATCCAGATCGAAAACGGCACAGCAACGGTGAACACCATCGCCGAAGCGTTCGAAGCGCTCAACGACCGAACAGTGACCGACGTCGTCGTGAAAGACGGCGAAGAACGCATCAAGCTCGAACGACTCCTGAAAGGCATGGGCCTCCGATGACTGACCAGGAGCGCTTCTGGGCAAAAGTACGGAGAGGTGAAGCCTGCTGGGAATGGAACGCCTGCATCACGCCTGACGGCTACGGACAGTTTGGGCTCGGGGGTCGTGTACTGCTAGCCCACAGGGTCAGCTACGAGTTTGAGCATGGTGCAGTTCCGCCCGGCCTGTTTGTGGACCACATCTGCCACAACCGCGCGTGCGTTCGCCCATCCCACTTGCGGCTCGTTACCCAAAAGCAGAACCAGGAGAACCACGCGGGCGCCCATAGAAATAGCAAGTCGGGCGTTCGTGGAGTGTTCTGGGATCGGCAAAGAGGCATGTGGCGGGCCAAGGCATACCACCACGGCAGGCAAGTGCACGCAGGATTCTTCGCCGAACTCGCAGATGCCGAGGCGGCCGTAATCGCTAAGCGCAACGAACTCTTTACCCACAACGACATGGACCGGAGACCGCGATGAACCCTGACCACCTCGAATCCGCTGTTGAGAACGTCGCCGAGTACTACGGGTGCGACATGGACGAAGCACGCACCGCAATCAACCGTGCCCTGCCGCACCTGCGCAAGGCCATCATCCAGGAACTCATCAACGAAGCAGATGCCACGTTCGAGCGCGACGAGGACCTCCCCGTGGGAAGCGTCGCCGACTTCGCAGCGCAATGGCTCCGCGCGAAGTTGAAGGAGGCAGAGAACGGCGACGAGTCCAGCCACCCGATCCCGGACCACGAGTTCCAAGGCGTGTACGGCCACCCTGACGACGATGAGTGCACCCACCGGTCCGACGGGACGGACCTCACATACTGCGGAGAGCCGAGGAAATATCATGACCGCTGAACGCGACGAGCTGTCCGCGCTGATCCACTCCACGAGCGACACCTTCCCGGACTCCGATGCTGGCGTGATCAGCGTGTGGTCGGACGAACTCGCCGCCGCGGTCCTCGCCGCCGGGTACCGCCGGCCCCGGGTGATCGAGGCCGCCGACGAACTCGACAAACTGGGGTATCGCGCTGTCGTTCTCGACGTCTTCGGTGACGCTCTCGTTTGCATGAGGAAGAACTTGCGTGGCACGTGGTGGAAGTACCCGACCGCTTACGGCGAGCACACGCCCGAGTTCATCCTGGGCCTCGGCCCCGCCACCGTCCTCTCGGAAGGAGACCCACGATGACCGAGCTTGATCTTGACCGGATCGAAGCCCTAGCCGACGCCGCAAGCAACGACCTCAAGTGGTGGGGACCAAACACCCTCATGAACGGCCGGCCCAGGCTCACCGAAGCCGATGCCGTGTTCATCGCGGAGACCGGTCCCGACGTCGTGAAAGAACTCGTCCGGCAGCTCCGGGAAGCACGGGCTGGGCTGGCCGACGCGTGGGACGAAGGGTTCGCCGACGGGAAGCGCCACGACTTCGAAGGCGACGACGGGCCCCTGTTCACAAACCCCTACAGGAGAAACGATGAGTGAGCCCGTGACCATCTGGGAACGCGAAGGCGAAGAGTGGAAGGACTTCCCTGGCAATACGCGCCGCCAGGTGGTGTACGTCAGTCCTGATGAAACCGAAGACCCACTCGCCGCTGGACAAGTAGACGACCTCCGCCGGGCGAAGCACCTCACCGACGCCGAATGCGCCGCGGAAGTCCACTGGACTGTGTTCCACGAAGCGCAATGCCAGGTCGAAGGAATGACGGTCGGCCCTGGGCATCCGCACTTCGAATACTGGGTGGAGCAGAACCACAAGTACGCGAGATGGGCGCCCATCATCGAACGCTTCGCCACCCACGACCAAGCCGTCTAGGCGGTCATGTTCCTGATCAGCGCATCAATCAGCTGGCGTTGCTGCAACGTCAGACGCGACGACTCAGCCGGCGGCACGTAAGCCCCGAAATCATCCCGCACCCCAACCCCGGGAAGATCCTGTACCCGGACACCCAACGCCGACGCCACAGCATTGACCGTCTCCACCGACGACGTCCCAGTCCCGTTCACCAACCTGGCAACCGTCGGCCCCGACAGGCCCGCAGCAACAGCCAACGCCCGCATCGAACGAAAACCCGCCGACACCATCAACCCGGCCCACGGCTCAGGAACATCAGAAACCATCCCCAAAACATACCAAGCACCCTTCCTGGGTGCTTTTTTCATGCCCGGAAGGAGAACCGCATGGGCTACTACGACGAGCCCGACGACCGGGACCGTGAGGCTGAGGAAGCTGAAGCGGACACCCGATACAACGACCGCGCCGACGAGATGAGAAAGGACAAGTCATGACCCAGGATGAGGCCAGATTCTGGTCGAAAGTCGACAAGAGCGAAAGCTGCTGGGTCTGGAATGCATTCAGAAACGAGCACGGATACGGACAATTCCGTTTCAACGGAGGTATGAAACTCGCCCATCGAGTTGCCTACGAACTTTTTTACGGCCCCATCTCATCAGGCCTCGCGATCGACCATGTATGCCATAACCCATCATGCGTGCGCCCAGACCACCTTCGGGAAGTGACCAACAAACAGAACGGGGAAAACAGGGCAGGCGCACAGGCCAACTCTCGAACGGGGGTTCGGGGGGTGAGCCCAAAAGGAAATCGATTTGTAGCCCAGGTGAAGCACCGGGGCAAGGTCTACTACTGCGGCGCATTCATCGACATAGCCTCCGCCGCACGTGCCGCAACCGAGATGCGGAACCAACTCTTTACTCACAACGGAACCGACAGGAGGAAAGGCGAATGAGCAAGGACCCCAGGCCGGTTGGGCTGCGGCTCAACCGTGACCGTGTCGTCAAGAAGAGCGGCTACTGGTTCGTGCTGGCAGCAGATCTTCAGCGCATCTTCTGGAACAAGGAGTTCAACTACCCAGAATCTGTCCACCTGGCTCACACGCATCGGGAAGCCATCCACGCCCTGGATGTTGCTCGTGGGCGGGTGAAGCCATGACCCGGAAGTACGCGGGCTACGACCACACCATCAACCCGTCACCCGTCAAGGGCGTCGCGGTCGGTTACCAGGACCGCACCATCATCACCGCCGACAACACCGACGACGAGAAGACCGCTGCGGCCGCGATCTGCATCGCACACAGCGCAGACGACGTTCTCGCCATGCTCGGACTCGACAAGGACACCCCATGACCCTCACCATCTACAACAACCTCGAGCAAGGCGCGGACGAGTGGCTCCAAGCACGCTGCGGCATCCTCACCGCCTCAGTCATCGGCCAACTCATCACACCCAGCCTCGGGATCGCGGACAACGAAACGTCCCGCCGGCTCATCCGCAAACTCGCCGCCGAACGCATCACCGGGCACCCCATCACCACGTACCCGACCAAGGCAATGCAGCGCGGCACCCTCCTCGAACCTTGGGCGCGCGACGCATACGCCGAGCACGCGGGCGTCACCGTCGATGAGGTCGGGTTCATGCGCATAGACACCGAGGGCGGGAGTCTCGGATATAGCCCGGACGGTCTCGTGGGCGATGACGGGCTCATCGAAATCAAATGCCCGGGCCCAGACACCCACTTCCAAACTGTCGTGGACAACAAAGTTCCAGACGAACACTGGGGTCAGCTACAGGCCGGGCTCCTGGTTTCAGGACGGACATGGATTGACTTTGTCAGTTTCTGCCCTGGGGCCAATACGTTCGTACGCCGGGTAGAACCCTCACCCGCATGGCGGGCAACGCTAATCACGGCGTTCGTTGCTGCCGAGGAACGAATCACTGACGCCCTCAACTACTACCAGGCGAACGTCAAACGATACTCGCTCCCCGCTGCCAAATGGTTCGACCCGTTCGAAGAAGACCAGATCACCCTTGAAAGGAGCATCTAGGTGGACATCACCGCTTCCCTCGCCCCGAAATCCGACCAGCTCGACGCCGTTGAACTCGTTGCACCCCGTACCTTCACCATTGAGAAGGTCACCCCCAACAACGCCGAACAGCCCTGGAACTTCCACCTGGCAGGCTTCCCCCGCCCCTGGCGACCCGCCAAGTCGATGCTGCTGGTCATCGCCAACGCATGGGGCACCGACGCCACACAATACGCCGGACGATCCGTCACCCTCTTCTGCGACCCCACCGTCATGTTCGGCAACCAAGCCGTTGGCGGAGTGCGCATCAGCCACATGTCCCACATCAACGGGCCGCTGAAGACCGCACTCCTCGTCAAGCGCGGCAAGTCCGAGATCTACACCGTCCAGCCCCTCGCCGACGCACCACCACCCCGGAACTGGCAGGCCGAAGCCGACAAGATCGCCGGCAACGAACCCAAGCTCAAAGCCCTCTGGACCGAAGCGCAGAAGAACGGTGCCAGCCTCGACGAGCTGAACTACATCAAGGAGGCCGCAACCAATGGCTGAGATTACCTTCATTGGCAACATCGGCAAGGACTCAAATATCCAGTTCGACAAGAATGGATCGCCTCGCCTGTCGTTCAGCGTCTGCGACACGAAATCCAAGCGTCTGCAAGACGGCAGCTGGGAAAAGCTGAGGGAGCAGTGGTTCAACTGCACCATCTGGGGCACTGATGCAGAGTACTTCGCGGACCGGCTACTCAGCGGCGACAAGGTCAAAGTTCACGGCGAGTTTTACACCCGCGACTACGACAGAGGCAACGGACCCGAAAAGTCCATGGATGTGACTGTCACCGGCGTCTCGATCATCAAAAAGAACGAGAAGAACCAGCAGCGCCAACACGGCGGCAACCAGCCTTTCGACGCTGTCCAGCACAACAGGCAGTCGACACCAACGCAACCCGCGTGGGAGCAGCCACCAACCGAACCCCAAGGCTGGGACGCCGCACCTCCCTTCTGAGCCAGTCACACACAGACTGGCTTTTTTCATGCCCAAAAGCGGGTGCTGTAGCTCACCGGCACAGCACCCGCCCAAACTCACAGGACTCACACATGACTCACGATCCTCGAACAATTCAAGACCGCGACGGTGTCGCCGTGGTGATCTATGAGAAGCCCGAGTGCTCGCAGTGCACCCTGTCCAAAAAGCGCCTCGACGAAGCTGGCGTCGTATACGGACGAGTTGACATCACGGAAGATCCCTATGCATTCCTTTTCGTCAAGAACCTCGGCTACATGGCGGCCCCCGTCCTCTACGTATCCACCCCTGAGGAAGACCTGCACTGGTATGGGTTCCGTCCCGACCTTATCGCGAAGCACATCACCGGTCGCGAGGACGCCGCATGACGGATCGCTGCTGCCACCTCTGCCGCTCCCACACCGGCGTCTGCCTCACCCGCTTCCAATGCGACCACCACAAAGAGTACGAGGCGCAAGAAGACCTCGACCACCGCGCAACCCGCGACCACCCAGACCCAGTCGGTGACCTCGCAGCAGCCAACGTCGACCGCGAAAGGAGGAACCATGTACCAGTACCGCGGAAACAAACCCCCCGCAACCCCCGCACATGACGGCATGGACCCCCGCGCCCGACTCGCCCAGGCCGTTCAAACCATCCATCGGCTCAAACGCGCACCCGCGATCCGTCGGTGGGAGAACGTCATGCGCACGCCCTCGCCGCCGCCCACCGTACCGAACAGCCGCGGCAAGCATCGCCTCAACCCCGCCTTCACCGAGTGGATGATGGGCCAACCCGCCGGCTGGATCACCGCCGTGGACATCAGCGCCAACGACCAGATCAAAGCCTGCGGCAACGGCGTCGTCACCCAACAAGCACTCGAAGCCCTCCACCGCATGGCAGCACGACAAGAACAGGAAGGAGGAGCGGATGTCAGCCCCAGACAAGCGGCTGTGGGCGAAGGTCTCCGTTGACTACTTCGACAACCCGAAGATCGAGTTCCTGACCGACTCGGCACAGCTCCTCCACCTCCAGTTGATCCTGAAAGCGAAGGCGCAGGGGCGTGGCGGGATGCTCGCTGAGCGGGCATGCAAAGTGCGTGGCGCGGCCCCGTTCAAGGAGCTGGTTGACGCTGGCCTCCTCGACAGGAAGGGCCCTCAGAAGTGGGCAATCCACGACTACGAGAAGCACCAAACGGAGCCCGAAAACCTCACCGAAAATAGGGCCTCCGCAGGGGCTCGCGGGAACCACGTCAGACACCACGAGAACAAACGCGTCTTCGACGGGGCCTGCACCCACTGCAAAACCGCCGCTGACAAGGGCGAACAGTGGGTCACGCACCCCGAAACGGTACCGAAGTAGCCTCGCAAACCGTCGCAAAATCCTCGCAAATGCGATCGCACTTGCGATCCGTTTGCGAGCAAAAACCGTCGCAAAACCGTCGCAAACAGCTCGCAGAGTTAAGAGTACTTACTTACGTAAGTAGCGAAACTCACCTAAGTCTCCACTCAAGTTCTAAAGAAGAGATCAATCACTTTCAGTCAGATCGTCACCATAGTGACGCGCGAGACCGCGACGCCCTGACTGACCGAAACCATCATCCGAAAGGACAAGCCATGACCACGAAGATCCACTCCGACATCGTCGCCCGCATCGATGCGCTCATTGCAGAACTCGAAGAGCTCCGCTCCGAGCTTGGCAGCAACCAGGTAAAGCGCCACACGACTCAGACTGGCGGGCTTGATGAACTTCTGACCGCCGAGGAGATAGCGAGTTGGTTGGGGAAGAGCGTGCAGTCGCTCGCGCAGGATCGATACCGAGGCGTCGGGCCGGCGTTCATTCGAGTCGGCACTCGGGCCGTTCGATACAGGAAGGCCGACGTTGAAGCGTGGCTGACAGAGGTAGTTGGCCGCCAGGCGAACGAGGGCTAATGATGCCGATCACGCGGCGGCAGGCAGTGAACCTCGCCAACCACCTCCACGACCTCCGCCAAGCCTGGACAGTCCCATCACTCATGTCCCTCATGGAAAAGCACCACGACCACCCAGCACCCTTCCCGGACATCGCACACGCACTCTGCACAGCCGCGAGAGACGACAAAACCAACACCCCAGGCCTCGCCTTCCAAGACCCCCGCTTCTGGCCCCGCGCAGCCGCGGACAAACCCGCAGGCGCCCGATGCCCCATCCACCCCGACGACAGACCGGACCGCAAATGGTGCCCCGGCTGCCGCTCCGAAATCATCACCGGCATGCGACCAGAAACCCACCACCGCCAACACTACGAACCCCTCGACGGACCAGAGCCCGCCTGATTAACCCTCCACCGCCCCTACAACCGCCCCAAACCCTCAAGCCGCACCCAGAACAAGGGCGCGGCTATTTTCACGCCCCAGAAAGGCACGCAGCCATGAAGCACCCTGACACCGGAATCCTCACCGCAATCGCCGTAGGCCTCGCCATCGGCATCCTCATCATCCTCGCCCGCATGTGGGGTGTGCGATGAGCATCATGTCGGCCGCCTCAATCCTGATCTCGCTCGCCACTTTCTTATTCGTCATATGGACCTTGCGAACCGCGAAGAAAACTAGCCAGGCGCTCAAAGAGACTCAACGCATCCTTGACGACGAACAGGCCCGCAACAGGGGGAACGTGCGATGACCCGCATCCTCATCTTCACCATCGAAGCCCCCTGCGACTGGATCAACAGCAACCACCGACTCCACCCACTCGCCAAAGCCCACCTCACCAAAGCATGGCGCACAGCAGCAATGACCGAATGCCAACGAGTCGCACCCGGCCTCCAACTCAAAACCCCAGTCCACATCGAAGCCCGAATCCACAAGACCCGAGGCGGCAGGTGGGATCCGAATAATCTCGCCCCCACCACCAAAGCCATCGTTGACGGCCTCGTAGACGCCGGGCTCATCCCCGACGACTCCTGGCGCGAACTCGAAGGCCCCGACCACCGACGAGGACACCCCGGCCCCAACGCCATCACACTCACCATCACCCACCACGGAAAGGACACGTGACATGTCCAAGAAGCTCTACCTCTACGAGGATGTCGAGATCGTATCCGGCCGGTACCACCCAGGCGGCGGGCTGGTAATCATCACATCAGGGAACCCGCAAGCCGCCTACGTCAGGTACCTGGATCTCGTCCAGGACACCGCAGAGTACCCCCGGTCTGCGCGGCCAAACCTTCCCGCCCCGACCAGGTCCATTGAAGTGCCCGACGCTGAGCCTGACTGCATTGCAGCCTTCCCCGATTCGGGGTGCTGCTGACATGGCGATCAGCCCAGAGCACATCCGCACCGCCTGGCGAGACTGCGGCGGCAAACCCGAAGACTTCGACCACTGGCTCACCCACCAACGCTCCGAATGGTTCGGCAAAGGCCTCGACGCCTGCGCCGAACACGGCCACGGCATCCGAAAACCACCAAAGTACGCAATCGGCTGGCGATTCTGGTCGCTCATGAGCCTATCTGCGCTCTCATGCGTCCTGTTCATCATCGACCTGACCAACTGAAAGGACCCCCGTGACCCTCGCCCAGAACATCCACCAGCTCATCAACGAACACGTCGTCAGCGACGGATACGGCGGCTACACCACCAACAGGCCCCTACTCGAACAGCTCAAGGAGGCTTGCAGCAGCGACCTCGGCACCAGCGGCAACGGACGCGGCACTGCAGGCCGGATACCCATCAACGCCGCCGCAGTAGACCTCGACATCGAGATCCGCAAAGACCTCGTCATCCACCAAGAAGAACGAACCGGCGAACGCTGCTCAACGCCGACACCCGAAGTGCTCAAAATCTGGGCAGACCTCGACGACCCCGAATGGGAAGCCTTCCTCGAAAACATCACCGCCGACTGGGTCACCAGCATCAACGCGCTCTTCACCCAACGCAAACCACCCATGCGCCCGTCAATCCCCTGCCCCTCATGCGGCCAACGCTTCCACGGCGAAGAACGCGACCAATGCCTCTGGGTCGATGTCTGGGACCACGACAACGACACCATGGCCAAACCCGGAGAATGGACCGCAGGGTGCGACGGATGCGGGGCAACATGGGACGGCGACAACCTCAAATGGTTCGTAGCCGCAACACGCCTCACATGACCTTGAACCACTAACACGCCCGTGTTAAAGTGGTTCATGTTGAGGGCAGAACTCTCAAAACAGCCGGATCGCACAGCAACCGGCTTTTTTCATGCCCTCCTTCCGGATGGTGACGGGAGCCCGCCCAGCAATGGGCGGGTACACACCAAGGGCAGGATCGTAGCGAACAGGACCACACGCCCCCTGTAGGGTCCTCAGCCTGGTGCAACACCAGGCCTGTCCACTGGGTTGATCACCCACGCGCCATCAGCGAAAGATGGCACCCGACGCAGCGAGAGCGATCCACAATCGACCTGCGCCATAACTGCCAGCCTTCCCCCGGGAATGGCTGGCCCGCGTTGCCCCATCACGGGGAGATGCACCGCCTCAGCCCACGGGCTGAGTGCACGCGATAGTAGCTCAGTTGGTAGAGCGCCGTCCTTCCAAGTCGGGAGCCTGGGTTCAACTCCCAGCTATCGCTCTCGTGGTCATGGAGACCGCTGCTAGGTACTAGGACAAGTTCCCTAAACGTGCTGGCGAACGGTAAGCCGGGTGACGTCAACGCTCAGCGTTGGCAGAGGACCGAGCTTAGCGGCGGCCTAAGAACGAGGCGACGCTACGCGCCTACTCCATGACCATGTTCACTCCCAGCGCGGTCGCTGGGTCACGACGACCGCACCGCTGGATCCCCGGCCCACCCGGGAACGAGCCGGGAGCCTGGCACCAAGGAGGCCCACATGCCACCCTGCGACCAATGCCGAGTAGCCCGCTCAATCATGCGCCTCGACACACCAGCCGGCCCCCTCTACCTCTGCTGGCACCACAGCAAAGACACCGACGGCCTCACACTCCAAGACGGCTGGGCCAAAGCCTACGACACCGACGCCATCAAGGAACTCCGGTGAAACAAACCCCCGCCCCACGCAAGGAGGGCCCATGGCAAACGACATTCGGAAGCTGAGCATCCACGAGGTCACCAAGCTCCCTGACCTCGTGACCGTGGACCACACGAAAGGAGCCGTGCCGCTCCTCATCGACGGCCAGCCCTTCCCGTGGTACCTGTCCGCCGACGAAGGTATCCACGTGAGCCTTTACGAGCCCAGGAGCGGCATACAGCAGGTCACCATCACACTCCTGGCCGAGCGTGTCCGCGTCATCCCCGAGTAACCAATGGTCACCAGCCGCACAGGCACAGGCCAATGGAAACGCGTCGTACGCGAACGCAGACGCATCGACCAAGAACGCGGCCTCACACGGTGCCCACACTGCGGCGTATGGCTCAACTGGGAACAAGGCCGACTCCCCAACAGCGCCGAAGTAGACCACATCACCCCCCACTCCCTCGGCGGACCAGACACCCTCGCCAACTCCCAGACGCTATGCCGCCTCTGCAACCAACAACTCGGAAACAAACGCCGCAAAGGCCGACCGAAGCCAGCCATCGCGGACCCAGTGACAACAGTCAACTGGTGACCCCAGGGGGAACCCGGTCCCCCACCCCGCCCAAGTCGCTCTCGCGGCATAGCGATCTCTCCCCGTTCCTTTTTCCACATAGAGGGAAAGGCGGTTTTTCCGCATTGCGGAATTAGTTGATGTTTCAGAAGAGGTGATTCGTTTGACGTCGAAGAAGACACTCCGAGTCGCGGGGCCTGAAGATGAGGCCGTTGAGGCTGCGAGAAGCGCTGAGCCGATGTCAGTTTTTGAAGCCTCGAAGCTATCACCACTCTACCTGCGAAGGGCGTTACGAGACAAGATCTCGATGGACATTGACAACGGCGTTCCGCCTCGGGATCTTGCTGCGCTGTCGAAGAGGTTGGTGGATCTCGCCAAGGAGATCGAGGCCCTTGAGGCGAAGGAAGCCCAGGAGGACGAGGAAGAGCGTTCCCGGGCAGAGGCAGGGGTGAAGGCTGGTGGCAACAGGTGGGAAGGACCGACTGCTATCTGAGGTAGCCCGCCACCTGCTGATGCCAGAGGGCATCATGACGCACCGTTGGCCGGAGATCGCGCCGGAGCTGGACCGGATGGGTATCGACATGGATACCTGGCAGGTCGGCTTGAGCAAGGCGATTACCGCGCAGCGCGAGGATGGCCTGTATGCATGCGGTATCGGTGGGGCGATCATCTCCATCCCCCGGCAGGTCGGCAAGACGTTCACCATCGGTGCCCTGATCTTCGCTCTCTGTCAGAGAGACCCTGGGACTCTTGTTCTCTGGACAGCTCACCGAACCAGGACTCACAACGAGACCTTCAAGGCCATGGAGTCCATGGCGAAGCGTAAGCGGATCGCCCCGTTCATCAAGGCGATCCGCAAGACCAATGGTGAGCAGGAGATCGAGTTCACCAACGGGTCGCGGATCCTGTTCGGTGCCCGTGAGGCTGGCTTCGGGCGTGGCTTCGCGGAGGTGGACATCATCGTCCTGGATGAGGCTCAGATTCTCACCGAGAAGGCGATGGAAGACATGGTGCCGGCGACGAACGCCGCCGCGAACGGTCTGGTCATCCTGATCGGCACCCCGCCGCGTCCGATTGACCCGGGCGAGGTGTTCAGCGGCCGCCGTTCCGCCAAGCTGCACGACGACGACCCCGACACCCTCTATGTCGAGTTCTCCGCTGACCCGCACGCCAACCCGGACGACGAATCCCAGTGGGCGAAAGCCAACCCATCCTTCCCTCACCGTGTGAAGCGTGCCGCGATCCTGCGGATGCGGAAGCTCTTGGGGAACGTCGAATCGTTCCTCCGTGAGGGCCTTGGTATCTGGGAT
Source organism: Arthrobacter woluwensis (assembly GCF_900105345.1). Classification (NCBI taxonomy): domain Bacteria; kingdom Bacillati; phylum Actinomycetota; class Actinomycetes; order Micrococcales; family Micrococcaceae; genus Arthrobacter; species Arthrobacter woluwensis. Next base: position 309,906 of record NZ_FNSN01000004.1, read on the forward strand.
GAGCGGACGACGGTCAAGACGGCCTTCTCTCCGGGCCTGTGGGCCAAGTGCAAGGGCACTAAGCCTGAGGGTGGCCGGAAGGTCTTCGGGGTGAAGTTCTCCCCGGACGGCGCGACCGTGGCTCTCTCCGGTGCTCTGCGTCCGGACGACCCGGACGCGCCGATTTTCGTGGAGGCGATCAAGTCCATGTCGGCGTCTGAGTCCACTGCCTGGCTCGTTGACTTCCTGGTCGAGCGGAAGGACGAGGCCGCGCAGATCGTCATCGACGGTCGCTCCGGGGTCGGGTTCCTCGTGAACGCGCTTCGCCAGGAGAAAGTGCCGGCCAAGGCCATCCTGACCCCGAACACCGAGGAAGTCATCGCCGCGCACTCCATGTTCGAACGTGGCGTGATCGAAGGCGGCCTCGAGCACTCTGGCGAGAGTGAACTGACCACACAGGCTGAGGCGGCCATCAAGCGCAAGATCGGCAAAGCTGGCGGCTTCGGCTGGGACTCCCCCGCCGACGGGACCAGCGTCGCCCTACTGGACGCCGCCACCCTGGCGTACTGGGGCGCAAAGACCACGAAACGACGGCCTGGCCGGAAGGGAGGGTTCCTATGAGTTGGGGCTACCAGGATCTTTCCAAACTGACGGTCGAAGGGCTCGGCGATGATGAGCTGAGGATCGCCCGGAAGCTGTTTGCTACGTGGGCGGCCCGCCTGCCGAAGACGCTGCGCCGGTCCCAGTACGCGGATGCTGAGAACCCGTTCAAGGACCTCGGCATCGCTCTGCCGCCTCAGCTTCGGAACGCGAAGTTCTATCTGTCCTGGGCAGCCATGGCGGTTCGTAGGCCTTCCCTGCGGGTGCAGTTTGATGGCCTTCATCTTCCTGGTTCTGAGGACCCGTTCGATCTTGGCGAGGTGTTGAAGGCCAACAACTTCGGGCTCGAGTTCCAGCAGGCCGTGACCGGCGCGAATAAGCATTCGGTGTCGTTCATGACCGTTGCTAAGGGTACTGATGGTGAAGCGCCTGCCCAGATCATTGGGCATTCCGCAGAGTCTGCTGCTGGCATCTGGGACAGGCGTAAGCGTCGAATGTCGGCGCTCCTGACCATCACTGACGTCGATCAGCTCAGCAACCCTACCGAGTTCGTCCTGTGGCTCGAAGACTCAGTGATCACGTGCAAGCTTGATGATGGCAAGTGGAAGTCGAACAAGGAAAAACATTCGATTGGGCGCGTCCTTGCCGTTGCCATCCGTAACGATCCGCAAGGCAATGCACCGTTCGGTCGATCCCGCCTGACGAATTCCGTGATGGCCCTGAACGACATGGCAGTTCGTGCGTTCGTTCGTATGGAAGGCAACGCCGAGTTCTACTCGACCCCGCAGCTCGCGATCTTGGGCATTGCGGAGGATGCCTTCAGCGGTTCGGTGGAAGAGGCCAAATTCAAGCTCGCTATGGCCCGTCTGCTTGCCCTGACGAAGGACGAGGACGGGGATATCCCGCAGCTCAAACAGCTGCAGCAGGCGACGATGACACCTCACAGCGACATGCTCCGGACAGTTGCGATGGCGTTCAGCGGCGAGACTGGCTTGTCACCATCTTCTCTCGGCGTGCTTCATGATCAGCCGTCCAGCGCCGAGGCGATCCGTGCGGCAGAGCATGAGCTACTGATCGACATCATGTGGCAGAACCAGTACGTGCTTGCCCCTGCTGTCGAAGAGATCGCCGGGTTGGCTTACATGGTCAAGGAGGACGAGACGAGCCTCCCGGACGAGTTCTGGAAGCTCTCGGCACGGTTCCGTAATCCGGAGTTCCGCTCGATGTCGGCTGAGGCTGATGCCCTCACGAAGCTCGCCCCTGTGCTTCCTCAGATCATCCAGTACCCGACTCTTGCTGGCCGGGTCTTCACCGATGACGAGGTGGACAGCCTGCGCCAGGAGGCCCAGAAGGGAATGGTCTCAGACTTCATCAACCGCGTGGCCGGTCAAAGCGCGGTTACTCCTGAGGTTGCCGCTGAGGTCGCCAAGGGGGCCGACAACCAGCAAGGCAGAGCATCTATTTCAGGGGGGGGCAAGTAGTGCACTAGAGGACGCCCAGGTGCTGAAGGCAAAGGCTGACGCACTCGGTGTTCTGCGTCGCGCCGGTGTTGAGGCATCGTCTGCTGCCTCCCTTGCGGGGCTACCCGATGTGCAGTTCATGCCAGGTTCCCCGATCACGATTCGTGAGCCGGGTACCTGACATCTTCGAGGAGGGCTCTTGTGATTCCTCTCGCCATGGTCAATGGCTACTCGTTGCTCCTTAGTGAGCTTTCGACCCGGGCTCTTGTTGACCTGCAGCGCACTATCGGCCCGGTCCTTGACGCGTCGCCTGAGGTGAAGCAGCGGACCATGCGGGACCTGTTGCCGGTGCTGGGTGACCAGTACGCGGGGATGACGTCGCTGATCTCGGCGCAATTCTTCACGGAGCTGCAACAGGTCCTTGAGGTCCGTAACCCTGTGGACGCGCAGAGCCTCGCCGGCGCGGGTAGTGACCGGTGGAGTTCGTTGGCTGGTTGGGCTTCCCGCCCTGCTGTGTTCGAGCAGGGCGGTAACGCGTTGATGTTCTCGCTCCTGTCCGGTGGGCTGACACGGATTCTTACGTCGATGGCGGCTGACACGATGATCGGCAACGCCGAGGCGCAGGGCGGCATGGGTTACCAGCGCGTCCCCAAGCCGGGTTGCTGCGCGTTCTGCGGGATGCTCGCCTCCCGCGGTGCCGCCTACACCTCCCGGGACTCTGCCGGGACTGTGGTGGGCCGTGGCGTGCCGTTGGAGAAGACCAAGGGCCGCCGTGGCGGGCAGGGCAGGGGCATCAACCCCCGGGGCTCCCGTCGCCTGGGCGAGTCCTTCCACGACCACTGCCGCTGCGCCGTCGTCGCGGTCACACCTCAGAACGCGGTGCAGATGCAGGCCGACGCGGACCGCTACCTGGATACCTACCGCAAGGGCTACGAGCAGGCCCAGGACGGCAAGATCTGGGTCCCTGCCCAACGTACACAGGACGGCTCCCGTTCCGGCACCGGCCACTGGGAAACCCCCATTGGTGAGAAGTCCTCTCCCAAGGACCGGACCAGCCAGGTCCTTCAGTACATGCGCGCCGAACTCGGCGTGAAGTGACTTCCACGGTTCTCCCGTGAAGCGGTACGCGCCCGTCTGCGCGGTTTTCACCCTCTATGCCCGTACGGGGCCTAAACGGAAAGTGAGGTGCCGCCTTGGGCGACACGAACAACACCGCACCAGCGGGAGAATCCACCGAGCCCCTGCCCCAGCCCGAGCCGAAGGCATTCGTCCCGCCTGCCACGCAGGAGGACCTTGACCGGATCGTGGGCCAGCGTCTGGCTCGTGAACGCGACAAGTACGCGGACTACGAGGAACTGAAGGCCAAGGCTGAACAGTTCACGAAGCTCGAGGAAGCGAACAAGACCGAACTGCAGAAGGCTACCGAGCGGGCTGAACAGCTCGCCAAGGAGAACGCCACTCTTCAGGCGACCGCACTGCGCGCCTCTGTGGCAGCCGCTAAGGGCGTCCCGGAGAACCTTCTGAGCGGTGGAACCAGGGAAGAGATTGAAGCCGCCGCTGACGCGCTTCTGGCCTTCCGTGGGACCAAGCAGACCGCACCTGTCGTCCCCGCCCAGGGGAAGACCCCATCCAAGATCACCGACGACCCGACCCGGGAGACGGCTCGGAAGCTCTTCGGCAACAACTAACCCCACCTGGAGGTAAATCATGGCCGTTTTCACGACCACCGACGCCAAGGTGATGCTCCCCAAGAACATCGCTGACGGCATTGTCACGGAAGCCCGTACGGGCTCGACCGTTGGCCAGCTCTCCGCCCGCGAACCTCAGCGGTTCGGCGAGACGGAGTACATCATCTTCAACGACTTCCCGAAGGCGGAGTTCGTGGAGGAGGGAGCCCAGAAGGGTTCCACCACGGGCGGCTTCACCTCCGTGAAATCCACCCCGAAGAAGGCGCAGGTCACTCTCCGTTTCAATCAGGAAGTCCAGTGGGCAGACGAGGATTACCAGCTTGGCATCCTGTCCGAGCTGGCCACTGCGGGCAGTAAGGCACTGTCCCGAGGTCTTGATCTGGGCCTGTACCACCGCATCAACCCGCTCACGGGCACCGTGATCTCGAGCTGGTCGAACTACCTGAACGCCACCACGAAGCGCGTGGAGATCACCGCGTCCTCGGAGGCAGATCAGGACATTCGTGCCGCTGTCGGTCTGCTGGTGAACTCCCCGACTAACTGGGGTGTCAACGGCATCGCCCTCGACCCGAAGATGGCCTGGGCCCTGGCGAACTTGCAGAGCAAGAACGCCGACGGCTCCCCCTCAGGTGTGCAGCGTTACCCGAACCTCGGCTTCGGCACCAACGTCACCGACTTCCTCGGCGTCCCGGCAGCGACGGGCAACACCGTCTCCGGCACCCCGGAAGCGGCCGACACGAAGCTGCGCGCCATCGTTGGCGACTTCCAGAACGGCATCCGCTGGGGCGTTCAGCGTGAACTCCCGGTCGAGCTGATCCGTTACGGCGACCCGGACGGCCAGGGCGACCTCATGCGAAACAACCAGATCGCTCTCCGCCTCGAGATCGTCTACGGCTGGTACGTCTTCACGGACCGCTTCGCCGTCGTGGAAGACAAGGTGACCCCGTGAGCCGCCGGATGATCGACACCTACACCGGATCCACCGTCGTCGTTGACGACGAGCTGGCCGAGTCCCTGGGTTCCCAGTACGTCCCGGAGGACGAGTACGAGGCCCCGGCGGGGCGCAAGCCGGCAGCCCGGAAGGCTGCGACCGGGCGAGCCGCCAAGGCCAAGGAACCCGAAGGCCATGGCGAGGGCGAGAAGTCCGAGGACGAGTAAGGAGGTCGGGCCATGGCTGATGTGACACCGTTTCCGTTCGCCACTGTGGAGGAACTGAAGCAGCGGTGGCCCGACTTCCCTACCGGGGGTGAAGCAGCGGCGACGGTTGCCCTTGAGGATGCGTCCCAATTCATCTTGGACGTCTGCTCAGGGGCCGCCAACGCCAGCGCTTCGACCCGTCGCCGGGTCGTCTGCTCCGTCGTTCGCCGCGCAATGGGCACCCCCGACGGCGGCGAGGGCATGGAGTCTATGACTCAGGGGGCAGGGCCATTCCAGCAGACCTGGAAGATCTCGAACCCTGACGGTAACTACTACCTGAACAAGCAGGAGAAGATCGCGCTCGGCTGCGGGAAGTCCAAGGCTTTCGGGGTGCAGATCGCATTCCGCCCGGAAGGACGCCATCTGCCCTGGTGCAGTCTGAACTTCGGGGCAATGTACTGCTCCTGCGGGACAGACATCGCCGGGGAACCGATCTACGAAGGCGGGACACCATGAAATTCCCCTCCCCCTACACGGTCGGTCACCAGGAGCGCATTGCGGGGGGCGAGGATCCTATGGGTGATCCGCTCCCGGAGCACTGGGAGGACCGCCCTGATCAGAAGGTCATGGGCTGGGCAACACCCGGTTCAGACGTGGAGATCCGCCCCACAGGCTCCGGAGTCGACCGGGATCTGGACCTCTATAGCCCCACCGGGTTCACGAAGCCCCAGGACAAGGTCATCATCGACGGCGTTGAGTTCTTCGCTGTCGGGTGGCCCGAGGACTACAACCACGGGCCTTGGCGATGGGCACCGGGTTACCGGATCAACCTCAAGCGGGTGGAGGGCTGATGGCAATCAGGGTGAAGCTCAACCAGCGAGGGTTCCGCGAACTTCGCAACGCACCACCTGTAGTCGCTTTCCTCGAGTCCCAGGCGGAACGCGTCGCGAATGCAGCCGGCCCAGGGTTCGAGACCGACACCCATACAGGTGGTGCCCGTGCTCGTGTTGCCATCTACCCCGACACCGAAGAGGCGTACCGGGCTGAGGCGAAGTACGGTGCGCTGTCGAAGGCGGTGGGTAGTGGCTAACCAAGTTGTCCTGTTCGGCAATGCCATGGCAGCGGCCCGGCTATGGCTGATCGCGAGGATCCCTGGCCTGACCGTCGTCGGTACTGAACCGAATCCTCGTCCGGACCAGTTCGTTCTCATCAGTGATGCTGGTGGCCGGCAGTTCTCGCCGATCCATGAGAAGGCGTTCCTCATGGTCGATACGTGGGGGCCGACGAAGAACGTTGCTAAGGCCAAGGCGCAGCTCGTCCGGGCGCACCTGTCGGCCCTGAGCAATGACACCATCACTGTCCCGGCCAGTGCCGATTCCCAAGCAATGGATGTCGTCATCTACTGGGCCCACCCCATGGGTGGGCTCGTGGATATTCCTGACCCGGACGCCAAGATCCCGCGCTACCGGCAGAACTTCGAACTCGCTGTTCGTGGGACGCCGATCTAACCCCATCCAACCCTTGCAAGCCCTGCCACCTGGCGGGGCTTTTTTCATGCCCCCAGGAGGGACAACATGGCACTCACTGCCGGCAATGTGCGCGTCGCGGTCACCGGAACGATCTCGTCCGGCCCGCTCGGAACCGCACTCCCCACTGACACCACGACCGCCCTGAACGCCGCCCTCAAGGATCTCGGCTATGCCTCCGAGGACGGCATCACCCAGGCGATCAGCACCGACCAGACCGACATCAAGGCCTGGCAGAACGGTGACGTGGTCCGGAAGATCCAGACCAGCCACGACCTGACCTACCAGTTCACCATGATCGAGACGTCCGCAGAGGTCCTGAAGGTCTACTACGCGGACCCCACGGCCACCGCTTCGGCGATCAAGATCAAGGGCACTCAGACCGATCACCTGGTCTGGGTCATCGAGGTCCGTGATGGTGCCAAGACCATCCGCATCTGCCTCCCGGACGCACAGGTCACCGAACGCGGCGACGTCTCCCTCAAGGGTGACGAGGCCATCGGCTACGACGTCACCCTGACCGCCTACCCGGACTCCACCGGCACCAAGGCCTACATCTACATGGCCTGATCCCAACCCCTGTGGGGCGCGTGTTGCGGGACCGCGCCCCACAGGTCACCACCAGTCCCGCAACCCCTACCAAGTTCTCTGCCCGCAGGAGGCACCCATGTCTGAAATCAAGATCACCGACGACACCACCACCATCCCGGAAGGTGTCAAGAAGCCCCAGGATCGCAAGCCCAGGGTCAACAAGGACGGCACAAAGACCGTCACTGTGCATGGTCAGGAGTACACCATCGCGGCCGACGCACTCGATGACTTCGAACTTCTCGACGACCTGGACTCCCTCGATGAGGGTGAGGTGCAGCGGCTCCCCCGGATCCTGCGCCGGCTGCTTGGCAAGGAGTCATTCAAAACGGCGCTCGAATCGGTTAGGGACCCCGAGACGGGGCGGGTCTCCGTGGAAGCTGGCAGTGAACTGGTCCAGGACCTCATCAAGGAACTGGCCCCAAACTCCTAACGCTCGCCGCTCTCCTTCGGGAGTTCGGCGGGCAGTTGCGGGCCGACTTCTTGCGATACTACGGGCTCCGTCTCACCCGCACCGGCAGGGTTCCCGGCTTCCACCTCTGGGAGGTTGCCGATTTCGCTGAACATCTCCCTGACGATTCGGCGACCAAGCGGGCGCTCGGACAAGGCTGGACGCTTCTCGAACAACTTACTGCCTTGATAGCAGACCGCTTGGCAGTCCTGGCATGGCAGAAGACCGCTGACGGGCAGAAGGGCAAACGCCCACCCAAGCCCATTCCGCGCCCAGGGTTCGAGGACAAGACCACCACGACGTTCAAGGGCAAACCCATGAGCCTCGAACAGGCCGAGAAGTGGAAACAGGCTCGGCGTGCACCGCAACCCCCACCGGGGAAGGTTGCTCACACCACCAAGGCCGGCGTGGTCAAGTTCGTCACCGAACGACAAGTCGCCTATTACAACAGAAACCGCTAGCCCCTGCACCGTCCTGGTGCGGGGGCTAGCCGCATTCCAGGAGGCCCCATGTCTGAACTGGCGACCGCCTATGTCAACATCGTCGCCTCCTCCAAGGGCCTTGGCAAGAGCATCGTCAACGACCTAACTGGGGCAGCAGACGCGGGCAGCGCGGCCGCTGGCAAGCGCGGCGGAAGCTCGTTCGGCGCTGCATTCGCCGGTATCGCCGGCAAGGTCCTCGCCGTCGCTGGACCTGCAATGGTTGCAGGGCTGGCAGTCAAAGGCGGGATCTCTCGAGCACTGAACATCGAGGACGCGCAGGCCAAACTCACCGGGCTGGGCCACTCCACCCAGTCGGTAACGAAGATCATGAACAATGCCATGGCCGCAGTGAAGGGCACGGCGTTCGGCATGGGTGACGCGGCCACCGTGGCTGCTGGCGTGGTCGCTGCTGGGGTGAAACCCGGCCAAGACCTTGAACGGACCCTGAAGCTCGTGGGCGACTCGGCCACCATTGCGGGTGTCGGCATGGGTGAGATGGGAGCGATCTTCAACAAGGTCGCCGCGTCGAACAAGATCCAGGGCGATGTCATCGCCCAGCTGAACGACGCTGGCATTCCGATTGTCCAGCTCTTGGGCAAGGAACTGGGTAAGACCTCCGACGAGGTGTACGACCTCGCCTCCAAGGGCAAGATCGACTTCGCGACCTTCCAAAACGCCATGGAGAAGGGCCTCGGCGGTGCAGCCCTGAAGTCCGGAGAGACCTTCCGTGGCTCGATGGCGAACCTCAAAGCAGCCCTCGGACGCGTCGGCGAAACCGTCATGCTCCCTTTCTTGAGCGCAGCCAAGGACGGGATGAACGGGCTTATTCCGATCATCGATGGCGTAAACAAGAAGCTCAAGCCAGTCTTCGCAAACGTCATGAAGGGCTACGACGCCCTGATTGGCGGCTGGCAGAACGCAAATGCTCAGGTCAATGCCACCGGTTTTGTGGGAACGTTCCTCCGAATCGGCGCGGGAGCACGCAAGGCGTTCGACGAAGTCAAGGGTGGGATCACGGCGATGGTCGCCGCCTACCAAGCGGGCGGCTCAGATGTGACGTCAACCGGGTTCGCTGGGGTGCTCGAGCGCGTCGGCCTTTTTGCGCGTAGCGCTGTCGGATCAGTCCAGGCCTTCTTCGCTGCCTTCAAGGCAGGTGGAGATGACGTCACGTCGTCCGGGTTCTCCGGGTTCATGGAGCGCCTTGGACTCGCGGCGGCATCGGCAGTGGCCTTCGTGCGTGAGAACGCCTCCGCGTTCAAGGCAGTTGCGGCAGCAATTGGCGCTAGCGCGATAGCTTTCAAAGTCCTCACAACCGCAACTTCGGTGTACACCGCGGTGACTAAGGGGGCAGCAATTGCAGCGGCCCTCTTCACGAAGGTCCTGAAAACCAATCCGTTCGTCACTATTCTGTCTGCCCTCGTTGGCGTCGGGACGGCACTGGCATACTTCTTCACCCAAACCGATGCTGGACGTGCGTTGTGGGCACAGATTTCGGCTCAGTTCCAGGCCTTCTCGCCCGTAATCAGCGCATTGGCGACTGCTTTCCAGCCTCTTGGGGCGGCATTCGCTCAACTGGGCGCGCAACTGGCATCGCAGCTGGCTCCCGTACTCGCACAGCTCGTTTCGACCCTGCTACCGGCGGTCGTCCAGATCTTCCAAGTTATCGGCCCGGCGGTGATGCAGGTTCTTGCTGCTCTGATGCCGCTGGTGTCAGCTCTGGTATCGGCGCTTGTTCCGGTGATCACGATGTTGGTTTCAACGGTCCTGCCGCCCGTGATCTCGCTGTTCACGGCGATCGTGTCCGCGATAACCCCACTGATCAATATCCTCTTGGCCGTTTTGATCCCCGTCATCCAGGCCCTCATGCCGGTAGTGACGACGGTGTTCGGCGCGATAGCCAACGTCATCACATCGGTCATGCAGATCGTTCAGGGTGTGATCCAGGTAGTCACTGGCATCATCTCGGGCAACTGGTCCCAGGTGTGGCAAGGGATCCAGAACATTTTCAAGGGCATCTGGAACACCATCGGGTCCATCGTCACGGGTGCTATCAGCATTGTCCGGACCGTGATTAGTAGTGGCCTTTCACTGATCGGGTCGCTGTGGTCTTCAGCCTGGAACGGCATCAAGTCGTTCTTCACCGGGCTCTGGTCGAACATCACGGGTGCGATCTCGTCCGGGATCAACAACGTGGTCTCGTTCTTCCGTGACCTCCCTGGCAAGATCCTCGGCGCGCTCTCCGGTCTGACGGGCTCCCTCGTCCAGATCGGTCGAGACATGATCCAGGGTCTTCTCAACGGTGCCGGCAGCCTCCTGTCCAGCATTGGCAGCTTCTTCCTCAACCAGCTCCCCGGCTGGATCGTCGGGCCGTTCAAAGCGGCCCTGGGGATCCACTCACCGTCGCGAGTGTTCCGGCAGTTCGGTGAGTTCATCGTTCAGGGCCTTGCCGGTGGGGTGAAGAAGGCCGGGCCGCAGGCAACGGCAGCCATTACCGCTGTGGCACGGAAGGTCACCTCTGAGGCCACGAAGCACTTCACAAAGGCTGACCAGCTCCGCAAGGCCGCCTCGTCGCTGATGAGCCGTGCCGCTCAGGTCTCCGGGGTGAAGGCCCCGACCCTGGGGAAGGACGCGAAGGCTAACGCGAAGAAGATGACCGCCTACTACGCGGCGATCTCGAAGCGGAATAAGCAGGTCGCGTCCCTGGTCGCTCAGGGCCGGCAGAAGCTTGCCGAGGCCAACCGGGAAACGTCTCTGGGGCGGACGTTGGATGCGACGTCGCGGATGATCAGCGCCAGCAACGCGCAGATCTCCAAACTCACCACCCAGCGCGCCAGCATCGCGTCCCGTCTGAAGACAGCGCAGAAGAGCCTTTCGGATGCGGTCAAGACCCGGGACAAGGCGGCCAGTGACGCGGCTGAGAAGTTCCGGGACGAGTTCAACCTGGGGGACCTTGCCGGGCGTAGCGCTCAGGGCATTGTGGCGGCTGCGAAGAAGACCGTAGGCAGCGTCCAAGGGTTCAAGGGCCAACTCGACAAGCTGCGGTCCATGGGCCTTGATTCCAGTCTGCTCGCGCAGATCGGTGAGCTTGGCACCGGTAAGGGCGGCTCCATCGCTAAGTCCCTCATCGCCGGGGGCAAGGGTCTTGTCGGTCAGCTCAACGGGCAGTGGAAACAGCTCGGTTCGGTGTCCCAGTCCGCGGGCATGTCGTTGGCGAATGGGATGTACGGGGCGGGGATCGCCGCGCAGCAGGGTCTTGTGAACGGGCTGTCCGGGAACCTCAAGGCCGTGGATGCGGCGATCAAGAAGGTCACCGACCGGATGACCTCGCAGGTGAAGAAGAACCTCGGGATCCACTCACCGTCGCGGGTGTTCCGGTATGAGGTCGGGCGGCAGGTCCCTGCTGGCCTGGCGCTTGGTGTCCGGGACGGTACGGGGCTGGTGTCCCGTGCTGTGGATTCCCTGGTGCAGATCCCCAGCGCCGTCGCTTCCCAGCCCTACCGGCCAGCCTCCTACGTGCCCGCTCCTGGAAGTCACGGACGGTGGGCCGATGGGCGGACCCCCGTGAAGATCGACATCCACGAAACCGCAACCCGCGCGCTACCGCTCTTGAGACGGCGCGTCGATTGGAGGGTCTGTGACCGACATCGTAACGGCCACCATCGGCGGGCGAACGTTCGGCGGGTCAGGGCTCTACCTTGACCCGGCGGACACCGTCGGCGGGGTCCTCACAGCACCCATCGAAGGATGGGGTAACCCGGGAACACGCGGGGACGTGAACCCGTGGCCCGACCGCGACGGGGCCTGGTCTGACCCGGCCTACTACGACGGCGCGAACTACGTCCTCCGGGGCGTCCTCGTGGTCCCGTCGTTCGCCCGTGCGGCGCTCGTGCGGGACCAGTTCGTCGCCGCCCTGCCCATGAAGGTCTACAAGCCCCTGATCGTCGCTGAAGCGGAACTGACCCCGGTACGCGATGGTCCGTGTCGTGGGAACGCCGGAGGTGGTGTGGGACGGGGTCGAGACGATCAGCGTGAACGTGCAGTTCGTCGCCACGGACCACCGCCGATTCGCCGGGACCGGACCGAACGACATCAGCGGCTCCGGGGTCGCCAGGCTCCCCATCACCGATGGGGGCCTGGTCATCCCGCCCACCACTGTCGCGGACACCAACTGGTCCAACAACCCGTCCTTCGAGGTAGACACCTCTGGCTGGGTCGGTGTCGGTGGAGCCCTGACGCGGGAGACCGTATCCCCTCCGGCGTGGATCGTCGGCACGGCCTGGGGCAGACTCACCACCGGTTCCGGGGCAACCCGACCCGGCGTCCTGGCCGCATCATCCACGGACCAGCGGGTGAACCTCTCCCCGGGGACTGGGCGGCGGTGTCGATGCTGATGGCCAACGATTCCGGCTACACCAGCCAGATCGGGATCCGCTTCTTCGACTCCACCAACACCCGTATCAGTGAGTCCATGAGCGCCCCCACCAACAACACCGGGGGCAGGGTCACACACTCGGCACAGGCCCCGGCAGGCACAATCTACGCCAGCCAGTGCCCTACCTGTACAACGGCGGAACCGTCATCCCCTCCGGCGTGAAGCTGGACTTCGACGCCGTCAGATCAGCGCCGCTGCTACCCAGTCCGCTGCGGTCGCCTTTGCCGGGGACTACTTCGATGGCGGCTCCGCACCCTCCGGCGGGTACACGTTCCGGTAACACGTCCACAGCGGGAAAGAGCACCTCGGAGAAGGTTCAGCTCGCCGGTTTGACCGTGCCGTTCGCGATCACCGCGACCGTGACGAACAACGCCGTCACGGTCGGATCCTCCGGCACCGGGACCCCGGGTCGTGGTGACCATCGCCGCCGTGAACACGCATCTGACCAACCCTCAGATCACCGATGACCTCGGCAACCGCATGACGTTCAACCTCGTCCTGACCGTGGGGCAGTTCCTCGTGATCGACCTGGACAAGAAAACGATCCTGCTGAACGGCACCGCCTCACGGCGCACCGCCCTACGAGGATCGTGGATCAACCCCCGCCCGGCATGACCCTCACCTTCAACGCTGAGGGGTTCCTCTCCACCAACCAGGCCACCGCCACCGTGGCCTGGACTGACACCTGGAATTAGGAGGGCCTACTGTGCCTCTTGACGCAATCGACCCCAGCTTCATCAACGCGCCCCCCCCCGCTGGCCCTCCCCTCTACACGGGAGAGTCCCTGCGCCGTGACATCGCGGGCTCCTGGCCCCCGGTGCCGCGGTGGGGACCAGCCGCAGCGGTGTCCTTGACGCCCGCGCCCTGGCGATCACCCTCTCGGGCAACAATGTCCTGGCAACGGCAGGGCCGGCAGCGGTCGCGTCCAGTACGGGAGCGTACCTCACCGGACTGGCCACTTCAGCCACCGTTGACCCCCTGGTCGCAGCGGATGCGAACAACCCCCGCCGTGACCGGGTGATCCTTCAGGTCTGGGACCCCAGCAACCCGCAGAATGACGGCACCAGCGGCGGGACGAACCGTAAGGGTGTCGTCCGGATACTCACCGGGGACCCGGACCCGCTCGCCACCACGGGCGGCGGGGTGAAGCCCGAACCAGGTCTGGCCCTGACTCTGGCGTTCATCGACGTCCCCAAGGCCGGAAGCGGCTCCCCCGTGGTAACCGATCAGCGGCCAATCACCGCAGCAGCGGGAGCACCGATCCCGGTCAACAGCCTGGCCGAGGCCCGCGCCCTGCCCAAGGTGCGCGGCCTGCAGAGGCTCCGCATGGACCTTCCCGGGTTCCCCACGCAGTCTACAACGGCACCGTCTGGACCCATGTCGGACCGTGGAAGCGCACCACCTTCACCGTCAATTCCACGAACATCCCCACCTCGGCCAGTGATGGCACCGGCTCCCGTGCCGTGGCGACCATGTCGATGAACGCGGAAGCCTACGACCGGCGCATGAAGGTCTTCGTCCAGACCAGCGTGAACTCGGGTGCCATCGCCTCCGGGATCAGCCGGTGGGATGTGTGCGCATCCCTCATGCAGTCCCAGGCATCCAACGCCCAGACCCGCTCCCCGCTGTGCTGGACAGCCCCCGGCAACTACCTGATGAGCAGCTACATCGAAACCGAAGAGATCATCGTCCCGGCAAACTCCTGCCCATCCCGCGCTTCTGGGTGGACAAGGTCACCGGCAACGTCTTCACGGGCGTGTCCGTGGATCCGAAGATCACGAAGTTCTGGGTTGAGGAATGCCCCGCTGACGAAGCCTAGGATGCCGTGAGGTTCATCATCTGTGACCTGATCACCGGCACCGTCCTAGACGAAGCGCCCCTGGTCATCGCGGAGGACCTGACCCGCCAGCTCAAGGGCGTGGGCGAGGGCAAGTTCTTCGCCCCGTTCTTCGACGGGGAAGGCCGCCTCTACAAGAGCCGGTACTGGGAGAAGCTGATCGTTCCGTGGAAGTCCCTCATCCTCGTCACCGACGAGGATGGCCGGATCATCTGGCACGGGATCCCCAACAGCACCGCCACACCAGGTATCAACGGTCAGGAAATCCCTGCAGGACCGTGGAGGAATACCTTCTGCGCCGGTACATGCCCACCGCCGAGTTCCTTGACGTCGACCAGGCCAACATCTTCGCCGCCATGATCAACGCCGCGAACGTCAACGGCATCGGCCTCGAGGTGGACGCCCCACTGACGGGGGTGATCTTGGAACGCCTCTATCAGGACGCGGAGAACACCAGGATCGGGGACCGTCTCACGGAACTGTCCAACGCTTCCCCGGCTTCGACTGGATGATTGATATCCAATGGGCCGACGCCGCCCAGTCGCGGGTGCGGAAGATCGCACGGATGCGCCCCACCATGGGCAACCGCACCACCACCCCGGAGCACGCGTTCATCTCCGGGTGAACATCACCGACGCCACCCCAGAGACCCGGTGGGGCCAGGGAGACGCCGCGACCCTCGTCACCGCAGTCGGCGACGGTGAAGGCGAATCCCGGCTGATCTCCGCACCCGGGATCGACACCATCCGGGAAGCCGCTGGATGGCCACGCCTGGAAGAACGCCGCAACTTCTCCGGCGTGGACAGCGAAGAAACCATCGCCGCCCACATGGCCCGCATGAAGCAAGCGTTCTTCGGCGGCCAGACCCTCGTGACTCTTGAAGCGAAGATCCCCGGCGACGGGACTACTACACCGGGCCGGCGGACCTGACCCTGGGCGATACCGCACAGGTCAACGTCCGCGTCGGGCAAGACCCCCGTCGACCTGGACGAGTTCGCCATCGAGCTTGATGCTGTCTGGCCTGTCATCGTACTCCCTGAGCCAGGACATGAAGACCTGGAAGCCGACCCTTGCCGACCTGACAGGAGGTGACATTGGTGCCAGTGGATAAACAGCTTCATCCCCCGCCCCTTCGGTGTCACCGATGCGCGGAACCGGGTCGATGAGCTGGCACGGAAGCAGCAGGCCCTTGACGGGGCCAACCGGAACAGCTCATCCACCATCCCGCCAGGTGGCACACTCCGCGTCGAAGGCGGCGTCCTCGTCCCCGGCGGGCAGATCAGCGTGACC